>JAKANS010000272.1 GCA_021823625.1 bacterium | reverse complement strand
CGGCGCACCAAGGTCTTCCTGGTCGTGGAGGGTCAGCCCGCGCACAAAGCCAACGTCGTCCAAGACTAGGTCGCCCAAACGCGAGGACGCTTGGAACTCTATTTCCTGCCGCCCTCCGCGCCGGACTCGAACCCCGACGAGTTCGTCTGGCATTACATGAAGAACACCGGAGTCTCCAAACGGCCGCTCAAGAAGAACGGATCCCTGCGCGAGCGGGGGGAACGGGACTTGGTCGCCCTCAGCCTCAATGCCCTCCTCGTGGCCTCCTTCTTTTTGGCCGAAAGTGTAGTCTATACCGCTGACTAAGTAGTAAGTGAGCGACACGGCGGTCTTGTGCGTAGTCGCCATATTGATATTGCTGAAAAGCATGTGGCGGCCCAAGCGCTTCTTAGTCTTCTGGTTGGCATCGCCGGCACCCCGTCCCGGTCGCCTAACACGCCGCCAACGCGACTCCTGAATTGCCGCCCCGGCGTCACCTCTGCGCGACCCACGGCGCGAGCCCGCGCAACCAGCGAAGTTTCGCAGCGTGCGGCCAAGTCGTCGCGATGCCTGCGCTGGATCATGGCGGCACGCTAAATCGGTCCCCATCCGCGTCAAGTTCATTCTCAAGGGCTTACGCGGCGGCGGGCTTTTTGAACGGGTTGCCAGCCGTTTCGCCTCGACAGCACCCCAGCTTCGGTCTTAGTTGGAACCCATGAATACCGCCTTGAATCGCCGCCAGTTCCTGCGCCGGTCCGTGTTGTTCGGCACCGGCCTCGCCGCCACCGGGCCGCTGATCCGGATCGGCCGCGCCGCCGCCAACGCAAAACTCAACATTGGCTTCATCGGCACCGCCAACCGCGCCGCGGCGGACCTCGAGGAGGTCGCCCGGCTCACCGACGCCGTGAATGTCGCCGCGCTCTGTGACGTGGACGACAATTTCCTGGCCCAGGCCCGCCTCAAACACCCCGCCGCGAAAGGCTACAACGATTTCCGCCAGCTCATCGACCAGAAGGATCTCGACGCCGTCGTGGTGGCCACGCCGGATCACACCCACGCGGTGGCGACCGCCGCCGCCCTGCGCACCGGCCGTCACGTCTATTGCGAGAAGCCGCTGACGCACACGGTGGCGGAGTGCCGCGTGGTGCGCGAGCTGGCCGCGAAGGAGAAGCGCGTAACGCAGTTGGGAACCCAGATTCATGCCGGTGGCAACTACCGTCGCGTGGTCGAGTTGATCCAGAGCGGGGCGATTGGCCCGGTTAACGAGGTCCATGTCTGGGTGGGCGCTGTTTATGGCGGGAAAGACGCGCCGAAGGGCACGGTGCCGGTGCCGCCGGGGTTGCACTGGGATTTGTGGATCGGGCCGGTGCCGTTTCGTCCGTACCACCCGGAGTACGCGCCGTTTGCCTGGCGCAACTGGTGGGCTTTCGGCGGCGGCACGATCGCGGATTTCGGCTGCCATTTCATGGACCTGCCCCACTGGGCGCTCGAGCTCCGCGCGCCGAGTTGGGTCGAACCGGTGGACGGCCCGCCGGTGCATCCCGAGTCCACCCCGCCGTGGGCAATCGTGCGCTATCGCTATCCGGCCCGGCAACTCGGCGGTGTCACGCTGCCGCCCGTCGCGCTCACCTGGTATCACGGCGGCAAACAGCCGGGGTCGCCGCTCCTCGACGACGAGCAGCGCAAGTATTTCAAGAGTGGGGTGTTGTTTGTGGGCGAAAAGGGCAACCTGCTCGCGGATTATGACCGCCGACAGTTGCTGCCGGAAGACAAGTTCAAGGGGTTCCAAGCACCGCCCAAGACCATCCCGGACTCGATCGGCCACCACAAGGAATGGGTCGAGGCCATCCGCAAGGGCGGCACGACCACGTGCAACTTCGATTACTCGGGCGCGCTGACCGAGGCGGCGTTGCTGGGCAACGTGGCCTACCGCCTGGGCCGCCGCATCGAGTGGGACGCGCCGAACCTGCGCGCGCTGGCCTGCCCGGAAGCGGATCAGTTCATCCAGTACCAATACCGCGAAGGCTGGAAGCTGTAGCGACCCGTGCGGATGATCAGGGCCTGCTCTCCAATTCATATCCATGCAGTTGGGCTTTACGCTCGCCCTCACCCTACCCCTCTCCCCCAGGAGAGGGAGAGACTTTTTCAGCGCAAGAGGCCTTCACCGTAAAGTGACTTTTCCACCCGCGGCGACCGCTGGTTCCCTCTCCTGGGGGAGAGGGGTAGGGTGAGGGCGAGTCAGCGTTTTGACTTACAAACTGACGGCTTAGGGCTGGCTGGGCCACGCGGCAGCACCGCCACCACCAAATCAGGACATCACCCGGTTGCCGCGCCGGTCGTCGGCTGGGAATTGGGCCTTCGCCTCTGACGGGCGGGGACGTATCGTGAGGCCACCGCATGAAGCGACGCAATTTTCTCTCCCTCGCCGGTGGTTTCGCCGGTTACTCGGTGCTGGTGAAGGCGGATGGTATCGGCGCTGAGCCACCTTCGCACGACGCCATTGCCAGCCAGTTCGACCGCATCGCGCCAACGGAGCCGGCGCGCGACCGTTTCGCCGGCGAGCCGCACATGACGCTGGTGGACCTGGACTGCGACGTGTTTGTGGCCGGCGGCGGCATGGCGGGCGTGTGCGCGGCGATTGCCGCGGCCCGTCACGGCGCCAAAGTCGTGCTCGTGCAGGACCGTTCGCGGCTGGGCGGCAACGCCAGCAGCGAAGTGAAGATGCACATCGTCGGCGCCAACTGCCACGGCGGCCGGCCGGGCTGGCGCGAGGGTGGCTTGATCGAGGAGTTTCGCCTCGATGACGCGGTCAACAATCCGCACCGCAGTTTCGAACTCTGGGACCTGCTCCTGTACGACAAGGTCAAGCGCGAGCCGAATATTACGTTGCTGCTCGACACCACGCTGTTCGCCGCCGAAATGAAAGATGGCTTGGTCTTGGAGCACTCCGAGGACGTCGGCGTGGCGCGAACCGCGAGTTCCGGCGCGCCGGTTTCCAGCCGGCTTAAAGCCCCACTCGTTTCCCCAAGCCCGGCTCAGGCACAAAGCCGGCTACCAGCCGGCGCTCCAGCGATAACTTCGGGAGGTACTCCGTTCATCCAGCGCGTGCTCGCCCGCTGCGACAAGACCGAGCACTTGTACCGGATCGTCGCGCGGCAGTTCCTGGATTGCACCGGCGATTGCCGGCTGGCGCTCGAGGCGGGCGCGGAAATGCGGCAGGGCCGCGAGGCCAAGAGCGAGTTCGGCGAATCGCTCGCTTACGCCACCGCGGATAGCCACACGCAAGGCAGCAGCATTCTGTTCACCGCGCGCGATTATGGCCGGCCCATCCCTTTCAAGCCGCCGGTCTGGGCGCGCAAAGTCACGAAGGAGATGCTCAAGTTCCGCGGCGTTTCCTCGTGGGAGTATGGTTATTGGTGGATCGAGTGGGGCGGGCAGTTGAACTCGATCCGCGACAACGAGCGCATCCGCTTCGAGCTGCTCTCGATCGTCCTGGGCGTCTGGGACTACATCAAGAATTCCGGCGACCAGCCCGACAGTGCGAACTGGGGGATGGACTGGATCGGTTTCATCCCGGGCAAACGCGAGAGCCGCCGCCTCGTGGGCGATTACGTGCTCACGCAAGCCGATCTCGAAGGCCAACGCGGCGAACCGAAGGACGCCGTCGCGATCGGCGGCTGGCCGATGGACGATCATCCCCCGTCGGGTTTCGACGCGTGGACGGAGCGGCCGTTTCGCTCGGTGCCGCTGCCGGAGGTCTATAGCATCCCGCTGCGGTGTCTTTACAGCCGCAACGTCGGCAACCTCTGGATGGCTGGCCGGAACATCAGCGCCAGCCACGCGGCCTTCAGTTCCACGCGCGTGATGGCCACCTGCTCGGCGATCGGCCAGGCCGCGGGCACGGCCGCCGCGCTGTGCGTCCGGCACGGCTTGAAACCGCGCGGGCTTTTCGAAAACAAGGACCAGTTGCGCGAACTTCAGCAGGCTTTGCTCCGCGACGACCAGACGCTCAAGGGTTGGCGCAACGAAGACCGACTCGACCTGGCGCGGCTAGCGAAGGTCACCGCCTCGACCGCGCACGACATCTCGCGGCCGGAGTTCGTCGTCGATGGTTTTGTGCGCGACCTGGGCGGGCAATGGACGCATCGGTGGGGCGCGAAGTTCGACGAGGGCGAGCCGTGGCTAGACCTGGCTTGGGAGAAGCCCCAACGGATCGGCCAGGTGCAGATCACGTTCGACACCGGCTTTCACCGGGAGCTGACGCTGTCGGCGTCGGACGCGACAAACCGCCAGATCATCCGCGGCCCGCAGCCCGAAACGGTGCGCGACTACACGCTGAGCTACCGGCCGGCGGCGGATGGCGACTGGCGCGAGCTGGTCCGCGTGCGCGGCAATCATCAGCGCTTGGTGCGACACTCCTTTGCGCCGGTGGACGCGCAGGTGCTGCGCCTGCAAATCCAGGCCACGAACGGCGACGCGATCGCGCGCGTTTACGAGCTTCGTGTCTATGCTTGAGCGGAGGGGCGCCCAGCGGAACCCAAAGCGGCGCTCAAGCGCCACAGTCCAAACGCTGGCGCGAACATCCCGGTGCGGGTGCGTCGCGGAGCGTTTGGAGTGCGCCCGGTTTACCGGCGCTCTTTGGCGGAAGCCAAAGCGGCGCTCACGGACAGCAGCCCCAGTGTTAGAGCGTTTCCATCATTGATGTAGCTTGCGGACCCTCCGGTGGTGGAGTAGGATGGCGGCCTGAAAGCCATTCCGGTGCCGGTGCGGGAGCGCATCCTTCAGCTCTACGAGCAGGGCAAGAGCACG
>JAKANS010000271.1 GCA_021823625.1 bacterium | reverse complement strand
CCCCCCAAAGTGGTGCAGCTGGCCGAAGCCCTGCCGGCCCCGGCCTGGACGCCGCTGGAGCGCCTTCCCAAGCATGAGATCCGGACCGGGCCGCGGACCAAACCCGAACGGGTCAAGGAACGGATCGTGCGCGAGAAGGGCTATGAGAACCTCGTCCTGGCGGGGGAAGACGTCACCGCGATCGCCTACCAGCCCAACCGTTGCCAGCAGAGCTACCGGCTGGTCATCGTGCGCAAGAACCTGAGCGTGCAGCGGGGCGAGCGGGCGCTCTTCGACGCGGTGCGTTACTGCTTCCATCTGACCAACCGGTGGGAGCTGGACCTGCCGCAGGTGGTCGGACTGGCCCACGGGCGGTGCGACCAGGAAAACGTGATTGGCGAACTCAAGCACGGGATCCACGCGAGGCGCCTGCCGGTGGGCGACCTGCTGAGCAACGGGGCCTACCTGGTGATGACGGCGCGGGCGTGGAATCTCAAGGCGTGGTTTGCGCTGCTGGTGCCGGACCGGGCGCGCGGACGGGAACTGCTCCAGATGGAGTTTCGCCGTTTCCTGCAGGCCATCGTGCTGCGGCCCTGCCAGAGATCGTGCGCACGGCGCGGCGGATCGTGTGGCGGCTCCTCAGTTACAACCGGTGGCTGACGGATTTGTTGGCGACGTTCGAGCGGATCGCCTCCCTGGAAGCGGGCTGAGCGATCACAGGCGCCCTGATAACTCGACGCTCCGGACCCGCTCGGGCGTAGTGTCTTCACAGGAAATGGGAAACCGTGACAAGGCCAACAAAATGACTTTTCCGATCAAAACCATGGGTCACTTTGACCCAACCATGCCACAACCTGTGGATCGTCAGATTCTGAAACACCGAACCCGTCCACTCAATCCGCGCTTCCAAGAAAAAGAACTCCTACTCGCTTGTTTGAGGGCTAGCCAAATGACCGGCGTGTTGTTCGCATTCGGCGTGAACGTGACCGTCACGCCCGCCGGGATGTTGACGGACGTGTATTGGTAAATGCCATCCAGGTGGTCGGCCAGGTCGATGCCCGTGTTTTGGGTCGGGGTGAACGCGCCGTCATGGCTGTCGCTGCCGGTGTTGATCTGGGCGCGAACGGGCAGCAGGGCAGCGGCAAACGCCAGCGCGAACGAGGCAAGCAGGTTTGGCTTCATAGATTTGAGTGAGAAGTTGCGCGCTTATCCGTTGGCAGGTCGCGCTGGGCAAGCTCGAACTTGCCCAGCGCCGGCGCGCCGGCTTCCAGCCGGCTTGACGACCTCCACCGGTCCAAAGCCGGTCACAGACCGGCGCTCCGGGGTAGGTCCTCGGTCAAACTGTGCTGCAGTCAGAGCAGTAACCGCTGGCGCGGGTCAGCAGTCACTCGGTTTCAAAGCGATAGCTGTCCGGAGCGATTTGCAGTGCCAGGCCGCCGCCCGTGTCGCGGACGGTTTTGACTCCGCGGCTTTCGCTGATCCGCTGGCCGGCTTCGGTGATCCGTTTCGCGTCGCGCATCGGCGGAAAAAATGTCGCCGTCGTGTTCGGCGGCACAGTGATTTCAATCTCCGTCTTGCCACCACCGCGACGCCAGTTGCACACGACGAGTCCGTAGGGCGTTTCGCGGCTGCACTTCACCCAGTCGAGCGGCACCGAGCCATCGCAGGCCGGGCGCAGCTCGAAGCTTTTCCAGCCATCCCCGTCCCTGCCGGGCCGGAGGCCCGCCAGGCCTTGCACGAACCAGAACCCGATGTGGAGGTAAGAGCTGTGGCTGAGCGACTGCCGGCCTTCCCAGTCCTCCCACATTGTGGTCGCGCCGCGGCGAAGCAGATCGCCCCAACCGGGATAGTCTTCCTTGCTGGCCATCTCGTACATCAGGTCATTGCGGCCGGCCTCGACGAGGTTCTTGATGATGAAGTAGCCGCCGGTGATGCCGCCCCAGAAATGACCTTTGCGGGCGACGCGAATCTCGTTTTCGAGCCGCTGCCAAACGGCCGCGCGCTGGTCGGCCGGGACCACGCCCGCGAGCAACGCCGCCGACAGGTACGCTTGAAAGCCGTTCACATAACTGTGTTCGGAGGCGTTCCAGAATTCCTGGTGGATCGCTGCGGAAACCGGGTCGGCCCGCGCGCGCCAAGCCTTCGCCTCTGCCTTCCTGCCCAGCGCCTCGGCGATTCGTCCGGCGGTCCGCAGGTTGTACACCCAATAGCAGTTGTTGAAAAACAGCGTCTCCCGCGTGTCGCCGTTCACACCCTCCGCGCCGGGCCAGAGCCAGTCGCCGAGGAAATCCCACTCACCGCCGTAACGCCGGAGCAGGTTGTCCCGCTGCTTGGTTTCGACGAACGCGAGCCAGCGCTCGATGGTGGTGAAGTTTTCCTCGAGGACACGCCGGTCGCCGGTGCGGCGAAAGAGTTCCCAAGGGAGCGTCACACAAAAGCCGCTCCAAGCCGGCCCGCCGCCGCCCCAATAGGTCGGCGCGGTGTAAGGCAGGTTGCCTGACTCGATCTGTTTGCCGCTGCCGACCTCGCCCTCCTTCTTGCCAACGCCCCACGCCGACGCCTTGCCTTGCACGTCGCGCCAGTCTTCGGACCATTTCCGGTACATCGCCGCGACGGCGTAGTTGTCCATCGCCGTCTCGATCGTGGCGTGGCCGTCGCCGCCGTAGCCCATCCGCTCGCGCTGCGCGCAATCCACCACGTAGCCACCGACGGTCAGGTTTTCGAGCGTCCAGAGCACCGTCTCGTAGATGCGGTTCAAGAGCGGGTTCGAGCACTCGAAGTGCGTCGTGCGCCGATAATCAGTCCGGACGAGCCAGCCGCGAAAGTCGTCCAACGACGGTTTCTGCCGCAGGCCGGTGACCTGGATCCAACGGCCGACGCCGTAGTTGAACCGGTCGCGGAACGTGCCTTTGCCGGCCGGGCCGATGACGTAGAAGCTATGCAGCCGGTGCGTCATCGGCTGGTCTTCGCGCTCGGACCACTGGAACTCAATTTGGTCACCCGGCTGCCCGGTCACGTTCGCTTCGAGAAAACCGGTGAAGACGCGACCGAAGTCCAGTCGGTACACCCCGGGCTTGGGTTCGGCGAGGGCGACCGGCTTGAGTTCGAGCACCGCGCGGTTTGATTCGACCTTCTGGGCGCTCAGGGTGAGCTGCGGCGTAAATACCTTCACCGGCTTCCAGGCGGAGTTGTCGAGGTTCGCGTCGCACCAGTCCGGCACTTCCTGACTGGCATCGTAGCGCTCGCCGCCGAAGTGCATGAAGTCCCAGACGCCGATGGTGGTGTTCGGGCTGGGATGCCATTTCCAGGATTCGTCCGTGGCCACACGCAGCGTCTTTCCATCGGCGAACACGAGGTCCGCCTGAGCGATCACGATAGGGCTGGCCGGCTTGTCCGGCGTGCGGTAGGGCGGGAAGATCGACCATGACGTGCCGAGCCAAAGCCCGATCACGTTCTGGCCGGCGTGAAGGAAAGGCGCGAGGTCGTAAGTTACGTAACGGGCGCGCTTGGTGTGGTCCGTGACCGCGGGCATCAAGACGTCGTGGCTGACTTTGCGGCCGTTGACCCAGACTTCGTGGTAGCCCACCGACGCGACATAGATCGAGGCCTGCAAGGGCGTGGCGTCGAGCATAACGGCTTTCCGCAGCCACGGGTCAGGCATGTTATTATCCGGTGGTGGCGAGCCGGGCTTGCGCGTGAACTCCTGACCGGTACCGATCCACCTCGCGGTCCAGTCGGCGTTGGACATTGGCCCAACCGTCCAGCGCGCCGGCTCGCTCCAACCCGAGAAGCGCCCGTTCTCGTCTTCGACCGTGACGCGCCACCAGCATCGCTGGCCGGGGCGGAGCGGTTTGCCGGCGTAAAGGACGTTCTGCGATTGGTCGGATTTGATCCGGCCCGAGTCCCACAAATCGGCGACGCGCGGCAGCAGTTTGTCCGGCGTGCTGGCCACGACGACGTGGTACGCGCGCTGCCGCTGGCCGCGGGCGTCGGGATCGGTGGGGCGAAGCTTCCAGCTCAGCGCCGGGCGCGCCATGTCCAGCCCGAGCGGGTTGGTCAAGTATTCGCAAGTCAGCTCGGTGGGCTTGAGGGAGGTTGGCTTTCTGTCGGCCGCGAAGGTGGTTGAAGCGCCGACGAGCACCATCAGCGGCGCCAGCGCGACGAGGCAAAGGCGAAGAGAAGTCTTCATGTGCGTGAAAGGCGGTTGGATTTCACCGCCGGAATGCTCGAACGGGCAAGCGCATTCGCAAAGCCCGGATTTTGTTGGGCGGGCCTCGTCCCACGTCGCTTTTCGATACCTGGCGGCCGCAGCCGCGATTGAGTGCCGGATGCGGCTCCAGCCGATCAATTCTCTAACAGGACGCGATAGAAGCGCTGCTCGCCGCCATTCACCGTGTCTTCGGCCGACGCGGTTGCGCCGGTGGCCACGATGGGTGAACCCACGTCGATCCACTCCGCGTCTTCGAGCCTGGCTTTGTACTGCACGCGATAACTCTGGCCGGCTTGTGCGTTCCAACTGAACTTGAACGTCACGCCAGAAAGCGTGATGGCTGTGAGCACAATCGGAGGTTGGAGACCTTTCACCGTGATGGTGAACGTTTGCGGCAGGCTGGTGTCCGCGCCCCCGTTGGCGGTGCCGCCATCGTCGTTGAGGGTCACCGTGACCGTGGCCGCGCCGCTGGCGTTGGGCGCGGGGGTGTAAGTCAAGGTCCCATCAGCCGCAATGCCAGGTCCGGCCGCGAAGAGCGCGGGTTGGTCCACGCTGGCCACAAAGGTCAGGGTCTGGCCCGCCTCGTCCGCCGGTCCGGCGCGGAGGCCGCTGGCCCAA
>JAKANS010000270.1 GCA_021823625.1 bacterium | reverse complement strand
AGTGAAGAACTTCCTGCGGAGCGCCGAGGCCCGGACGGAAGCCGCCTTGCTGGAAGCCATCGCCTTGGCCCTGCAAACCATCACTCCTCAGGACGCCATCAACTGGTTTGCCTGCTGTGGCTATAGTGTTATTTAATATGCTCTAGAGCATTGCCTTGCCGTTCAGTCCACCGTACCGGCGCGGGCCATTGGCCTTCGTTCGTCCTTTCCGATGCTGGTGTCGGTGCTAGCCCGCTGCGGCTGTCGGTGACTTGAGCGTTCAGCGGAAGGAAGCTGATACTGGCATCTGATACTGCCGGGCTGTTTTGGTGCAGACTCCAGCCAATTCATGACGACTGAAAAAGTGTCGAACGAGTTGAAGTGCTGAGAGTTGACGACTCGGGAGGACTCGGGAGGAAGTGCGGTTTTCAATTTCAAGTTGGTGGCTGCGCCGCTGCACCGACGCGGGCAGTGCGGTCACAACACCCGCCACCAAATCAGGATACTGCCGAGCTTCGGACAACCGGCCGACCGCGCGGAAGCTGGCGCGGTTCGGTTGGCTCACGACTTCTCCGCGCTGTCGATGCCCATGGCGCCTCCCAGCAGATCGTGCACGACCACGTTGGCCAGACCACGGCGACGCATCAGTTCCGCCACACCTTGCTGGCCGGGATAATGTCGGAGCGATTCCAGAATGTAGGCGTACGCGTCCGAACTGCCGGCGAAGAGCCGGCCAAACACCGGTACGGCCAGCCGCAGATAGGCGAAGTACAACCCGCGCCAAACCGGGTTGGACGGCCGCCCAAAGTCGAGCACGAGCAGACGCCCGCCCGGCCTGGCGACCCGCTGCATTTCGGCGAGGCCGGCCTCGAAGTCCGCCAGATTCCGCAAGCCATAGCCGATCGTGACGGCATCGAACGCGTTGTCGGCAAAAGGCAGGTGCAGCGTGTCGCCTGGGAGAAAGGTCACCCGGCCGGGCTGACGCGCGGCGCGGGCGCGCGCCACCTCCAGCATCGCCGGGCTGAAATCGAGGCCCGTGACCTCGGCGCCGGTTTGGGCGAGGGCGAAGGCGACGTCGCCGGTGCCGCAGCACAAGTCCAGCGCCCGGTCACCGGGGCGGAGGCGGGCGAGGCGGGCGAGGCGGCGTTTCCAGCGCCGGTGCAGGCCGAGGCTTTGCAGGTCATTGATCAGGTCATACCGCCGCGCGATCGTCCCGAACAATTGCTGCACCCGGCCGGCCCGTTGCTCGCCGGTCTGATAAAACGGATTGGCCACGCCGCGGCGAGGCTACGCGGCCGGTCCGCCCGTGGCGAGCGCGGTTCACCGGCCGACCTTGCTCGTCCCGTGGTCCCAGAGCCAGACCAGATCGCGATTGTCCTTCATGCTGGTGAACTCGCGCTTCTTGCCCTTCTGGAATGGAGGCACCGTCCGCGGGTCCACCCATTTGTGAATCTCGGCGTGGCCGTCGGCGAAGGTGAGGCCGCCGGCGCCGTTGTGAAACGAACCGGGGAAGTTGACCAATTCCCACGCCGCCGGGTCCATGTTGATCGCATAGTAGCCGTCATCGATGCTGTCCTCGCGCTCGTCGAGGAAGACCAGGGCTTCGGACGGCGGGGGTTTCACGATTTGCACCGTCTTCGCGAAGGTGGTGTAGCCGGAATTCCAGGCGGGTGAGTTCGGTCCCATCCAGCCGCTCATGGAAATACTGCGCACGCGAGGCCGCGACACCCCGCCGTTGCGCACCGTGATGCGGTCGGCGGGACATTTGTACACCGCCGCGGTGGCGGTGTACTTGCCGAGCTGCGCGTACTTCGGATCCAGGAGCAACAGCACATTGGTGTTGTCCGCATTGTTGTCGGTGAAATCCAGCCAGCCGGACACCCAGTTGAACGGCCCTTTCTGCGACCAGAGGTTGCCGGGGATCCAGTCGTTGTTGTCGTCGGCATACATGAGCCAGGCGAGCTGCATGGTTTTGAGGTTGTTCAGGCAGTAAATGCCTTGCGCCTTGATCTTCGCCCGCGACAACGCCGGCAGCAGGAGGCCGGCCAGAATGCCGATGATGGCGATGACGACCAGGAGTTCGATCAGCGTGAAGCCACGATGGAACAGCTTGCCTCGGCAGGGCGCGCCGCGAGCCGGGATCGGAGAGGAAGTCATGCCGCAAAACTCGCGCACGGCCCCCGGCTGTCAAGGATCGCTTTCGTGGGCCGCCGGGCGCGAGTCGCGGAGCCGCGCTCAAGTCCACCGGTGCCGCCGGCGGTCCAGGGCCACGGCAACGACGATGATCGCGCCGGTGATGATTTCCTGGACCCAGTTCGGCATTTGCATCTGCGCGCAGCCCGAGCGGATCACCGACACGATCAACGCTCCCACCAGCGAACCCAGGATCGAACCTTCACCGCCGGCCAGGCTGCCGCCACCGATGACGACGGCCGCGATCACGTCCAGTTCCAGGCCTGCCGCCACGGTCGGGTCGCCGATGGTGAGTCGCGAGAATTGCATCACGCCCGCCAGTCCGGTGAACGCGCCGGCCAGCGAATAGAGGTAAACCTTCACGCGCTCGACCGGCACGCCGCAGAGCCGCGCCGTCAGTTCGTTCGAACCGATGGCGAAGGTGTGGCGTCCCAGGCGCGTGTAACGGAGCGCCAGCGCCGCGAGGACCGCCGCGATGGCCAGCAGCCATCCCCCGGCGGCACGAGCATCCAGCATCGTTCGTCCGGCAGCGAGGCGAGCAGTTCGTTCAGCCACGTCTCGGGCGCGTCCACCTTCTGCTCGTGCGACAACCCTTTGGCCGCGCCACGGACGAGCAGCATCATGCCCAGCGTGACAATGAACGGCACGACGCGGAGTTGGGTGGTCAACAAGCCGGTGACCAGGCCGCAACCGGCGCAGACCGCGACCGCGGCGAGCGCCGCGCCCACCGGCGACACCACCCTGCCCAGCACCACCGCGATGACCACCGTGGCCAGCGCCACCGCCGAGCCGACGGCCAGGTCGATGCCGCTGGAGATGATCACCATCGTCATGCCGAGCGCGGCCAGGCCCACGATGGTCGTCTGCCGGGCGATGGTTTCGAGATTGCGGCCGGAGTGGAAACTTTCCGGGCCGATCAGGGCGAACAGCAAATACACCACCCCCAGTGCCAGCAGCGGGCCGAAGCGGTTCAGCCAGCGCTTCCCGATCGCGGTTCCGGAGGGCTTGGGCGAAATGTTCAAGGTGGCAGCCAATTGGGTTACCCGGCGTTTCCGACCAAAGCGGACGAGCGCGGCAGGATGCTAACTCGTGGCCCGGCGACGGCGCGAAGCCACGCTGAGGCGGCTGATGTGGTCCAAGTCAAGAATGGCGAGGCTGTCGTCACTGCCGGCGACCACCGCCGTGGTTTTATTCGGCGTGATCAGGACCTGTTCCGGATGTTGGACGCGAATCACGCAGCCGTCAGTGTGAATGTTGAACGGCCGGAACGGCGTGTTCTACAAGGCCTCTTCCAGCGTCTTGACTTGCATGGGAGTAAGCTAGCCAAGCGACCCGGCTTGGCAAGGGCGAGGCGGAGGGGATGCCGGGGGTCGAGTTGACTCAGATTCACAGCCGTCCCACAGGGTTGATGACTCTGGAAAAAGAAGTTGGCTTGGGGATGTTTGACCGGCCCCAAGGCAGGCCATGCAAAAAACAACAACCCGCAAGCCAACGCGCAGCCAGTTCACGCTCCTGCGCCAACTGTGCAGTCTGATTCCCAACCCGCTGGTCGCCTCCCTGGCCCGGGAGCCTGGGGCCGAGGAGAAGAGTCGCCCGTTCAAGCCGTGGAGCCACGGGGTCAGCCGGCTGTTTGCACAACTGACGCACGCCTTGGGCCTGAACGATGTCTGCGATGCTCTCCGGTTGCATTCGGGACCCCGGTCGGCCATTCGCGGCGCGACCCCGCCGAGCAAGAACGGGCGCTCGCACGCCAACCGGGAATGGGACGCAAAGATGGCCGAGGCGCTCTTGGGGAAGATGCGGGAGGAGTTGCCGCGCATCGCCCCCCGGTTCGGCGGCGGCCGGCGCCCCCGGTTTGTGTTTCGGTTCAAGCGGCTGATCCACGTCGTGGACAGCACCCCCATCCAGTTGGTGGCCCGGGGCCTGGACTGGGCCAAGCACCGGCGTCGCAAGGCGGCCGCCAAGGGCCCCGGGCGCCTGAACCTGCAGAGCTTCCGGCCGCACTTTGCCATCGTGGGCGCAGCCCGGGAGCCCGACAGCGTGCGGGCACGAGAACTCTGCGCGGGCGTGCGGGCTGGGGAGATGGTGCTCTTCGACAAGGCCTACGTGGACTTCGGTCACCTCGCCGATCTGGCCATGCGCGAGGTGTCCTGGGTGACGCGGGCCAAGGAAAACCTGGAATACCGGGTCTGCCGCAAACTCCAGCGGGGACGCGTCGGGAACCTCCGGGCCGACGAGCGGATCGAGTTGACCAGCCCGCCCTCCCGCAAGGCCTATCCCAACTGGATGCGCCGCGTGGTGGCGCTCGTGGAGGTCGACGGTCAGGTGCGCGAAATGGTCTTTCTGACCCACAACCTGGAGTGGAGCCCCCGGACCATCGCCGACCTCTACCGCTGCCGGTGGCGCATCGAGGTGTTCTTCAAGGAACTCAAACAGACCCTGCAACTGGCCGACTTCCTCGGGCACAACGCCCACGCCGTGCGGTGGCAGGTCTGGACGGCGCTCGTGCTCTACCTGCTGCTGCGCTGCTGCGCCTTCCTGAGCCAGTGGGGCCACGGTTTCACCCGGCTCTTCACGCTCCTGCGCTCGGCGCTGTGGCAGAAGCTCGAACTCCGAAGCCTGTTGGAAGGCTATGGGACAGCCGACCGTCATAGAACAG
>JAKANS010000269.1 GCA_021823625.1 bacterium | reverse complement strand
TCCAGGAGCGAGCGGATTGGGCCGCGGTGGGCGGCGACGATCATCGGTTTGCGCCCGGCCAAGGGCGGTCGCGGGCCGAGGTCACCGGTGCGCCGACGTTGCTGGAGGAGCTTCTTGACCATGCCGAGCGAAACCCGGAAACGCTGGGCGACCTCAGCCCGCGTGCCTTTCTCGTTGTCCTAGGCATCGAGGATCCGTTGCCGCAAATCCAGTGCGCGCGCGCGCCTCCCCCAGCCCCCATCACACCCGCCCCCCAATGGCTACACTATTTGTTGAAATGCTCTAAGGTGGCGATCCAGGGGACGCGGTGGCTGTTGTGGTACCGGTGGGAGAACCTGCCTCAAAACCGGGCCCGGGAACTGAAGAAGGCGTTGGCGTTGAACCCGCCCTTGGCCACGGCGTACTTGCGGAAGGAAGAGCGGGCATTGGCGAGGGAGCAAGGCCGTTGGGAGGCGATGGCCGACTGCTGTTGTGCGTGGTGCGCGAAGGCGATGGCCAGCTTCAGCCGGCACTTCATGAAGTCCACGTCCCGCTTGATCGTGCGCGGCACCACCTCCAACTCGGCGGCGAGCTGGGTGCAGTTGGGATGCCGGTCCTGCTGGAGCGCCTGATGAATGTGCATCATCCGCTCCCACGGCGGCTGGGCGTAACGGCAACGTTCGACTTTGGGCATAGACGTGAGGGCGACTTGTGCCGGGCGCGGCCGGGTTTGTCAAAGCCCGCTTCCAATCCGGTGAACAACTTGTAGGCCGGGGTGTCCACGGATGTCAGATCCCCGGTGGTAGCCTGGCGACCGAAACTGAGACTTCGGGCCGCAGCGTCCGACGGGAGGTGGGGGCGGGGCAACCGGAAAAACGGAACATGCAGGCAAGATCTGGGGCTGAACAAAAGAAGGGCTGCATTCGCCAAGAATTGCGTAGCCAGGGCACACGCATCAGCAGACAGCTGCCGCCAACTGCGGAGAATCACACCATGTCACGCATGGATGGCAGGAGGGGACTACAGGGGCTTGCCGACCCGGATGCGCGTTTGGTCCAGCCCAGCCCCGACCTTCGCCGTGCCGCCTGGAAGCCAGCGACCTTGCCCGCCCATCCGTCCGCTGACATGGACCGCTCCCACACATCACGAAACCATCCCAACCAAGCCGGAGGCTCGGCCGCCGGCAGCCGGTGGTCGAGCGCCGCGACCCCACCGGCTGCGGATTGTCGTTTGTCATGCACCCCGGCAGGGGTGCCAGGAACCCATCGCCATGCCATCCACCTACACCTCGCTCCTTTATCACCTCGTCTTTGCCACCCGAAACCGGGAGCCGCTCATCCCCTCCGCCTGGCGTGCCCGCTGGCACGATTACCTGGGCGGCACCGTGCGCGGCCTTGGCGCCCTGCCCCAAGGCGTCGGTGGCGTGGCCGATCATGTCCATCTGCTGGTGGCGCTCAAACCCACCCATTGCCTCTCCGACTTCGTGCGCGAACTCAAAAAGGCCTCCTCCCTCTGGGTCGCCGACACGACAGGCGGCCCCGCCTTCCGTTACTTGGATTAAGAACACCTGCCCGCGTCCATCCGTCTGGCACCCCATCCGGGGTGCATTCTCAAACCCCACACCGATCCCGGTGGTGTCGCGGCGCTCAACCACCGGCTACCGGCTGGCATCCCTCCGGGATGACCGGCGGCGCGTCAAGCCATTCAACCCCACCAAGCCAACCATGAAACCCGAAACCCTGGTCCATCTCCGTGTCTGGGGCGACCTCGCCTGCTTCACCCGGCCCGAAATGAAGGTCGAGCGCGTGAGCCATCCCGTCATCACGCCCAGCGCCGTCCCGGACTACGTCAGTCCGTTCCGCAACGGCAACACCTGTGAGCTCGGTGAGTTAGAATGAACTTCTACGCGCACACCGCTGAGGACGAGAACGGCCAACGACTGCCGAAGTCTGATTGGCAATTGTTGAAGGAGCATTTGCGCCATGTCGCCGCACTGGCGAAGGACTTTGCCTTTCCATTGCAGCTTGAGACCGAAGCAACGCTGGCCGGCTTGTTGCATGACTTGGGGAAATACGCGAAGCGTTTTCAGGCCCGCCTTGATGACAACTCGATCCACGGCATTAATCACTGGGCCGCCGGTGCGCGAAAAGCTGCCGAGTTGAAAGCTTCGCTCATCGACTACGTCGTGGATGGGCATCATACCGGGTTGCCGGCCGCAGGGGACTTGCGGCAATCCCTCTTGAAGATGGCGGATGTCATCTTGGCTCGTGAACTTACCGGCTGCGCGGAACCGGTGACGGAACTCATGGGTCGTCTCGTCGCCGATGGCTTGCAGCTTCCCTCTGTACCAGCACGCCGGCAGGAGGATACATTCGCAGCCGCCCTCCGAACTCGGTTCCTGTTCAGTTGTTTGGTAGATGCCGATTTCCTCGATACCGAACGGCATTTTGATCCTGAAGCCGCGCAGCAGCGGGCCGTTCCGGCGCTTCACGAGCAGCGCGCCCTGGCCTTGCTTGAAGCGGCTTTGGCGGCGAAGTCCGGCGATGGATCGGTGAACCAACTCCGCCGGCAACTCCTCGGAGACTGCCTCGCAGCGGCAGCAAAGCCACCGGGGTTGTTCACGCTCACGGCTCCGACAGGCAGCGGCAAGACGCTGGCCTCACTCGCCTTTGCGTTGAAGCACATCATCCAGCATAACGCCACGTTCGCGCCGGACGATCCGCTCCGCTTGCGTCGCGTCATTGTGGTGATTCCCTATACGAGCATCATCGAGCAGACGGCGCGGGTGTATCGCGAAATGTTCGAGACCGAGTTCGGCCCAGACTATGTGCTGGAGCATCACAGCGCCGTCGCGCCGCGCGAGCGCAAGGAAGACGCGGGGTGCGATGCGGAGGAAGAACGCCTGCGGCGCGCCCGCCTCGCCTCTGAAAACTGGGCCTCGCCGCTGGTCGTCACCACCAGTGTCCAGTTCTTCGAGAGCCTTTTCGCCCACAAACCCAGCGATTGCCGGAAGCTCCACAACCTCGCTCGCTCGGTCGTGCTGTTCGATGAAGTGCAAACGTTGCCCGCACGTCTCGTCCCTTCGCTGCTCTCCGCCGTGCGGCTGCTCACCCAGGAACCCTACGGTGCGACGGCCGTCTTTATGACCGCCACACAGCCCGCATTCGCCTCCGCCAAAGCCGCGCTGCCCTACGGCTGGGAACCGTCGGAAATCTCCTCCAATCCGGGCGCGATGGCGGAAACCCTGCGTCGCACGCGCATTGAACTCCCCGCGCCCAATGCCCGACTGTCCTGGCCTGCTCTCGCGGCAAAACTTACCGAGCATCCGCAAGCCCTGTGCGTCGTCAACACCACCGCCCACGCCCGCGAGGTTTTCCGCCTGCTGCCGCCAGAGAACCGCTTCCACCTCTCCGCCCGCCTCTGCCCGGCGCACCGGCAGGAGAAGCTCCTGCGCATCCGCGAACGGCTTGCCAGTGGCGAGCCTTGCCGCCTCGTCTCTACTCAACTGATCGAAGCGGGCGTGGATGTGGACTTCCCCATCGCGTTCCGTGCGCTGGGCCCGCTGGATTCCATCATTCAGACGGCTGGGCGTTGCAACCGCGAAGGCCGCAGCGCAGAGCCGCTTCCGGTCATCGTCTTCCGCCCCGAAGACAACGCGACGCCACCGGGGGCGTATCGCACCGCGGCAGCCAAGACGGAGGAGTTCCTCGCCCGGCACCCGGACGCACCCTTGCACCAGCCCGATTTCTACGCCGCGTATTTTGCCGAACTCTACTCGCTGGTGGGACGCGATTCCGCGGAGGCCGATCCCGTCTTCGCGGCCAGCAAGGCGTTCGATTTCCCCCAAGCTGCCGCCAAATGCCGTCTCGTTGGCGACGACACTCGCAGTGTCCTGGTGAAATGGCCCGACGAAAACAAAGGCGGTGGGGAACTCCTCGCCAAGCTCCGCCGGGAAAAACATCTCTCGCCCGAGGAATGGCGGCGGGTCCAGCGCTTCTCTGTCAACCTCTACATGGGCGAGTTCCTCCAGGCCCTGGCGCGCCACTACATCGAGGAAGCCATCGAAGGCGTCTGGTTTTGGAATTCCAAATACGACGCTGACCTTGGCGCGTGTCATGCCGAGGGCGATGAATTCATTTGCTGATATGAACCGCCCCCACGCATCGCGGAACCATCCCAGCCAAGCCGGAGGCTTGGCAGCCGGTAGCCGGTGGTCGAGCGCCGCGACACCACCGGCTGCGGATTGTCGTTTGTCATGCACCCCGGCAGGGGTGCCAGGAACCCATCGCCATGCCATCCACCTACACCTCGCTCCTTTATCACCTGGTCTTTGCCACCAAGAACCGCGAACCCACCATCGCCTCCGCCTGGCGTGCCCGCTTGCACGATTACCTGGGTGGCACTGTGCGCGGCCTTGGCGCCCTGCCCCAAGGCGTCGGTGACGTGGCCGATCATGTCCATCTGCTGGTGGCGCTCAAACCCACCCATTGCCTCTCCGACTTCGTGCGGGAACTCAAGAAGGCCTCCTCCCTCTGGGTCGCCGACACGACGGGCGGCCCCGCCTTCCATTGGCAGGAAGGCTATGCCGCTTTCACGGTCAGCGCCTCGGCTCGTGCCTCCGTGCGCGACTACATCGCCCGGCAGGAAGCACATCATCGCGTAAAAACCTTCCGGGAAGAACTGGTGGCGTTCTTGAACAAGACGGAAATCGAGTTCGACGAGCGTTACTTCGATTAGAATTCGCCGTCCGTGCGCTCTGGGCTGGCACCCCATCCGGGGTGCATTCTCAAACCCCACACCGATCCCGGTGGTGTCGCGGCGCTCAACCACCGGCTACCGGCTGGCATCCCTCCGGGATG
>JAKANS010000098.1 GCA_021823625.1 bacterium | reverse complement strand
GCCCAGTCCGACGGGAGCGGTGTCACTGGCGTTGAGGATTTTGGTGGTTTGGACAGTGCCTGGCGCAAAAACCGTCGCCGATCGCGTCCGCGGCCCCCCCCCCGCGTCCCGCGCCACTTCAAAAAACACGCGTTTCCGGCCAGACACTAAGTAGTAATCTGCAACCAACCGTTGTATTCGGGATGCTGGTTGTCCGTGAATGCCACGCCAATGTGAGTGTTGGAGCAGGCGAAGGTTGGCACAACCGCAACTATGAATTCCATCGTCCAATCGTTGGAGGGCATGAGGCCAACGATCCCAACCCCAACGACCGACTGTGTCTCGCCGCTGAAAGTTTCCGCGAATCCATCGAACAGCGTTTCGGCGGTCAGCCGGTAAGTTGGATTGTTCTGTCTGATACCCTGCCAGGTGTTCGTGAAAGACACCTGACCGGCACCGCTATCGCGAAATGCGCCGTTCCCAAGCACCAGATCGCCGAAACCGACGACCGCCACCTCCGCCCCCTCGACCGGCTGGCCGGCGGCGTTCACGACAACGCCCTGCGGGCCGCGGCCCTTCTTCAACTTGAATTCGTACTCGTGCCTGCCGGTTGCATCGAATGCGGGCGAGGCCGCGGGCAAATAACCCTCCGCCACCGCCATGAAGCGCACCTGCCTCCCCAAGCCCTGATCCAATCCCACGCTGAAGGTTCCGTCAGCGCTGCTGATGGGTTCGTCGCGACCCGGTTGCCAAAGCGTTTCGTCTTCGCCGCCCCCACCCAGCGCCGGCCCACAAACCAGCCGGAACGAAGTGATCGGCTGGCCGGTCTCCGCATCGAGCACCCGGCCGGTAAACAAGAACGTGCGCACCAGGCGCAGGGTAAAGCCGGTAGCCGCCATTTCCCCAACCGGCAAAGTGGTCCGGTTCAGGCCCGGCTTGGAGACCGAAAGCGTGACGACTTGAGTCGGCGCCGAATCCCACACGAAACGCCCTTCCGCGTCGGTCTCGGTCCGCCACTTCAACAGGTCCAGGTCCTGCCAGCGCTCGACCGAGACGACTGCGCCCGCCACGGGCCGGTCTTGCTCATCCAGCACGCGACCCCGACGTGTCTGCCCGGGCGTCAGCGCGAACTCGATGGGCGCCAGCCCGCGCGCGAGCCGTCGCCTCCGCGAAAGCGGCGGCGCTCGCAGAACGATTCGCTGGGGCCGGCAGCAATTCTGCCGGAGGCAACCCATCCGCGCGGGCTGGAGTCCGCTCTGCAGTTGAAGCCGACGGAAAAGGGTTGGCCGCAGTCTCACTCGGCTCTGCGCCGCTGCCTCCGCGGTCCCAACCAGCGGGCGCCAGATTGAACACGCTAACGCCACTCGCCGGCGTTGCGGGCAACACGAGCCGCGCCATCACGAGCCACCACAAAGCATGGCGCCAGCGCGGCGTCAGCCACCGTCGAAACAGGCGCTGGAACAGCAGCACCAACGCAACGAGGATCGCCGTTTGCCACGCGGTCCGCTGCAGCCAGTCCAGCCAGGCAGCCGTGAAATTCGCATCGGTTGGCATGAGTCATTCCTTTCCGTTCAGGATGCGCTGCAGTTCCCGGATTTCCGCTTCGGTGAGCTTTTTCCGTTCGACGAAATAAGCGACCATTGGCGCGAGCGAGCCGCCGAAGACCCGTCCCAGGAAGGACTCGCTGGCCGCGTCCACGCACTGGCGTTCGGACACCAACGGGCGATAGAGGTGGCTCCGGCCTTCCTTCTTGAAACCGACCGCCCGCTTGCGAACCAGGCGGGTGAGCAACGTCTGCACGGTCTTGGGATGCCAGGTGGGATCGTGGGTGCGAAGGGCGGCGACGATGTCGCCGGTCGGGCGCGGGGCCTTGGCCCAGAGCACCTGCATGACTTCCCATTCGGTTTCGGAGATGCGCGGCTTCATGGCACTTTCGTTTCTGTTACCTACAACTGTGGGTGCGCTGAACCTACACTTGTAGCCGTTGTGGTCAAGGGCTATCTCGAAATTCTTTTCCGGATGCCACCGGCGATCGAGCGGCAGTAACCGGGTGCGTCGGGGTGCATTCAATTAGGAACGCAGGAACTCAGGAACCGCCTTCTGAGATTGCCGGTTTTCCAGCTTTCCTGCCTTCCTCATTCAACCTCGGAGCCCGAGTGCCTTCGTGGCTGAACGTGCAATTCTCGGCGAAATTCGGAACGCAGGAACTCAGGAACCGGGTTCTTGGCTTTCCGGCTTTCCTGCCTTCCTCATTCAACCTCGAGCCTCTGGGCCGCCGTGGCTGCAATTGCAGGGCTCGACGGAGTCTCGCCCCACCGGGGACTACCACGGAGGCGCGGAGACGCAGAGGTCCAATGAGGAACTCAAGAAATCATGAAGCGCCTTCTGGGCCTTCCTGCCTTCCTGCTTTCCTCATTCAATCCCCGAACTTCGATCGAGATTGCGCCAGCGAAAATTTTACAAAACCATGACAACTCCGCCCGGCAGATGTGCCAGGCTGACTGCCATGAAAACCACCCCAGCATTCCGTGCCGGCGCCTCCTGCGCGACCCGGTTGGGCAACGCCTGCCGCGTGCCGGCCCCGTCGCCTTCCCGCCTTCACACCATGAAGACCATGAAGACCATGCTATGCCGTCTGCTGTTCATCGTCGTCGCCGCGTTGCCTGCCTGGAGCGCGGATCCGTTGACCACCGCCTTCCAGCAAGGCCTGCTCGAAGAGGAACTCAATCGCAACTTCACCAACGCCATCACCGCCTACGAACGGGTGGTTCAAGGCCTGGACGAACAACGTCCGCTGGCCGCAACCGCCTTGTTCCGCCTGGCCGAATGCTATCGCAAATTGGGCTGGACGAATGAGGCCGTCGCCGCTTACCAGCGCGTGCTGCGCGATTTCACCGAGGAAGCCACGCTCACCAAGCTCAGCCGCGAGAACCTCGCCACACTCGGCTTCGGGTTGCCAACCCAGACCGGAACCAACGCTCCGCCCGCGGCTGCCGCCGCCAGGAGCGACGAAGCGGAGGAAGCCGATCGGCTCGCCGCCCAACTCGCCGGCATCGAGCGCTTGAAGGACGACCCGGAGAAGCAGGGACAGGCCGTGCTGGCGTTCTTCCCGGATGAGGGGTTGAAGCGAATGTTGGTTCATCTGCCGGGACTTCAACGCCAGGCCGCTTGGTATCAGGCCAATCCGGAGGGCAACACCAACGTATTCTACGCGGCGATCGGTCCTGAAGGCCAAGCGATTCGCGGGGGACTACGATCCGGAACCGCAGCCTTCCTCGCCCCAAGCGAACTCCAGAAACAACTCGCCGCCATCGCCGACCGCGTCCGGTTCATCCTCGACACCCAAAAGGCCCGGCTGTTCGTGCTCCAAAACGCGGTCCCGGGAGCTGCACCGACCGCGGCGCCAGTGCCCGCCACGCTCAGCCCGGCTGAGCTGGCGTCGATCCAGGAGGAGATCAGGTTGGTCGAGCAGGAACAACTCTCGGTCCAGAGGCGCCTGGAGAACGGCAGGGCTTCGCCAGCGGACCTCCGCAAGGTCCAACGCGACCTGCTGGAACTTCAACGCAAGCTGCCGGAAAACGCGTTGCCGGCGCGCCAAGTCGCCCTGCTCGAACAAGAGCAGCAACTCCTTCAGGAGAACCTCCAGGAAATCCAGAAGCAGATTCAGGTCGGCGCCGCCACTCCCGATGACGAGGTTCCGGTGCGACGCGAGTTGCTCGCCCTGCAACGCGAGTTGGCCGCCGTCCAGCGCGCGCCCGCGGTGGCTGCAGCCGCGGCTGGCGGCGGCCCGACGCCCGCGACCAACGAGGAGGCGGACGAAATCAAGCGCATCCAGGCAATCATCCGGGACAGTCCCGATCTCGTGAACGCACACAACGCCACCGGCGACGGCGGCACCCCGCTCCACGCCGCCGCCGACAAGGGTTTCCTAGCGGTCACCGAATATTTGCTGGCGAACAAGGCCGACGTGAACGCCAAGGATAGGTGGGGCCGGACGCCACTGCACATCGCCGCCCAGAATGGCCACAAGAAGCTCTGCGAAATGCTGCTCGCCGCCGGCGCGGACGTGAACGCGGCGGACAACAACGGCTACACGCCGCTCCACCAGGCCGCGATCAAAGGCTACCTCTCAGTGGCGGAGACGTTGCTGGCCAAAGGCGCCCAAGTGAACACGGCGGCGCGTGATGCTCAAAGCGACAAACGAAACAGCCCGCTGGGGTCCGCGGCGCTGGCCGGTTTCCCAGCCATGATGGAGCTGCTCCTGGCGCATGGCGCTGACCTCGAGTATCGCGACAAGGACGGCAGCACGCCGCTGATACGTGTCGTCTCCACATACCCGGCCAGAGAATCTTGCGTGAAGGTATTGCTCGACAAGGGCGCGAACGTCAACGCGGTTGATGTTCATGGCCTGAACGCCCTGGCCTATGCCGTCAGAGACTTCCAGAAATTGGTGCCGCTGCTGCTTGACCATCACGCGGAAATCGACGCCCGGGTGTCCGCCTGGATCAAAGGACCGCTTAATCAATACCCATACTCGCCTGGAGGGTGGAGAGAAGATTCTCAGGACGGAAATTGGACGGTGCTGTTCGTGGCCGTTGGCTCAGGTGACATGGAGACGGCGCGGCTGCTCCTGGACCGCGGTGCCAACATTAATGCGAAAGCCGCCAGCGGCATCACTCCCGTCCACTGGGCCGTGATCCAGAACGCACCCGCCACCTTGAAGCTGCTGCTGGACCGCAAGGCCGACGTGAATGTGCGCGACAGCGGCGGCAACACGCCTTTGCACTATGCCGTGGATAGCGGCCGCGCTGAACTGGTGGATGCGTTGCTGGCCGCCGGCGCGGACCCGAACGCCCCCGGCTGGACCAACGGCGAGGCCCAGCCTTGGTGGCCGCTGTTCCAGGCCGTCAGCCTGCGGGCTGAGGTCGCCGATCAGAAGATTACCAAGGCGCTGCTCGAACACGGTGCTGACGTCAACGCCAAGACTACCAACGGCTGGACGGCGCTGCACCAGGCGGCGCGGTTGAACCAGACAGTCGGCGTTGACTTGCTCGTGGCGCACAACTGCGACGTCAACGCCCACGGCTCACGACCAAAGGATGAGCCATCGCTTCGCAGGCGCACGGCGGAAAAAGCCGCACCCGTTTCTTCCTCAGATGCTTCGGCGCGCGGGCTGCCTGTGGTTCAGCCAGGCATGATGCCTTCGCCGGTTCAGCCGTTAGGTGCAGTTTTCGCCCCCGGTTCCTTTCAGGGTGGAACACCACAGCTTGCAGCCGACAAAGACGTGACGCCGCTGCACATAGCGATAGCCAATATGAACCTGGAACTCGCCAAATTCCTGCTCGACCACGGCGCCGACGTGAACGCCCGCGATGCCGACGGCCACACGCCGCTCCATTTCGCCGTCTATCGCCACCACCTCGACCTCATACGTCTGTTGCTCGACGCCAAGGCCGATCCGGATGTGAAAGATGCTTCCGGCGAGACACCGGTAGCTATGGCGGGCAAACGATCAACCGGCTTTCAAGGATATTCCGTGCAGCGGCCTGCTGGTGTCTTCATGCCGGGACAGCCCAAGGACATCATCGCACTGCTCCGCGAGCGCGGCGCGAAGGAACCGCCTGAGCCCAGGCCCGCGAAGTCGATCTTCGAGACCGATCCGGAGAAGGCCAAGGCGGGGGGCAAAGTATCCATCTTCGGCGCGGTGCGCGGCAACGGCCTTCAGGGAAACTGGTTCAAGCTCACACCGGGCACCCCCACCAGCCTCTCGCAGACGTTGTTGGTGGTGGGTTTCGCCGACAACGCCTTGATGAGCGCGGTCAAACTCACGAGGGTCAACCCGGACACGAAGCAGCCCGAGACCAAGACGGTAAGCTTGCTGGGCCTGAAACGCGGCGAACCCGTCGAGGAAATCCTGCTCCAAGACGGCGATCGCGTGGATGTGCCGAAGCAAAGCCAGTAACGACGCGACTGCCGCAGCCTGGGGAGCACACGCGGCTCGCGTGTCGTCGTGGCCGGCCCGGCCGCGACTCCAAGGCGCCACCAGCCGACCACACTGCTCGGTGCGACTTGGATTGGGAGCGGAGCGTGTTCGGCGCCCTCGCCGAACACACGCGTTGCCCGCGCGCCGTCTCCACCGCGGGCAGGCCTATTCCGCCCGTTCCGGTCGGCGAGGCGCCGACCGGCGCAACCGGGCCGGCTGCGCTACCCAAAACCGGACCGGCCACCCGCTTGCCAGACAGCGGCGCGGACTGGCAAGATCGGCGGCGATACCTCCACAACGTCATGAGAACCTCCGCACGCCACTTCGCTCGCCTGCCGACAGGAATCCCGCCAGGCATGGTGATAGTCTCATTGCTCCTGGCCGCCATTTGCGTTTACGCCGGTGAAGCACGAGTCGGCGTGGCCGCGGTGGACATCACGCCGCCGCTGGGCATTCCGCTGGCGGGCTATTACCACGAGCGCGGCGCGAACGGCGTGTTGGACCCGCTTTTCGCCAAGGCGCTGGTCCTCGAGTCGGCTGGCGAGCGGGTGGCGTTCGTCACGCTGGACTTGATCAGCGTGACCCGCGCGGTCACCGACCAGGCGCGAGCCGGGATCGAAAGGGCCACCGGCATTCCGGGCGACCACGTCCTGATCAGCGCCACGCACGCGCACACCGGACCGGAGCTGGCCAGCCGCGGCCAGCACAGCGCGGACATGGGCGGGCAATCGCCGCTCTCCGTGGATTACACGGCGCGCCTGCCGGATCGCATCGTCGAGAGCGTGCGCCTCGCGAACGAGCGGCTCCAGCCGGCCCGCCTCAACGTCGCCCGCGGCCGGTGCGAGCACTTGTCCTTCATCCGCCGGTACTTCATGCGCGACGGCACGGTGGGTTGGAACCCCGGCAAGTTGAACCCGGACATCGTCCTGCCCGCCGGCCCCAGCGATCCCGAGGTTGGCATTCTTTACATCGAACGACCCGACGCCACCGGCCCCGCGCAGTCCATCGCGGCTTACGTGAATTTCGCCATGCACCCGGACACCTGTGGCGGCAGCCAGATCAGCGCGGACTGGCCGGGCGCGCTCGGGCGCGTGCTGGCGGCTTACCACGGCGCCCAGCACGTGACATTGGTGGGCAACGGCACCTGCGGAAATCTCAACCACCTGGATGTCGGCTGGCGTTGGCCCCAAGGCACCGCCAGCGAACAACACCGCATCGCCACAATCCTGGGAGCCGCGGTGTTTCAAGCTTACAAGGACCTTCGGCCGTTGACGGCCGGCCCGCTGCGCGCGAAGAGCGAACTCGTCGAACTCGCGCTGCCGGAGTTCACGGCGGAGCAGGTGGCGGAAGCGAAACAGGTGGTTGCGGTCACCCAGGACGATCGCGGCGCGAACTTCATGAAACTCGTCCGCGCGTACCGGGTGCTCGACGTGGCCGCGCGCGAGGGCAAGCCGCTGCGCGTCGAGGTGCAGGTCATCGCTTTGGGTCGCGAGGTCGCCTGGGTGGGCTTGCCGGGCGAGGTGTTCGTCGAGCTGGGGCTGGCGATCAAGAACCGCTCGCCGTTCCCGCAAACCTTCGTCGTCGAACTCGCCAACGAGAACCTCGGCTACATCCCCGACCGCCGGAGTTACGCCGAGGGCAACTACGAGCCGGAAAGCGCCCGGTGCGCGGCGGGTTCCGGTGAACGGCTGGTGGACGCGGCCGGCCGGTTGCTCGACCAACTGCGCGATTGACCTCCGGACGCGGCGCGGTGAGCTCGGCGGCTGGCCGGCGGTGTATTTTGAGTTTCTTTGCATAGTCTGCGATTCGGCACCGACTTATCGGTAGAAATGGACGCAGTTGGTGTCAGGTATCGCGGAAACTTCGGAATCCCAACGAGCGTGGCTTGTGTCGTCGTAACTCGACGCCGGGTCACGGCCTCCCAAACGGTGAATCGGCATGTAGGTCGTTGAGTCATGCCGCCGCCACCGACTGGCCCAGTCATTCACCTGTTCAAGCTGAAAACTACAATTCCCAAGTTCATCATGAAAGCACTGCAAATAACTTCTTTGAGAACGACAGGCAGCAGCACAGGCTCCGCCAGCCGCAGCCCAGCCCCTTTTCATCGCCGGCTTATCCGAGCCGCGGCGGCGCTGTGTTTGTACTTCGGCTGCGCGATTTCGACGTTGAGAGCCCAGCCCAGCGTGACGATCACCATCGCTCCCCCGGAAGCCGTGGCTGCGGGCGCCGCGTGGCGGCTGCTTGGTGAAACCGACTGGCGGGCGAGCGGCATCGCCTACACCAACGTGCCGTTGGGCTCGCATTTCCTTGAATTCAAGCCGGTGGAGGGATGGCAGGCCCCGTTTCTGGCCTGGCCCCTTCAAGTGAACACAACGACGGTTGCTCTCTTCACGTCCGTTGGCTATGGCCAGATACCTGTCAATCCCATCTCCGTGACAGGAACAGAAGGAGGATTCGTAGAAGAGATCGTGTGGTCACCATACAGCAGTTTTCACAGCACTCAACCGCCGGGATTCATTGCCACTCCCTCGTGGCAAAATGCGAAATGGGAGCAGGCGCTCAAAGGCGCTTCGGGGTCAGCCGGGATGCCGCGTGATAACTCCGGTTGGCGAGTGCAATTGAGGGCGATGGCGTATCCAGGCTACCAGTTCGTCGGATGGTCGGGGGATGTCACAGGCGTCGGTAATCCACTTCGCTTCATCATCACGGGCCCACGCCGCATCCGGGCGCATTTTGCCCGCGCCTCGGGTCCCCCCATGGCCACTTACCTGGTCGATTACTGTTATTCACCAGGGATGGCCACAATCTATGGCCAGTTCAGCTATCGGGTTGGACAAAGGTTGGTGTCGCTCAAATGGCGGTCGAAACTGCCGCCCGGTTGGAAGCTCATTGGCGTTACTGGCCTGGGAGGCCCTCAGCTCCAAGGGACTGACATCCGCTTCGGGGCGTTGAAGGGCCAAAATCCGCTCCAGTTCAACTTGAACGTTGAAGTCCCGACCGGTGAAACGGGTTTCCGGGAAATAGGCGGCGAGGTCGAATACGTCCTGGCTGATCCGGATCAAACCCGCACGGACACGATCTGGCCGCTTGCCTTCGAAGTCCGACCCTCACCAGCAGCGCGGCTGGCGGTGGATCTCTCCAGCGATCCCCCGCGGTTGACCGTTCACGGGACGGTCGGGAAAACCTATACCTTGGAGCAGACACCCAAGTTTTGGCCCGAAGACGACGCCGGCCAGTTGTGGGCGTTCATGGGCGATCTCACGCTTACGAACTCGACGCAGATCTTCGTGGACCCCTACCCGACGGCAGTGGGAGGAAATATCTTCTACCGGGCAACCCTCTTGGAGGAGTGATCAGCCAAACGCAGAGGCAAATGGACAGAGACTTGATGGCCGTGCTGCACGCCCGGGCCAAAATACGTTGCCTTTCATGCGCCAGTTAATGGCCATTCACGTCGTCAGTCGGAATCACGCAGGTCCGTCGTGAGTTGGGCAGGCACAGCGTGAGTACCGGCAACCAGCGGCGGTCTTGATTTTCCGGCGAGCGGACACATGCTCGCTAGACCATGAACTTGAATCCCCGATCTCCGAGTAATCTCCGACCCATAACGCGCCGCGAGTTTCTGCTCGCCGGCACCGCTGCGCTGGCAGCGGGCTGCGCCGCAACCAAGCAAGCGAAAGCCGGGTTCCACCTCGGTTGTTACACGCGCCCGTTCGATGCCTTCGATTACCGCACCGCGCTCGATGCCATCGCCGAAGCCGGCTTCCGGCATTGCGGCATTATGACCGCGAAGGGCAAATCGTGGGTCATCATCACAACCGACACGCCACCCGAGGAAGCCGCCCAAGTTGGCGCGGAGGTCAGGCAACGCAACCTGAAGTGCGCGTCCGTGTACGGCGACTACCCGCCTTCGGCCGCCATCGCGGCGAACATGAAGGCGCTCCAGCGGCTCGTCGAGCACTGCGCGGCGTGCGGCTCGCCGGACCTGCTGCTGGGGGGTGTGGGCGACGAAAAGCTGCGTGAGCCTTACTACCTGGCGATCCGTGAGGTATGCGAATTTGCAGCGGCGAAAGGCGTTCGCCTCACCATCAAGCCGCACGGCGGGCAGATCGCCACCGGCCCGCAATGCCGGCAGGCCATCGAGTTCGTCGCGCACCGCAACTTCCGGCTCTGGTACGATCCGGGAAACATCTTCTATTACTCCGACGGCGCGCGAAATCCGGTCGAGGACGCCGCCACTGTGGACGGCCTGGTGGTGGGCATGAGCGCGAAGGATTTTCTGCCGCCAAAAGAAGTCATGGTCACGCCCGGCACGGGCAGGGTCGATTTTCCGGCGGTGTTCGCCCGTCTGCGACAAGGTGGGTTCACGACCGGCCCCGTGCTGGTGGAGACGCTGGCCAAGGGCGACCTCAAACAAGTAACCGCCGAGGCGAAGAAGGCGCGCGAGTTCCTGGCCCGCCTGCCCGGCGTTCGGACGTGAGGCGCGTGCAGCCCGGTCAGGTGAGGATCTCTTGCCGGTCCTTGATCGCGGTGAACGCTTCGACGGCCTTCTGTTCCAACAGTTGGCTGTCGAAGGCGCGGATGGCGGCCAGGAAATCATGCGCCGCGAGCAGCCGCGGGAGCACCACGTAATCTGCGCCGGCGCCGCGCAAACTCCGTTCCTCGTCGAGCGTTTCCGCCACGGCCACGATCCGCGCCTGCGCGTTCAAGGCGCGGACGTGCTTGATCAGGTTCACGGTGCTGGTGCCGCGCAGGACCGAGTTGGTGAGTGAGCACAAGATGAGTTTTGCCTGGGCCACGCCCGCGCGCTCCAACGAGTCCCGCCGACCGAGATCGCCGTAAAGCGCCCGCACGCCACGCCCGCGGAGATTTTGGAGCACGACCGGATTGAAATCGACCACGGTCAACCGGTGCAAGACGCTTGGATCGGCGCGTTCGAGCTCGGCGACCAGCGAGCTCGCCACGTGGTAAAAGCCCAGCAGGTAGATGTCCGTCGCGTCGCCGTCGGCTGGCTGCCGCTCTTTCTCCGGCCCTTCGTGGAGGCCGAAGCGCCGCAGTGTGGGCCAGGCCAGGCGATGGAGTTGATCGGAGTAAGTGATCGCGTAGCTGGAGAGCAGCCCCAGCACGATGAACGAGTACAGAATCGGCCCGGCCAGTTCGGGTCCCACGTGTCCGAGTGGTTCGCCCAGCACCACCAGCATTAGGCCCAGTTCGCTGACTTGCGCGAGGTTGACGCTGGCGATGAAGCCGGCGCGACTGCCACCGCCCGTTGCGTACACCGGGACGAAGACGGTAGCGAACCGGGTGACGACGACCACCAAAGCCATAAGCAGCACGGTCCCGAGCAAGGCGAGTTTCGGCAACGGGATGCCAAAGCCCAGCACCACGAAGAACAGGATCAGGAAGAAGTCGCGCACGCTGGCGACCCTGGCCTCGATGTCCATCGCGTACGGAAACGTGGAAATGGCCATGCCGGCGAGCAAGGCGCCGAGTTCGCGCGACAGGCCCAGGCCGTCGGCGCCGGCCGCCATCACCAGGCACCAGGCAAGCGAGCCGAGCGTGACCAATTCCGGGCGCACGGCGATGACCCGAAACACGCGCGGCAACAGGTAGCGGCTGGCCGCCAGCGCCACGGCACCGAGGAAAATGATCTTGGCCAGCGTGGCGACCAGCAGCGGTAGGCGCGGATCGAGAAACGTCGGCTGGAGCCCCACAAACAGGATGGCCGCGAGATCCTGCATTACCAGCACCCCCACCGTGATTTCTCCGGCCAGCGTGCCCAACTCATGCTTTTCCTGCATGAGCTTCATTGCGATCACCGTGCTGCTTTGGGCCGCGATGAAGCCGAGATACAAGGCGTCCAGCCGGCCGCCTCCCAGGCGATAACCCAGCAGCCAGAACAAAGCCACTCCCAACACCGAGCCGCCCACGACTTGCGTCACACCGGTCACCGTCACCGCTCGGCCCAGGCTGCGCAGGCGCTTCAGGTCCAATTCGAGGCCGACCAAGAACAAGAGCAGCACCAGGCCGATCTCGGAGATCGCCTGGACGTTCGAGGAGTTGCCGAGCAGATTGAGAACCTGCGGGCCGATCAGGAAACCGGCCACCAGGTAGCCGACGATCAACGGCTGGCGCAACCATTGCGCCGCGCCACCCGCCAGCCAGCCGGCGCCGATGCAAATCGCGAGGTCAACGACGGGATGGCGGCCCATAAAGTTCCCGAAGCACGCCGGAGGCTGTCAGGGACCGCCGGCCGCGAGCAAGCCTTGGATTGGCCCGCGCGCTGGCCAGGCGTTCAGCTCTTCTGCGCCGCCTTCGCCCAGGTGTCTTTGAGCGTGATGGTGCGATTGAAGATGAGCCTGGGCTTACCAGATGCCCCGTCCGTGGCGGCGTCCGGGTCGAGGGCGAAGTAACCCAGGCGCTCGAACTGGTAGCGCAATTCCGGCCGGGCTTCGCCGACTGCCGGCTCGCATTTGGCCGTGACGACCTCCAGCGAATGCGGATTTAGGTGCGCTTTGAAATCGCCGCGCGCGTCCGGTTCAGGCACAGTGAAGAGCCGGTCGTACAAGCGCACCTCGGCATCGATCGCGTGGGCGGCACTCACCCAGTGAATGGTACCTTTGACCTTGCGGCCCGCGGTCGGTCCGCCGGTCTTGCTGCCGAGGTCCGCCGTGCAGCGCAATTCGCTGATGTTGCCCGCGGCATCCTTGACCACCTCGTCGCACTTGACGATGTAGGCGTATTTCAGACGCACCTCGCCACCAGGCCGCAGGCGGAAATACTTCGGCGGCGGCGTTTCCATGAAGTCGTCCCGCTCGATGAACACCTCGCGAGTGAATGGTACTTGCCGCGTGCCGGCGGCAGGATCCTCCGGATTGTTGCCGGCTTCGAGTTGCTCGACCTGGCCTTCCGGGTAATTGGTGATGACCAGCTTGATCGGACGCAGCACGGCCAGGCGGCGCCAGGCGCGGGCGTTGAGGTCGTCGCGGATGGCCTTCTCCAGAACCGCGACATCAGTCAAGGCGTTGTATTTGGTGATGCCGATGTTGTAAGCGAAATCCCGCAGGGCCTGAGGCGTGACGCCGCGGCGGCGCAGACCGGAGATGGTTGGCATGCGCGGGTCGTCCCAGCCGCTGACGAGCCGCTCGTTCACGAGTCGCATGAGCTTGCGCTTGCTCATGATCGTGTAGCCCAGGCTGAGGCGGGCGAACTCGAATTGACGCGGGAGTGCGCGCGGGAGGTCGAGGTTTTCCAGGATCCAATCGTACAGCGGCCGGTGCACCTCGAATTCGAGGGTGCAGATCGAGTGCGTGATGCCTTCGATGTAATCGCTCAGGCAGTGCGCGAAATCGTACATCGGATAGAGGCACCACTGGTCGCCAGTGTGGTGATGCTCGCTGTGGCGGATGCGGTACAGGACCGGGTCGCGCATCCAGATGTTCGGCGAGGCCATGTCGATCTTCGCGCGCAACACCCGTGTGCCGTCGGGAAACTCGCCGGCCTTCATGCGCTCAAAGAGGTCCACGTTTTCGGCGATCGAGCGCGTGCGAAACGGGCTGTCCTGACCCGGCCGGTCCGGTGAGCCGCGGTACCTCTCCGTCTCCTCAGGCGAGAGATCGCAGACGTAGGCCAGACCGTTGCGCGTGAGCTGGAGCGCGTACTCGTAGAGCTGGTCGAAATAATCGGAGGCGTAAAAGGGTTCCAAATCCGATGCCGGCTGTCGGATGCCGGATACCGGCGCGAGGTGGAAGTCCGGCTTGCCCGCGCTGGTCACGGTCTCGGGCGTCTTGCCTTTTGGCTTCAGGCCCAGGCAATGGTCAGCCCAGCCTTGGATCAGCCAGCGCACGTCGGCCGTGATGGAATCGACGTACTCGACGTCTTCCTTGGTCGGATTCGTGTCGTCCATCCGCAGGTTGCAGATGCCGCCGAACTCGCGGGCGATGCCGAAGTTCAGGCAAATGCTCTTCGCATGGCCAATGTGGAGATAGCCATTCGGCTCCGGCGGGAAACGGGTGTGGATCTTCGTGTGCCGGCCGTTCGCCAGGTCCGCGGCAACAATGTCGCGGATGAAATCGGATGGGGCGGCGGCGGGCACGCTCTCGCTATTCATGCGCGGTGTTTCTAACGTTCCGGTGGAAAAGCACAAGTGGGCGTTTGCATCGGGGTTGCGTCCGCCGGAGTCCGGAGCCGGAACGAGGCCATTGAACGGCGCGGGGAACGCCGAGCCGGAATTCTGTCACAATTGCGACATTTTTTGTACCATGCGGGTAAACGGAACGCAGCGAGGTCGTCAATCGGCCGCCGCCACGCCATCTCGCTCAGGATTCGGGTTGTATCCCCGGGCCTCCCAAAAAAGACGCGCCGGTCGGCGAGGCTTTCCCGCGACCGGCGTGAATCTTCGTCAATGTCCGTCGCCCGGTTGCCGGCGGCTGGGCACCGAGCCGCGACTGCGCTCAATCGAACGCGTGGCCGGCGCAGCACAGGACGTTGCGCACCTTGTGGCGGACAAGTTCCTTCACCTTGGTGCGGGCCGGGCCCAGGTACTTGCGCGGGTCGAACTCCTTCGGGCCTTCGGCGAAAACCTTGCGGATGGCGGCGGTCATGGCCAGGCGCAGGTCGGTGTCGATGTTCACTTTCGTGCAACCGGTCCGGCGGGCGATCTCGATGTCCGCTTCCGGAACGCCGGCCGTGCCTTCCCCAAGCTGGCCACCGTACTGGTTGATCTCGCGAACAATGTCCTTCGGAACGCTGGAGGCACCGTGCAGGACCAGCGGGTAGTCGCCGAGGCCGGCGTCCACGAGCGCTTTCTTGATGGCTTTGAGGCGCTCGATGTCTAGGTGCTGCTCGCCTTTGAATTTGTAGGCGCCATGCGAATTGCCGATGGCCACGGCGAGGGAATCCACGCCGGTTTGCTTCACGAACTGCACCGCCTCGTCCGGGTGCGTGTACACCCCGCCCTTCGAGTAGCCGCCGCCTTCCTCGCCGTCGTCGTGCTGGGCGCCGACGAGCTGCCCCAGCTCGCCTTCGACCACGCAATCGTGCTTGTGGGCGTAGTCCACAACCTTCTTGCACAACTCGGCATTCTTGGCGAACGGCAGGTGGCTCCCGTCGATCATGACGCTGGTGAAGCCTTCGTCGATGCACTGTTTGCACAGCTCGTAGGAATCGCCGTGGTCGAGGTGGACGGCGATGGGGATGTTGGTGACGCTGATCGCCGCCTCGATGAGCTTCTTCAGGTACACCGGGTTGGCATACTGCCGCGCGCCCTTCGAGATTTGCAGGATCACCGGCGCCTTCTCCTCCTCGCACGCCTCGACGATGGCCTGGAGCAATTCCATGTTGTTCACGTTGAAGGCGCCGAGGGCGTATTTGCCTTTGAGAGCCTTCGCGAACAGTTCTCGGGTATGTGTCAGTGGCATAAAGCTTGTTCGATAGTTAGTCGGGACCGCGCGAATCGAGGTCCGCGGCGGGAGTATATCCGGGACCGGCGTTGCGAAAAGCTAAATTCCGGCGGTGTCCGCGCCGCGATTTGGCGGCTTAGTCGAACTGGGCCGGCATCTGCAGATTCCACTCTTCGAGGAGGTCGCGCGGCAACTCGCCGAGGAACCGCGAGGGTTGCTGCATCGCTTCGCCGCCGTAGGCGCCGGCCGTGCGGATCAGCGGGTAGGTCAGATACAGCTCGTTCTTCGCTCGCGTCACCGCCACGTAAAACAGCCGCCGCTCTTCCTCCTCGGCGGCCCGGTCTTCGAGCGAGCGCGCCGACGGAAACAAGCCGTCGCATAGCATGATCACGAACACCACACCGAATTCGAGTCCCTTGGCCTGGTGAATCGTGGACAGCCGGAGTCGTTCATCCTCCGCCGCCGAGGTCGATTCCGCCTCGGCCTCGACATTGGTCAGCAGGGCGAGTTGCGCCAGGAATTCCTCGGGCGTGGCGAACTGCCGGGCGAAGCTGGCGAGTTGCTCCAAGTCCTCCAGGCGCGAACTGTAATTCGTATAGGTCGCTTCGAGGTAATCCTCGTACACCGCCTCGATCACCAGCCCAATCATCGCGGTGGCGCTCTGCCGGGTGGGCGCAGCTTCGAGTTGGGCAACCGTGGCCGTCAATTGCGCCCAGGCAGTCTGGGCCTTTTTCGGCACGCTGGGGCAAAGCGCCTGGAGCGCCGTGGCCAGCGGCGAAGACACGGCGAGGTGCGGGGCGCGGGGCGCGGGGCTTTGGGGGCGCCCGCCTTCGGGCACACCCTGCTCCGCTGGTTCATCGACACTGGGTTGCTGGTCCGCGTCGAACCTCGCCGGTTTGAATCCCGCCCACAGCTTCGCCGCGGCTTTGGGGCCAACGCCGGGCAGCATTTTCACCAGGCGCTTGAACGCCATTTCGTCGCGCGGGTTGCAGACCAGCTTGAGATAGGCGGCGACGTCCTTGACGTGCGCCTGCTCGAAGAAACGGATGCCGCTGGTGATGCTGAACGGGATGTTGCGGCGCGTGAGTTCCATCTGGAGTTCGAGCGCGTGGAAATGCGAACGGTACAGCACCGCCATGTCGTCCAGGGCCGCGCCCTCCTCGCGGAGTTCGAGCACGCGCTGCGCTACGAAGGCCGCCTGCACGTGCGCGTCGCCGCAGGCCACCAGCGCCGGCTTGATCCCGGCATCGCGCACCGGCGTGAGCCGCTTTTCGTACTGGTGAACATTGGCGGCGATGGCGGCGTTGGCGAGCGTGAGGATTTCCGGGGTGCTGCGATAATTGGTCTCGATGCGGTAAACCACCGCGCCCGGATGGCGCTCCGGAAAGCGCAGGATGTTCAGGAAGTTCGCCCCGCGCCACGAATAGATGCTCTGCGAATCGTCGCCCACCGCCATGACGTTGTGCTGGTCGCCGGCGATGAGGTCCACGAGGTCGCTCTGGATCCGGTTCGTGTCCTGGTATTCGTCCACCAGCACGAATTGGAACCGCCGCTGGTAATGCTCGCGCACCTCGACGTGCTCCTGGAGCAACCGCAGCCAGAGCACCAGCAGGTCGTCGAAATCCATCACGTTGGTCGTGCGCTTGCGCTCGGCGTAGCGACGCTGCAGGTCCTCGATCCGAGGGGCGAGTTGGGCGAAGTATTTGAACTGCCGCTCCAACACGCGCGTCACCGGCTCCGAGGTGTTCACCGCGAGTGAGAAAATGTCGCACAACACATCGGCCTTGGGAAAACGCGTCGCCTTCACGTCGATTGCGGCCTCGCCGAGACAGGCGCTGACCAGGTCCTTCGCGTCTTCGCGATCCAGAATCGTGAAATCGCGCCGGTAGCCGAGCAACTCGGCGTGGCGACGCAGGATGCGGTTGCCGATCGAATGGAACGTGCCGCCCCAAAGCGCGGCGAGGTCCTGTCCGAGCAGGTCGGCCACGCGGCGCATCATTTCCTTGGCCGCCTTGTTGGTGAAGGTGAGGAGCAGCACGTTCTCCGGCGGAATGCCTTGTTCGAGCAGGAACGCGACGCGATAGACCAGCGTCCGGGTCTTGCCGGCCCCCGCCCCGGCAATGACGAGCGCCGGGCCGGGCGGCGCAGTGACGGCGGCGTATTGCTGCGGGTTCAATTCCGCAGCGTAGTCGATTTGGAGATCGACCTCGGACCGGAAGGGTTGCAGCACATAGTCGCGTGACACAGCCTCGATTGAAGCGTCGCGCCGCAGTCTGACCAGCGAAAAGGACAACCCCCCGCGCCGTTTCAGCCACCGAGGCACCGAGGCACAGTGGGTGAATTTGGAATTCAGGAAAACAGGAAATCCCGAAACCGAGTCGCCGATTCCTAAGTTCCTGCCTTCCAAATTTTATCTCTGTGCCTCCGTGTCTCGGTGGCTGACACTTCAAATGTGCAGCCTGAAAAGGCGTTGAGCCGCCGGCAGCGCTCGGCTACCGTGCCCGCATGACTTGGCTGAAACGCCTTTGCCTCGCCGCCCTGCTCGCGTGCCTGCTGCCGGCGCTGCACGCGGCAGCGGACAAGGTCATCAAGGTGCTCCCGCATTACCTCGACCTGAACGGCCGGCACACGCTCTCCCCCAGCCTGTTCGAACGCGACGCCTACCAGGCCATGCTGCGTCGCGATCCCAGCAAGTGCGGCGGTCTGCGATTCGACACGCAGTGGAAGGCGCGCAAGGTCGCCGACCGGACGCTGAAGCTGCATCTCGAACTCGTGACCACGCAGCATCCCAAGGCGACGCCGTACATCTTGGAACAGGCGGTGACGCCCAAGCGCTGGTTCAGTTCCTGGACCAGGCTGAAGCTGGACGCCGCGCAACTGAAGGCGGTCGGGGAGATTGTCGCCTGGCGGGTGTCGCTGCGGGACGGCGACCAGACGCTTTCCGAACAGCACTCCTTCCTTTGGTGAACGCCCTGCAGAGTTCGGCGTAGCCAAGACCGGGGGCTTCCGCGCCGCCGCTGGTTAATCCGCCTTCATGGCAGGCGCCGGATGCCGCTTCCACACGTACCGGAACATGATCACCCGCAGAGCCGCCGTGAATGGGATCGCCAGGATCGCCCCCAGAATGCCGCCCAACAACGTCGTGCCCACCATCATCGCCACGATGATCGTCAACGGGTGCAAGCCCACGCGGTCCCCCATGATTTTCGGCTGCACGACGAAGCCTTCCACCAGTTGCACGACGCCGTAAACACCGAGGGTGAGGAACAAGTGCAACCAGTCGCCGAACTGCACCAGCGCGATCGCGAGGGCGGACAAGCAAACGATCGCGGCGCCCAGGTACGGAATCATGGTCAGGCCCATCGCCACGGCTCCGATCAGGAAGCCGTACGGCAACCCGATGGCGGTAAAGCCGATCGCGTACAGCGTGCCGTCGATCATCGAGACCAGCACCTGCCCGCGGAAGAACGCGATCAGATAGTCGTTGATCGAACGCAGCACGAAGGCGAGTTCATCCTTCAAATCCGAGCGCGCCAGCGGCAGGTAGTCCGTCCATTTGGACTCGATCCCGCGCTTCTCCAGCAAAAAGTAAAACGCGTAAATCGGGACTAGGAAGAAACCGACCAGCAGGCCAAGCGACGAGGCCACTTTGCCCACCTGGCCGAACAGCCAGGTACCCACCTTCTGCGCCACGCCGGGAATCCAGCCGGTCGCGCTGGTCAACGACTTCGGGTCCAGATCGATTCCCAACGCCTTGGCCAGATCCACCAGGCTGGCCACATTGTTCGTGCCCTTGACGTCGGTCGCGGCCACCTGGTTGGTCAGGGTCAAGTCGAGGTTCGTCGAAACCAGATTCGTTGAAACCAGTCGGTTGGTGTCCTCGACCAGGCTTGGCAGCGCGTTGCTGGCCACCGGCGCCGGCAGGTAACTGAGCACCCGGCGCACAAACGCCGGGGGTTTGCTGATCCACCCTTCGACGCTGCGTTCCACCCGCCTGACGTAATCCGGCACCGCTCGGACCAACTGCCGCGTCTGTGCGACGATTTGCGGCACGACATTGGCGATCACGCCCGCCACCAGCACCAAAGCCAGCGCGAAGACAAACAGGATGCCCCGCGTCCGCGGGATGTGACGGCGTTCCAGAAAATCCACCACCGGATCGAGCAGGTAGGCGATCACGCCCGCGATCGCCAGCGGCCACAGAACCGGCGACAGGATCGCCAGAACCCGACCCACTCCCCAGGCCAAGGCCACGATCAGCGTGACCAGGGTCGCGACCGCCAGACCGGTCAACGCGGACCACATCAGCCGCGCCTGACGTTCGCTGGGGGGTGGAAAACTCATGCGGCTGAACTCAACTCTGGCCGAGCTTGCGGGCCTTGTCCGCCGCGGCCCGAACGGCATTCATCAAGCCCGCGCGCACCCCGGCCTTCTCCAGTTCGTGCACGCCCTCGATGGTGGTCCCGCCGGGGCTGGTCACCAGGTCTTTGAGCGCGCCTGGATGCAGGCCGGTGTCGAGCACCATTCGCGCGGCACCCAACAAAGTCTGGGCCGCGAGCTTCGTGGCCACGTCGCGGGGCAACCCCGCCGCCACCCCGCCGTCACTGAGCGCCTCGATCATCAAATAGCCGAAGGCCGGACCGCTCCCGCTCACGCCTGTGACTGCGTCGAGCAACGGCTCTTTCACTTCCAGCGCCAGTCCCACCGCCGACAGAAGTCGCTGCGCCAACGCGCCGTCTTCGGCGCGGGCAGCCGTTCCGAGCGAAAAGGCGGCCGCCCCCGCGCCCACCAGGGCCGGCGTGTTGGGCATCACGCGGATGACGCGTGTGCCGGGCGGCAAGGCCGCTTCGAGTCTGGCAAGTGGCACCCCGGCCGCGATGGAAATGACCAGGTGCCGCGCGCCGATCTCCGGTTTCAACGCCGCCAGCACTTCGACGACCTGGGCGGGTTTCACGGCCACGATCAGCACCTCGGCGTCGCGAGTGACCTCGGCATTGTCACTCACGGCCCGGGCGCCGGTTTCTTGCGCGAAAACCTGCCGCGCACCGGCGGCGACATCGCTGGCGATCAGCCGGTCAGCGGCGACCAGGCCGGCGCGGAGAAAGCCTTTGGCCAGCGCGGTGGCCATCTTGCCTGCGCCCAAGAAACCGACGGTCAATTCGCCTGACATGGCCGCGAAGGTAGCAGCGTCGCGCGCGGTGCGGAAGGCGAAAGGAAGCCGCGAGCGCGGAAGACTCTGAGCCGCCAAGACGCCGAGAAGCAGGGGGAAAGGCTTCATCGGGGCCGCGCTCGCGTGAGCGCGGAAGGCTGCCGGTGTCCAGCCCACGGACACGACGGTCGCCGCGCTTCAACGGGGCCGCGCTCGCGTGAGCGCGGAAGGAGCGACCACAACGACACGATCTGCATGGCGGAAAGGAGCTTCAACGGGGCCGCGCTCGCGTGAGCGCGGAAGGCCCGTCGGGGTACAACCAGGGCGCGGGTCAGAGTCCCAGCTTCAACGGGGCCGCGCTCGCGTGAGCGCGGAAGGTCGGCGCAGGGCCTCCACGTTGGCGATGGCGGTGTCGCTTCAACGGGGCCGCGCTCGCGTGAGCGCGGAAGGGTGGTTTTTTGGCGGTACTGCCCCAACTTCACTTCGCTTCAACGGGGCCGCGCTCGCGTGAGCGCGGAAGGCCTAAACTCCTCGCGCTGGCCAGCGGCCGGCACAAAAGTGCTTCAACGGGGCCGCGCTCGCGTGAGCGCGGAAGGTTGGTGCGCGGATACACGCGCCGGCCAGCCTGTCGAGCTTCAACGGGGCCGCGCTCGCGTGAGCGCGGAAGGGGCGCGGCCTATTGGCGGCGGCGCGGGGATTTGAACCAGCTTCAACGGGGCCGCGCTCGCGTGAGCGCGGAAGGCTGACGGCTGTGATCGTCACGCCAATCTGGTTGGTGAGCTTCAACGGGGCCGCGCTCGCGTGAGCGCGGAAGGGGTGTTTTGGTTCCCAGCGGTATTGGAGTAGAGACGCTTCAACGGGGCCGCGCTCGCGTGAGCGCGGAAGGCGAGCGCACTGAGTGCGGGCGAGTTTCGGCGGACGCGCTTCAACGGGGCCGCGCTCGCGTGAGCGCGGAAGGGACTTGCGCGCCGCGAATGACGCCGAGTGGCACGAGGCGCTTCAACGGGGCCGCGCTCGCGTGAGCGCGGAAGGGTGGCGGTGAAGCGGACCTCGTAACTGGGCGGGGCCGGGCTTCAACGGGGCCGCGCTCGCGTGAGCGCGGAAGGGAAGTTCATCGGCCCCAAAGTTGGCTTCAGTGTGGTCTGCTTCAACGGGGCCGCGCTCGCGTGAGCGCGGAAGGCACACTGACCGGGGCCATAGCCATTGCAGGCTCCGGTCGCTTCAACGGGGCCGCGCTCGCGTGAGCGCGGAAGGTAGCTGTCACCAGACCTCCACACACGGCGCGTTCTGCTTCAACGGGGCCGCGCTCGCGTGAGCGCGGAAGGCGATTGCTCGGCCCTTTTCATCCGGCGAGGACGGCTGCTTCAACGGGGCCGCGCTCGCGTGAGCGCGGAAGGGACGGCGTAGGTTTTCTTCCCTCGCAGTGTGGTTCGGCTTCAACGGGGCCGCGCTCGCGTGAGCGCGGAAGGTGGTCCCGAAAGTATTTATTAGAAAATGCGGATCTAAGCTTCAACGGGGCCGCGCTCGCGTGAGCGCGGAAGGGAATCAGCCGAGCTTGAAAAGGGTATGAAAACGCCGCTTCAACGGGGCCGCGCTCGCGTGAGCGCGGAAGGTTGGGTAGCGAAACTGGACGCTCCCTCGCATCACTAGCTTCAACGGGGCCGCGCTCGCGTGAGCGCGGAAGGCGATTGCTCGGCCCTTTTCATCCGGCGAGGACGGCTGCTTCAACGGGGCCGCGCTCGCGTGAGCGCGGAAGGCACGGCGTAGGTCTTCTCCCCCCGCCGTGGCGTTCTGCTTCAACGGGGCCGCGCTCGCGTGAGCGCGGAAGGTGGTCCCGAAAGTATTTATTAGAAAATGCGGATCTAAGCTTCAA
>JAKANS010000097.1 GCA_021823625.1 bacterium | reverse complement strand
AGTGCCCGGTGATGCCCTGGATAACCGCGCTGGGAGGATACGGTGGCTTGGGCGATTGGGATTCGGCGCCAACAAGGTTCGCCGCAAGTCCAAGGAAGATGGCCAGACCCAGGCAGGGGCGTCGCAAAACTGGACGAGCGCGTCGGCGGAGACTGCCTAACGCCGAATTCCGAAAATCGAAAACCGAAAGCGGCATGAAGCTCAAAATTCGAAGACGCTGAGACATGGGGCGTTCCCCATCTCCGCCAAGTAGGCACCGCCCGTTTCGGATTTCGGACTTCGGATTTCCTTCGGCTTTCGGGCTTCGAATTTCGGATGTTGGCTCAGCCCCGAAACCTGGCGTCTGAGCTGCTTTCCGGTCTGTTTGGGCGTTTATTCGTGACGAGTGCGATGCGTTCTCATTGCGCCTTGGCACGCGACTCCGCTGCCGGGACGATTAGTGCAGCCAACTCCGCCCGCGCTTTCTCGTAAGCGGCCGGATCCTTGTCCCATTGAAACCATGACTCCGTCAACCGGCGCACGATCCGGTCCACTTCGGCACCCTTGCCACGGCGTTGGGCGATGACCAGATACTCGTAGTCTTCAATCGAATCGCGCAGGGCCTTGAGCCGGACGGTCGGCACGATGCCGTTGTAGCCAACCGCGCGCGCCGGATAGACCAGCGAACCTTCGCCGTTGAACACAATGCCTTTTTCGCCCTGCTGGGGACGGCCGCTGCCCGTGTAAATCGGTGCTTGCGTCCACGGATTGTCCGTTTGACTCCAGTAAGCCATGCCGCCCCAGTAAAGCAGGCCCTTCATGCCGTCGCGCCAGGCCATCCAGGCCGGGACGCGGTAGTTGAGCAGCGGATAATCAATGTGCCACCACGGCGTGGGTTGCCCCTGGCAAAGCGCGGTGTAGGTCCAGATGGTTTCGCCCAGAGCCTGCCGCTGAGCCGCGCTCTCCTGGCGATGCAACGAAAAGAGCGGACACCAGATGTCCACCGCGCCGTAGAGATCGCCCCAGGCGCTGTCCGCGCCGCCTTGGCCCGGCGCTGTCCAGGTCTGCTCCACGACGAGAACCTTCACGACGGATTTGGCCTCGCGGATGGCGCGGCCCCATTTTTGCACGTAACGGTAATCCTCCAGCGTGTTCGGCTCGTCTCTCAGGTACGTGAAGAACACGACCTGCGGCCGGTCCAATTCGCGGGCGGCTCGGTCAAACGCCGCCAGCCACGCGCGCAACGTGTCGCGCTGGGTCACCGGGTCTTTCACGACGCTGGACGGATGCGGAGTCTCCACGGCGTTGACGTGATAGCGGTCCACGAATTCGCGCAACGCCTGCACCTGCGCGGACGGAATCCGAAACGAACCGTCCGGCTGCGCCACCGGGCGGAGCGTTTCAGAGGGCGGCGTGGCGTCGATGCAATGTTCGCTCAGCAACTGCGCGCACTGTTCTTCCACCGCCGGCCAGTCCGCCGGCTCCGGTTCCGAGCCCGCCTTGGCCCGCTGGCGGTAGTAATCGCGCACCCGCCCCGCCGGTGAGCCGAACGCCGTGACCAGCGTGGGCGTGCGCGGCAGCGTGAAGTTCCACACCGTCAGCGCAACGGGGATTTCCGCGCGCCTGCCGTCGGTCGCGGTCACGCGATAAAGACCGTGGTAATCGCCAGGCGCGGCGTTCGCCGGCACGTAGAGGTCCACCCAAAAGCCGTGCGTTTCGTCGGCGGGCAGATCGAACGGCACGGCGCGGAAGCGCGCGGTGGCCAGCGGCTTCCCCGGCATCGGGTGCTGGAACGGAATCAACGGGTCCGGATACCAATCCGGCTTGAAGGTCTCGTTGCGGTAGGTGCCGATTTCGAGGCGAAGCTGGTGCTCGCGGTAAAGCCGCGCATCGGCCCCGCGCAGCGCCGCGCCGCCCGGTCCGCGCAAATCCGCGGCCTCGACGGACACGCCGCTGACCGGCGCGTCCGCGCGTAGGAGAATCTGGAAACTGACCCACTCGTTGCGGGCCGCGCCGAGTTTGGCGGACCGTTCGGCGCCTGGCGCTTCGCTGCGCAGCACGTGCCGGGTTTCGCTGACCGTCCACACGTGCCAGCCAGCGTCGGCAGCATGGGAAATGGCGACGCAAAACGGGGCCATCGCCTCAACCAACCAGCGTAACATCTGTCGCTTCATAACGTTCGTTCGGGTGATCGGCGGACTCAGTCCGGCCGGCCGATGCTTTGTGGAACCAAGCTTCGACGCGCTTCCTGATGAACCCATTCGTTCCGATGTCGCCGGCCAGGCGCGAGGGCGTCTGACCGCGACCAGTGCTTTGCGCGACCTCGTGAGCGCAGGATGGAAATTCCGCGACCGCGCGCAATTCCACATCGCTCGCTGTCGTTCACCGGCGAAGGCCGATCAACACCGCGCAGTTCCAGGCGGCGAACTCGCGCAACACCGGCACGCGCAGCAGGAACGCCAGCTCCGGGTAGTATCGGGGCGCCAGGCGCACAATGCGCAGCGCCGGACGCCGGCGGATCGACCGCAGCGTGGCGCCGATGTGCGATGGATAGAGGTTCTCGAACGGCTTGAGCTGGCGCGGGCGTTTCACCCAGCGGTCCCAGAGCTTCGGCCCCAGCCGCGGACCCAAGTAATGAAACGGCGAGAAGTCATGGCCGCCCCAGGGCGAGAGCCAGTTGGTCCAGCTCAGGTAAAACAAGCCCCCCGGCCGGAGCAGATCGGCGCAGGCGTCGAGCAGCTTTTCCGGCCGCGCGAGGTGTTCCAAAACATTCGAGCACACGACGAGATCGAACCGGCCCAGCCGCGCGAGGTCGTCCTGGTCGATGTTCACAGGCTGAAACGTCGCGTCCGCCAGTGCCGGCGAAAGCCAGTTCTTTTCGTCCGCGAAAGTGACCGCGCAACCGAGCTTGACCAACTCGCTGCCGAAAATACCGGTGCCGCAGCCCAGGTCGAGCGCGATCGTCCCGGCGCCGAACGGTACGCCCTGCCGGCGCAGCCAGTCGATCGCGTCCACCGCCTGCAGGCGATAGAACGCGTCGTCCGTGCCATGCCGGAGGTGGTGGCGGATGAGCTGGGGCAGCAGCACGCGCGGATGAAACCAGACCGCCCTCGGCGTGCCAACTCCGCTTCGCTGGAACGATGCCGTTGGAATGGGGAGCGCAGCGGGGTGGCCGACGCGCCAATTTTTGTCGCAATTGCGACACTTTTTGTGCCAGGCGGGTGGACGGAGCGCGGCCAGCACAACTTGGTGTTGCCTGGCTGAGGACGGCGGCGTTCACTCGGTCCGCCACCTATGAAAGCGAGTCTCATTGCCATCAGTCCGGTCGTCCTGACCTTGCTCGGAAATGCCCAGAATCTGCTGCCCAATCCCGGTTTCGGGGCAGGCACCGCGCAGCCGATCGGTTGGCGGTTGGCCGACGGGGCAGGGGAGTGGGCGAAGTTCGGGCCGGCCGGCACGAACCAGGTCGTCCGTGTTCGCGGCGACGGCGACGACCAGAGCGTCTGGCGCGCGGACGTGAAGCTCCAGCCCGGCGGCCTGTACGCGCTGCACTTCCGTGCTCGGCGGTCACCCGATGCCAGCGGCGGCACCGCGGTGGCCGGCACGAGCCGCGTCAACCGCGACTTTCCGCTCGACACCGCGTGGCGGGAGTATCGTTTCGTTTTTCGTCAACCTGACGACGCCACGCACGATTTCGTCCGCCTTGGGCAGTGGCATGTGAACGGCGCGGTCGAATTCGACGACGCGGAGTTGCTGCCGGTGCTGGCGAATCACCAGTCGATGTCCGGCGCGGGCGAGAACGAATTGCGGCTCGGTGCAGCGGAAAAGATCGAGGGTGGCCGCTACCGGTTTGCGCCGGACTTTGGCTGGCAGGGCGCCGAGTTTCATCGGCCGCTCTGGCGCGCCACCGCGAGCTTCAACTCTGACCGCTGGGTGTTCTCGCCCGGAGCGGAGGTGGTTTATCGCTTCGGCTTGGCCGGCTTGGCGCAAACGAATGCGCGGGTCAGCGTCGCGATCAATTACCACGTCGCCGGCACGCTCCACCTCGACGCCAGCCCCGACGGCGAGCGGTGGACACCCGTGGCCACCTTCGACGGCAAAACGCCCGGCGGCACGCGCGACCTGCCCGCCAGCCTGTTGCCGGCGACGAACATCTTTGTGCGGCTGCGAACGCCCGATCCGGATACGAGCCTGCAGGTCAACCGTTGCGACTACGAGGCGTGGCTGGATCGGGTGCCTGATCGGCGGGCGGAGGGTCGGACGGATTTCCTGGAGTTGCTCCATTGCGACCCACAGGTGACGGTCGAGAAATTTCGACTGTCCACGACGCTCGGTCAGGGGTTGCTGCGGCTGTACATATCGGGGACATCCCGTTTCGCCGATCCCCTGCCAGTCGTGCGCGAACTGAGCGGCCCGACGGTTCAGCCGAGTCCCAGCTCGCACGGCGAAATGCAGCTCCGCCGGGACTTCGCGGTGTGCCCGACCGTCAAAGCCGACCGGCCGGGCGATCACGAGCTGTTGTTCGCGATTCGGGCCAAACCGGACCGCACGCTCCTGGCGGCGCGGACCGTGGCGCATCTCGGTTTTTTGAATGACCCGCGCGCCGGCTATCGACTGGCGCAAACGAAAGGGGTGGCCGTGTGGTGGTGTGAAAGCGGCTGGAAGATCGCGCGCTCCAGTCAACCGCCGATGGCCGATGTTCCGGTCAAGCCCGTCGCCGTGTCGGCGGCGCGGGGCGAGTTCGAGGCGGCGCAGGTGCTACTTCGCCCGGAGTCGGACCGGCAATTCATTTCGGCCGACGTGTCGCCGCTCACCGGCCCGGGCGGCCAGGCGGGACCGATCAGTGTCCGCGTCGATGAACTGGCCTATGTCCACGTCACGCGTCCGACCGACGGCAGTAGCGTGGCGGATTGGTATCCGGACCCGCTGCCGCCGTTGAAGCTGCCGCGGGAGCTCAAGGCTGACGTGAACTTCCCGCTCCGGCTTACGTTTGACGTGGCGCGCGACGCCAAACCTGGCGACTACACCGGCGAATTGTCGTTGAAGGTCAAAGGTCGCGACGGTGAGTCCGAGCTTCGCGTGCCGCTCGCGGTTTACGTCTATGACTTCGAGTTGCCGCGTCAGACGCACCTTCGCAGCGCGCTCGGTCTCGGTGCGGGCGAGATCAATCGTTACCACAAGCTCGCCAACCGCACCGATCAGGTCGCCGTGTTCGAGAAGTACCTCCAGAACTTCGCCGAACATCGGATCGGCCCGTACTCATTCTTCGATTACGCGCCGATCAAGGTCCGTTTTGAGGGCGAGGGGACCAACAAGCACGCGCAGGTGGACTTCATGGAGTTCGACGCGTGGGCTGGGCGGTGGTTGGGTGAAGGTGGATTCAACACGTTCCAGCTTCCGTTGCGCGGCATGGGCGGCGGCACCTTCCACGAACGCCACCTCGGCGAACTCGAAGGGTTCCAGGAAGGCACGCCGGAGCACACGCGGTTGTTCCAGGATTACCTGGGCCAGGTCGAGCGGCACTTGCGCGAAAAAGGCTGGCTGGGCAAGGCGTTCACGTACTGGTTCGACGAACCGGACCCGAAGGACTACGCGTTCGTGGTCGCCGGGCAGGAGCGGATCAAGGCCGCCGCGCCGGGCCTCAAGCGCATGTTGACCGAGCAGCCGGAGAAGGAACTGCTCGGCCACGTGGACATTTGGTGCGGCCTCACGCCGGAATGGACGCCGGAGAAGGTCCGGGCGCGCCGCGCTGCCGGCGAGGAGGTCTGGTGGTACATCTGCACCGGCCCCAAGGCACCGTACGTGACCGAATTCATAGACCATCCTGGAACCGAATTGCGGCTGTGGCCCTGGCAATCGTGGCAGTACGGCGTCACCGGCATTCTCGTGTGGGCGACGGTTTATTGGACCAGCCCGGTCGCCTACCCGGACGCGCTTCAGAATCCTTGGGACGACCCGATGAGCTGGGTCAGCGGCTACGGCACGCCCAAAGGCATGCGGTCGCCTTGGGGTAACGGCGACGGGCGCTTCCTGTACCCGCCGCGGCGCGACCCGAACACCGCCACCGAGCCCTGCCTTGACGCGCCGATCAACTCGATCCGCTGGGAGAACCTGCGCGACGGCATGGAAGACTACGAATACTTCTGGCTGCTCGATCAGGAGGTGAAGCGCGTGGAGGCGCTAAAGAGCCAAATGAATGTGAGTCGGGCCACGTTGCTGGCCGAGGCGAAGCGATTGCTGGTGGTGCCCGAGAACGTGTCGAAAGACTTGACCCACTTCACCACCGACCCGCGTCCATTGCTCGAACATCGCGACCAGGTGGCGAGGATGATCGAGCGGTTCAGGCGCGTGCATTGATTCAGCTTTGCCGACCCGATGCGAGTGGTTAGGTTCAGCGCATGACGGCGGTACCGAGCAATACCGATACCTCACGCGCACGTCGGGAGTCTGCGGCGGGAACCCGCGAATTGAGGGCACGCGAATCTGCGTCCACGACGCGATCGGCCTGCTGCAAAACGGGGAGACGGTGGATTCCGTGACCCGACAGTTGTCCGGTCTCACCCGGGCCCAGGTGTACGCGTGCCTGGCCTACTACGAGGATCATTTGGCCGAAATTGACTTCCTGGTCGCCTGCCAGATGGCCGAGGCCGGGGCATGAACCTTCTGCTGGACCACGACGCGCCTGAAGCCATCGCGCGCGTGGCCACGCAGGCCGGGCACAACGTGGTGCGGCTCCGGAACCAACTCCCCGTGGACGCTGGAGACGCCGACGTGCTGGCGTTTGCTCATGCCAAAGGAATGGCCCCGGTCACCTGCAATCGCGACCATTTCCTGAATCTGGCACGGGCAAATCCTCACGCCGGCCTCGTGGTCCTGATCAGGCGGGTGAGTCGGATCGCCGAGTGCAGCCGGTTCCTGAAGTTGCTGCGCGAGGCCGGCGAGTGCGGTCTGAGCGGCAATATCAACTTCGCTTGATCCGCATTCGAAGGCCGGACACTGGGTTCATCGGACCACTCCTTCGCTGGGCAGCGCCGGGGGTGCCAGGCGGGAGGCGGAGAAATGTCCGGCGGGACGGCCGTTGAAGCAGTCGTCTGCGTCCTTCAGCCGGAGAAAATGAGCGAAATCATAAACCTCGCGCTGAAGCGCCTCGGGCAGGCTCGCCACTTCCCGTGCAATCAGGTCTCGCGTGCTCAGGGACTGCTTATCGCAGATTCAGGCTTGCCGGTAAAGCACTGCGCCCTTTTTGCCCAATTCACAAGATCCAACGTGCTCGAATCGCGCGCGGTGACCGGCCAGTTGGCGCGCTCGAAGTCGCAGCGGGTCAGCGGGTCCGGACGCAGCGAAAGGCCGGCGGCAGCGGCTCGCGCGTGACCTGGCTGGAGCCCGCACCGCATCGAAGATGCGACCGCTCCGCTCCCGCCAGCGGTTCCAGACTTGATCTGGCCGCGGGTTTGGCCAAAACCTTGGCCATGTCTAATCCCCATGTCTCCTCGCCTGGTGGGTGGTCGCGCCGCCGGTTCACGGGAACCTTGACCGCCGCCACGGCGACCGTCGTCACCGTGGGTGGCCTGAATGTGCTCGGCGCCAATGACCGCGTCCGCCTCGGCTTCATCGGCCTCGGAAATCGCGGGGACCAAGTCCTCGACGCCTTCCTGGCGCACGCAGACGCGGAGGTCGTGGCGGTGTGCGACCTTTACCAGCCTTACCTCGACTTCGCCGCGGCGAAGGTCGAGAAGCACGACGCTCGTCCGCGCCAGTTCAAAGACTATCGCCGCCTGTTGGAATTGCCGGACGTCGATGCCGTGGTCATTTGCACACCCGATCATTGGCACGCGCTGCAAATGATCCAGGCGTGCGCCGCCGGCAAGGACGTCTATGTCGAGAAGCCACTGTCGCTTTGCGTCGCCGAAGGCCGGGCGATGGTCGAGGCCGCGCGCCGGCACAACCGCGTCGTGCAGGTGGGCATCCACCGCCGCTCGTCCGCGATGTGCCGCGAGGCGGCGGACTTCATCCGCAATGGTGGCTTGGGCAAGGTGACGGTGGCGCGCGCGTTTCACATTCAAAACGAGTGGCCGGCCGGGATCGGTTCGCCGCCCGATGCCGCGCCGCCGACGGACTGGGATTGGAACGCCTGGCTCGGTCCGGCGCCGGCGATGCCGTACAACCCGAACCGCGCCTTCTACCGGTTCCGTTGGTTCTATGCGTTTTCGGGCGGCCAGGTGACGAACTTCGGCACGCACTACCTGGACTTCATTCAGTCGGCGCTCGGCCACGACGCGCCGCAAATGGTCACGGCGCTGGGCGGCAAGTTCGCCATCGAAGACAACCGCGAAATCCCGGACACGCTCGAGGTGTTGTGGCAATACCCCGGTGGCACGCTCGCCACGTTTTCGCAATTCAATGCGAACGCGGCGGCAGCGGACGCGCGCGGGGTCGAGATCGAAATCCGCGGCACGAAAGGCACGCTCTACCTGTGGGGCAACGGCTACGAAGTGGTGCCCGAAGCCACGCCGCAGCTCCCCTTCCCGGCCCGCACCCCGCTGGATCGCTCCGCCGATGGGAAGTACCGCGCCAGCTACCGCAAATGGATCGAGCCAAAAAAGGTCAGCGGCAACACCGACACCGAGCCGCACGCCCGCAATTTCCTCGATTGCGTGAAAAGCCGGCAGCGCTGCAATTGCGACATCGAGATCGGCCACCGCAGCACGACTACCACGCTGATCGGCAAGCTCGCCTTGCAGACACAGAGCCTGCTGCAATGGGATGCGCAGGCCGAGCGATTCACCAACAACGCGGAGGCGAACCGCCGTCTTCGCTACGACTATCGGGCGCCTTACCAATTCCCGGCTTGAAGCCGATTTCGCGGCACAAAACGCTCGCCGGTCTTCCATCCGGCGCTTACGCTGCCGCCATGCGATCAGCCCCTTGGGTCTTTGGCTGGCTGGCTGGCTGGCTGTGTCTGGCGGCGCACGCGGAAGTTCGACTCGGCAGCGACGTGCTGGCCGCGCGCGACTTCAAGGAATTGCGCGGCAAGCGTGTCGGCCTCATCGCCAACCAGACCAGCGTCAACGGCCGCGGCGAATCCACCATCGACCGCCTCCGGCATGCGTCGGGAGTCCGATTGGTAACCCTGTTCGCGCTCGAACACGGCCTCGACGGCAAGGTGGCCGCGGGTGTGGAGTTCAAGGATTCCATCCACGCGGCCAGCGGTCTGCCGGTGAAATCGCTCTATGGTCCCGGCCCAACGCGGCGGCCCACGCCCGCCATGCTCAAGGGCCTGGACGCGCTCGTGTATGAAATCCAGGACACCGGCATCCGCCCATACACGTACATCAGCTCGATGGGCCTGGCGATGGAGGCCTGCGCTTCCGCCGGGGTGGAGTTCATCGTGCTCGACCGGCCGAACCCGCTGGGCGGCCAGCGCGTCGAGGGACCGATGCTGGACCCGCGTTTTCGCTCGTTCGTCGGCCAGTGGGAAATCCCGCTCATCTACGGCCTGACCTGCGGCGAGCTGGCCCGCATGATCAACGGCGAGGGCTGGATCACCAACCGCTGCAAGTTGACAGTGATCGCCATGCAGGGCTGGCGACGGTCCATGACCTGGCCGGACACCCGTCTGCCGTGGAACCCCACGTCTCCGAACGTGCGCTCGTTCGACACGGCCATCGGCTTGCCGGCCACCGGGCCAGTGGGGGAGATCGGCGGCTTGAACATCGGCCTGGGCAGCGCCTATCCGTTCCAGTGCCTCACCGCCCCGTGGCTCGACGCAAACAAAATGGCCACTTACCTCAACGGGCTCCGCCTGGGCGGCGTGAAGTTCCTCCCGGTTTCCTTCAAAGCTCCGCGTGGCGCCTACACGGGCTCCACGGTCCACGGCGTTCGGTTGCACTTCACCAACGGCGCGACCGCGCCGCTGGCCGCGATCAATTACTACGCCTTGGACGCGGCGCGCAAAGTGGGCCACCGCGATCTTTTCGCCGAGGCGGTCAAGGCGGGCCGCTCCTTCGCCATGTTCGACAAAGTCAACGGCACCGACGCCGTGCGCAAAGCCCTGCAAGCCGGCAAACCCGCGGCGAGTATCGTGGCGGCGTGGCACTCCGGCGAGACGGCCTTCCGCGCGAAGCGCCGCCAGTACCTCATTTATTTCTGACGCGGCCGATGGCTCCGGCCCCGCCCTCGCCACCTTCGATGCCGCTGCTCGCGATCGAAAACCTCACGATCGAGTTCCGCGCCGGCGACCGCGCCCTGCGCGCTGTGGACGGTGTCTCGCTCATAGTCAACGAAGGCGAAACGGTCTGCCTCGTGGGCGAAAGCGGGTCGGGCAAAACGGTGACCGCCCTCGCCATCGGCCGGTTGCTGGCACCGAACGCGCGGATCGTCACCGGCGAGATCCGGCTGGCGGGCCACGAAGTCACCCGGCTCACGCCGCGCGAATTGTGCGGCGTTCGCGGTGCGCTGGTGGCGTATGTGTTTCAGGAGCCGGCCGCCGCACTCAACCCGGTCATGCGGATTGGTTCGCAGATCCGGGAAGTATTGCGCGTGCACCGGCCGGCCGCCGCGACCGCGGCCGAAGTCACGCGCTTGTTGAAACTCGTCGGCATCGCCGCGCCGACGGAGCGCGCCCGTGATTATCCGCACCAGTTGTCCGGCGGCATGCTGCAGCGCGCCATGATCGCGATGGCCCTGGCGTCCCAGCCCAAGTTGTTGGTCGCCGACGAACCGACGACCGCGCTGGACGCGACGATCCAGGCGCAGATTCTCGAACTGCTGCGCGACCTCCGCCAGCGACTTGGGATGAGCCTCCTCCTGATCACGCACCACCTTGGCATTGTCTCCGAATTTGCTGACCGCGTGGTTGTGATGTACGCCGGGCAGGTGGTTGAACAAACGGCCACGACCAAGCTGCTGCAACGTCCCGCCCACCCGTACTCGCGGGCCTTGCTGGCCGCCGTGCCACGCCTTGGCAGCAACTCGGAGCGGCTGAGCAGCATCGTCGGAAGCGTGCCCAGCGCCGGGCGGTTCCCGGCGGGTTGCCGTTTTCATCCGCGTTGTCCGCTGGTCCAGCCAAGCTGCCGCACCGAGGCCCCTGCGTTGATGGAAGTCGAACCCGGCCGCTGGGTGCGGTGCCCATTCTGGGAGATCGGCGGGTGAATTCTGCCAGAAGGGAAAGCTCCCGAAGCTTTCTGCTGCCGATGGCGTGGCGACAGTTCAGCCCGAATTCCGAAACTCGAAATCCGAGCGAAATCCGAAGCGCGAAGGCAGAAACCCGAATCTCCGGGGCGGATGCGTCTTCCGCGCGAAACCTTCCCGACGCCGTGCAGAAGGCCTTTTAACCGTCGGATTTCGGGCTTCCTTCGGGTTTCGAGAATTCGGATTTCGGATTTAGACTTTAGACCACCTTGGCCACGATCAACGTGATGTCGTCTTGCTGGCGCGCGCCGCCGCCAAACGCGTCCAGCGCCGCACGCACGGCGCCGACAATGCCCGCTGCACTCGCCTCGCGATGCGCGCGGACGGCCTCCAAAAACCGCGCCGCGCCGAAGAGTTCGCCTGTCGGCGACTCGGCTTCCTCGATGCCGTCGGTGAGCAGCAAAACGAGCTCGCCCGGCGCGAGCGCCACGGGTCCGTTCTCCGCGTAAACGCTGTCGGCGGACAAGCCGAGCGGCGGTCCGCGCCGCGGGAGTCTTTGCCGGACTTCACCCGTCGGCGCGAGCACATAACCGGCAGTGTGACCGGCATTGGCGAACGCCAGTTTTCGCTCGCTCGGAATCAAGCGGACCAGCAACGAGGTCACGAAGCGCGTGCCGCTTTCGAGGTCTTCGGCCAGGACTTGATTGGCCCGGGTCAGCACCATTCCGGCGTCACGCCGGTTGTAGGCCACGATCCGCAGGTAGGCGCGCGTCTCGGCCATGATCAACGCCGGCCCCATCCCGTGACCGCTCACGTCGCTGACCACCAGGCCGAGATCGCCGTCCGGCATGGGCAGAAAATCGTAGTGATCGCCGCCTGCCTGGACGGCCGGGTACGTGGCGCCGGCAATGTCGAAGCCCGGCACCTGGGGCGCGTGCGCCGGGAAGAGGCGTTGCTGAATCTCGCGCGCCAAACCGAATTCCTTTTCCGCCGCCCGCAAGGCCCGTTCGGCGGTGCGCCGCGCCGTGATGTCGCGAATGAACGCGATGTGCCACCGGCGGCCTTCCACCTCCATGTCGCTGAACGCGACTTCCACAATCACTTCGCCACCGGCGGCGTGTCGCCCGACCAGTTCGACCAACGGCGCCCGCTCCGCCTCGGGCCGCACCCAAGGCGCCCACCCGGCGTCTTCGGCACCTTCCTTGCGAGCCAGCAGGGAACGGAAGTTCCGACCGATCAGCCGGTCCGCGGCCAGGCCGAACACCTGTTCGGCGGCGGGGTTCACAAACGCGATGTTGCCCGGCTCGTCCATCATCAGGATGGCATCGGGCGAAGTCTCCCAAAGCCGGCGGTACCGCTGTTCACTGGCGCGGCGCGCGGCGCGGTTTTGGGCTTCGCGCAGTTCGCGCTGCACCGCCGGCAGGAGGCGGCCGAGCTGGCCTTTCATCAGAAAATCGTGCGCCCCGGCCTTCATCAAGGCCACGGCGGTTTCCTCGCCAATGCCGCCGGAAACGATGATGAAAGGCAGGTCGAGCCCCGATTGCTGCAAGACTTTCAGCGCCTGCGCGGCGTCGAACGCCGGCATCTGGTGATCCGAGAAAACGATGTCCCAAGGCTGTTCGGCCAGCGCCGCCCGCATCGTCTCCGCGGTTTCAACGCGGCGCTGGGTCACGTCGAAACCGCCGCCTCGCAGCAGACTGGTGATGACGCGGGCATCGAACTCCGAGTCCTCGATCACGAGCACGTGCAGTGGCGGCCGCACCGCTGAAGTATCCATGCGCAAAGTCTAGGAACGACCGGATGGCTGGCCAGAACAAAGCCTGGGCAGGTTGGGCGGCGGCGGCGCGGGCTGATCGAAGCGGTTTGCATTTACCCTCCGGCTGGCCGGCGCGTAGAATCAGCAGACGATGAACCGTGCGGGTATGGTCTATCTGGTGGGCGCCGGGCCCGGTGACGCGCAGTTGCTGACGCTGCGCGGGGCGGAGTTGTTGCGGCGCGCCGATGTGGTCATTGCCGACTCGTTGGTGAATCCCGCCCTGGCCCGGCTCGCACCGGTACACGCGGAAATCGTCCGCCGCTCGCCCGATGGCCCGCCGTCCCAAGCCGAAATCAACCAACTGCTCGTGGCGCGCGCCCAGGCCGGCAAACGCGTCGTCCGGCTCAAGGGCGGCGATCCTTACCTGTTTGGCCGCGGTGGCGAGGAGGCGGAGTACCTGGCCGCGGCGGGCATCCCATTTGAGGTGGTGCCGGGGGTTTCAGCGTTGACGGCGGTGCCCGCCAGCGCGGGGATTCCATTGACCCACCGCACGCTGGCCTCGACGTTGACGGTCGTCACCGGCCACGAAGACCCCGCGAAACCGGGCCGCGGCGTGGACTGGTCTTTGCTGGCGCGCACACCCGGCACGAAGGTCGTGCTGATGGGCACGGAGCGGCTGGAAGGCATTGCGGCCATCCTCATCGCCGCGGGCCAGTCGGCCGCAACGCCAGTGGTGGTGACTCAGTCAGGCACCACCGGCCAGCAACGCTCGATTGAGGGCACGCTGGGCGACATCGCGAAGCGGGTGAAAGCCGCGGGGTTGGTCGCGCCAACGGTGATTGTGATCGGCGAGGTCGTTGGCCTGCGAGGCAAACTGAACTGGTCGGAAACCCGGCCGCTCTTCGGCCAACGAATCGTGGTGACGCGCGCACGCGACCAAGCCGGTGCGCTCAGCGATTTGTTGCGTGAACGCGGCGCGGGCGTGATCGAGGTGCCCTGCATCAAAATTGCGCCGCCGAGCGAGCGGACGCCGTTCGTGGAGGCACTGGCGGGCCTGGGCAGCTACGACTGGCTGATCTTCACCAGCGCCAACGGCGTCACGCTGTTCTTCGATTATTTCTTCAAGGCCTTCGACGACGTGCGCGCGCTGGGCGCGGTGCGGTTGGCCGCCGTGGGGCCGGCAACTGCGGCGAAGCTGCAAGCCCTGCATTTGAAGGTGGATCTCGTGCCGGGCGAGTATGTCGCGCCCAAGATCGCGAAGGCGCTGGCCGCGTACGAGAGCGTCGAAAACTTGCGCATTTTGTTGCTGCGCGCGGAGGTCGCCAATCCGGAGTTGCCCAGGCTGCTCGAGGATCTGGGTGCGATCGTGGATGACGTCGCCTGCTATCGCACGGTGGCGGACACCGAAGATTGGAACGGCGCCGCCGCGCGGCTCCGGGCGGAGGGCGCCGATTGGGTGACGTTTGCCAGCGGTTCGGCGGCGCGGCATTTCAACGAGCGCTTCGATCTCAAGCGGCTGAAGGCGCGCTACGCGGGACTTCGGCTGGCGTCCATCGGTCCCGAGACCACCAAGGTTATCAAGAAACTCGGCTTTGAACCGGATGCCGAAGCGCGACCGCACACGATGGAAGGCCTCGTGGCCGCGCTGGAGCGGGCGATCGCCAAAGATCGCCGCTGAGCGGGCACCCGGCCTGCGTGCCGCGTCAGCGCGGCGGCAGCCGGACCGTCTGGCCGGATTGGATTCGCGACGGATTCAAACCCGGATTCGCGTTCACCAGATCTTTCACGGTCAGGCCGTAGCGTTTGGTGACGGAGTACGCCGTTTCGCCGCGCTTGAAGGTGTAAGTACGCGGAATGGCTGACGCCGATGCGGCCTTCTCGAATCTCGCCGCGGACTTGCTCCCTTCTTGGGTTGCGGGCGGCGGCTTCGTTCCGACAGCCGCACCGACGAATTCACGATCCGGTGGAGGATGCTGATCGTTCGTTTTGCCCAGCGGGCCTCCCGCACTCAAGGACGGTGGTCGGAGTGGAGGGATTTGACCGGTAGCGGCGAGCAACTGCTGGCGCAACTGCAGGTTTTCGACGCTGAGTTGCTGGGTGACCCCCACCAAGCTCGCGACCCGCAGTTCCAGGTTGGTCTTCGTCGCCGTCAATTGATGCAACTCATCGACCAGCAAGTCCATCTGGTGCTGGAACGACGGCAGCGTGGGGGCTTCAATGCCTTCTTTGACCAGCTCGATCTTGGCGTTGTTGATCAGTTGCCTGGCCGTGGAGGCGTGCGGCCAGTCGGGCCGGATTTCGAGCACCTTCTGGAAGTGATAAACCGCGGCGGCGTAATTGCTCGTGTTGTTCAGACAGATCAGACCCAACTCCCAATGCGCGCGCGCCAGGCGGGGGTTGCCCTCGAGCGCCTTTTCGAGCAGGCGCACCGCGTCGCGCGGACTGGTATCCTTGCGCGCCATGGCTTCGAGGATCAAGGGATGGTCCTCTTCCCGCGGGCTGTCCACGATGGGTGAACAGCCCACGAACAGTAACGCCAGCCAGACCAGGAGCAGGCCCCGTCCTTGGGCGAACAATGCAGACATGGCGGGCAAACTAGTGGAACCGCCAGCCGCCTGCAATCCGCGGTTGCTCAACGGTTGTCCACCGGTGGCGACGCCGTGGCGGCCGCGCCAGCCTGGCCGCGAGTCGCATTCCGGCGGGTGAAGAGTTCGTGGATCACGTCCTCCACCGGCACTTCCTCGATGTCGAGATCCCGGACTGGAAGTTCGTCGAGAACGCGTTTGCAGGTGGCGACGACCTGGTCGCGTTTTACCCGCAGCCGGACCAGGCCCGGCGCCGTTTCGACCACCTCCGCCCGCGCGCGCACGCGCTCCAGCGCGGCCGGATCGATCGCCCCGAAACGGATGGTGACCACTTTGAAGTCCACGAAGCGTTCCAGGATGTCGTTCAACGGGCCGTCGAAGAAGAGCTGGCCGCGATCGATGATGAGCACGCGCCGGCACAGTTCCTGGATGTCCGCCATGTAATGGCTGGTCAGCAAAATCGTGGTGCCGCGGGTCGCGTTGTACTCGCGCAGGAAGTCGCGCACGATCCGCTGCGACACGACATCGAGGCCGATGGTGGGCTCGTCGAGGAAGAGCACTTTTGGGCGGTGCAACAACGCGGCGATGAGCTCCATTTTCATCCGCTCGCCCAGGGAAAGTTCGCGCACCATCACGTCCAGCTTGTCCCGGACGGCGAGGAGGGTGACCAGTTCGTCCACGGTACGGAGGTAATCCGCTTGCGGAATGCCGTAGAGGCGGGCGTTGAGTTCGAGCGACTCGCGCGCCGGCAGGTCCCACCAAAGCTGGTTCTTCTGGCCCAGCAGGAGCGCAAATTGCCGGCGATACCCATCGGCGCGTTCCCACGGCACGAAGCCCAGCACGCGCGCCGCACCGCGGGATGGGTGCAGCAAACCCGAGAGCATCTTGAGCGTTGTGGTCTTGCCCGCGCCGTTGGGCCCGACAAAGCCGACGAGCTCCCCGGCTTCGATTTGGAAACTCACGTCGCCCACCGCGGTGACAGCTTCGTATTCCTGGCGAAACAAACCCGCAATGGCCCCGCGCAGGCCGGGTTGCTTGCGGCGGGTGCGGAAAATCCGCGTCAAGCCGCTGGCTTCGATGATGGCCATGTTTCGTCGAGCCGATCCGCCGCCCGCGACGCCGGGATCTCCGGCCGTGGTTGCGAATCGGCGACCGGCCGGGAATCGGCGGCGGATTCAGCGGCCGAGTTGCCGTTCAAGAAAGCCCACGACCTGCCGGACGCTTTCGTCCACTTCCATGCGGTCTTTCACGAGGCGGCAGGCGTGCAGCACCGTGCCGTGGTCGCGCCCGCCGAAGGCTTCGCCGATGGTGTTCAGCGAACTGCCGGTCAGGTTGCGCGCAAGAAACATCGCCACCTGCCGGGGAAACGCGATGTGTTCCGGACGCCGCTTGCTCGTCATATCGGCCAGGCGGATGTCGAAGTGATCGGCCACGCGCTTCTGGATCGCTTCGATCGTGAGCGCGTCGCGCGTCTCTTCCTGGAGTTGCTCGCGCAGCAACGATTCCACCAACTCGATGGTGGGCGGCGTCCGGCTGAGCGAGCAGTAGGAACTCACCCGTGCCAGCGCGCCTTCCAGGCGCCGGATGTTCGAGCGGATTTTCTGGGCGATGAAGTACAGGATCGGCTCCGGCAGTTTGTACTCCATCGCTTCCTGCTTCTTGCGAACGATGGCCACGCGCGTCTCGACGTCGGGCGGTTGTAAATCGGTGACCAGCCCCCATTCGAACCGCGAAACCAGCCGCGCCTCGAGGCTCTTCAGTTCGCCGGCCGGACGGTCGCAAGTCAGCACCATCTGGCGATGCGCGTCGTGCAGCGCGTTGAAAGTGTGGAAGAACTCCTCCTGAATCCGCTCCTTGTTTTCGAGGAACTGGATGTCGTCGATGAGCAGGAGATCGGTCTGCCGGTATTTTTTGCGGAACCGGGCGAGGTCGTTGCTCTGGATCGCCTCGATATACTCGTTCGTGAACTTTTCGGAGGAAACGTAGGCGACGCGTGCACCCCGCTTTTGGCGCACCGCGTGCTGGCCGATCGCGTGCAAGAGGTGCGTCTTGCCCAGCCCGACCCCGCCGTACACAAACAACGGGTTGTACGCCTTGCCCGGATTCTGGGCCACCGCCAGCGCAGCAGCGTGCGCAAAACTGTTGTTGCTCCCCACCACGAACGTTTCAAACGTGTTCTTGGGATTGAAATCGAAATCGCGAACAACCAACGGCGGGTTTTCCGGTCGCGGCGGTGGCGGCACAGCAGCATCCTTTTCGCGTGCGTTACAACCCGTCGGCGTGGTGGTGGGGTTGATGGCGAACGCGACCGCGAGGCGGATGCCGGTCACTTGGCACAGCACGTCCTGCAGCAGGCTCAGGTAGTTGCTCTTGAGCCAGAGTTCGCAGAAGTCATTGGGGACTTCGAGGACGATTCCGTCCTCGCCCAAGGACTTCGCTTTCAGCCCCGCGAACCAAAGCTTGAAGATGTCGGGATTGAGCGTTTCGCGGAGGATCCGCTGGGCCGCCGTCCAGACTTTGTCGCCCGGTGCTTGCATCGCATTCACGGTTCGATTCACTTGCATTTCGAGAAATTGTTCACCACGCCTCGTCACACGGATGTAACCCGCACTTTTTCAGTCCTTTGCACGGCCTTCCGCAACCCCGTCCGAAATCGCTGGAAGTACCCGTTGGAAAACCGGCAACCGTTTCCTATTTCACAAACGCAAAACATTTGTTGACAAATACTTGTAAAACAGCGCCTGGACAGGTTTCGCTGGGTCTCGGAAACGCCGGGAAGCGCAAAAGGCTGATCAGGTCAAGCGAGGGCGTTTGTAGAACCGCCTTCGGTGCCTGACGAGCACAACCTGTTAGCACTTGCTCACCGGTTATTCACAGCCCGGTTCTTGCTCCTCAAAAACCCTGATTTCAGGCCTTCCGGCACGAAAAAAGGGCACCCCCTCCGGGGTGCCCTCAAGTCGCCCCGCGCGCTTTACACGTCGTAGTAGAGGAAGAACTCGTAGGGGTGGGGGCGCAGGCGCAGGGCGTCGGCCTCCTTGCGCTTGGCGCTGACCCACATCTCCAGGAAATCCCGCGTGAACACGTCGCCTTTGAGCAGGAATTCGTGGTCCGCCTCCAACCGGTCCAGCGCCTCGGGCAGGCTGCCGCAAATCTGCGGCACCTTCGCCAGCTCTTCCGGCGGCAGTTCGTAGAGGTTCTTGTCCATCGGCTCGCCCGGATCGAGCTTGTTGAGGATCCCGTCCACCGCCGCCAGCAGCAGCGCCGTGTACGCCAGGTACGGGTTGGCGCTGGGGTCCGGCGGCCGGTACTCCAGGCGCTTGGCCTTGGGACTCTCGCTGAAGGTCGGGATGCGCACCGCCGCCGAGCGGTTGCGCGCCGAGTAGGCCAGGTTCACCGGCGCTTCGTAGCCGGGCACCAGCCGCTTGTAGCTGTTGGTCGTCGGCGAGCACAGGGCGCACAGCGCCTTGGCGTGCTTCAAGATGCCCCCGATGGCGTAGAGGGCCATCGGCGAGAGGCCCGCGTATTCGTTGCCCGCAAAGAGCGGCTTGCCTTTCTTCCACAAGGAGAGGTGGGTGTGCATCCCGGAGCCGTTGTCCCCAAAGAGCGGCTTGGGCATGAAGGTCACGGTCTTGCCGTGCTTCCGGGCGACGTTCTTGATGATGTATTTGTAGAGCATCATCGTGTCCGCGGTCTTGACCAGGGTGTCGAACCGGAAGTCGATTTCCGCCTGCCCCGCCGTGGCCACTTCGTGGTGCTGGCGCTCGACCTGGATGCCCAACTGCCCCATCAGGAGCACCATCTCGGTGCGGAGGTCCTGCTGCGTGTCGGCCGGCGCCACCGGGAAGTAGCCCTCTTTGTGCCGGATTTTGTAACCCAGATTGGGCATCTCGTCCCGCCCGGTGTTCCAGACCGCCTCTTCGCTGTCCACCGAGTAGAAGGTGCCGTTGCTCTTCGCGTCGTACTGGACGTTGTCGAAGATGAAGAACTCCGCCTCCGGCCCGAACACGGCGCTGTCGGCCAGGCCGGTGGACTGGAGGTATTTCTCGCCCTTCTGGGCGATGCCCCGCGGGTCGCGGCTGTAGGCCTCCTTGGTGCCCGTCTCGGCAATCGTGCAGGTCAGGCTCAGGGTGGGCACCGCGCAGAAGGGGTCGATGAAGGCGGTGACCGGGTCGGGCATCGCCAGCATGTCGCTCGCCTCGATCGACTTCCAGCCGCGGATCGAGGAGCCGTCGAAGCCGAAGCCCTCGGCGAAAACCTCCTCGGTCACCTCGCCCACCGGCACGCTGAAGTGCTGCCAGGTGCCGAACGTGTCCACAAACTTGATGTCCGCCATCTTCGCGCCGGCCTTCTTCGCCAGCTCCATTACGCTCTTGGGTGTGCTCATGAGTATTTGATTGTGACTTCTGTCGCTTTTCAGTACTGAGTTGCTCGCAAACGGGACTCTGCTGTCCTGCTTGTCGTTGCCGTGCCGGGGGCGACCTTTTCCCTGGCAGCCCCCGGACACGGCCGATTTGCTTTCAAACGCCTACGCTCCGTGGTAACTCTCTTCGCCGTGCTCCGCGAGGTCCAGACCCAGCGTTTCGACCTCCTCGCTCGGCCGCAGCCCCACGACGGTCTTGGTGATGTAGGCGATGATCGTGGTGCCAACCACGGCGAGTACGATCGTGAGGGCAATGGCCTTGAGCTGCTCAATCACCAGCGGTTGCGTGGCGGTGTCTTTGACGAAGTCCTTGAGGTTGGTCGCCAGGTTCGCGTTCGCGGAGTTTCGCGCCAAGACACCCGTCATAAAGGCGCCCAGCGTCCCACCCACCGCATGCACTCCGAACGTGTCCAAGGCATCGTCGTAGCCGAACTTGGCTTTCAGAAACGAAACCGCCAGGAAGGGAATGATGCCCGCCAGGATGCCGATGATCACCGCCCCGTTGGCCGTGACGAAGCCGGTCGCCGGGGTGATCACCACCAAACCGGCCACCGCGCCGGAGCAGAAACCCAGGACGCTGGGCTTGCCCTTGATCGTGTACTCCGCCATCGCCCATACGAAGGAAGCCACCGCGGTTGCCAGCGTCGTAGTCATGAAGGCGTTGGCGGCGATGCCGTCCGCGGCCACAGCGCTGCCGGCATTGAATCCATACCACCCGACCCAGAGCATGCCGGTGCCGACCATGCAGAGCACCATGCTATGCGGCGGCATGGGTTCTTTCGGAAACCCGAGCCGTTTGCCGAGGATGATGCAGAGGATCAGCGCCGACCAACCCGAGGACATGTGAACCACGGTGCCGCCGGCGAAATCGATGGCCTTGATGCTCGCCTTGGCGTTCCAGACGCCGTTCATCAGCCCGTCAATGCCCCATACCATGTGGGCCAACGGGAAGTACACGACGAACATCCACAACGTCATGAACACCAGGATCGCCTTGAATTTCATGCGCTCGGCGATCGCGCCAATGATCAAGGCTGGGGTGATGATCGCGAACATGAGCTGATACATCGAGAAGACGTTGTGCGAAACCCAGTACGCGTAATTCGTGTTCGGCAGCGAATCCACGCCGTTGAGAAACGCGAATTTCAGGTTTCCAACGATCGGCCCGCTGCCGTCCGCGAATACCATGCTGTAGCCACAAATCCACCAGAGGATGCTGACCAGACCGGCGAGACCGAGGCATTGCGCCAGCACCGACAGCACGTTCTTCCGCCGCACCAACCCACCGTAGAAGAGCGCCAGACCGGGCAACGTCATGAAGAGCACTAGCGCCGACGAGGTCATCATCCAGGCGTTGTGCCCGGGACCGGCGACGGCGGAAGTCGGCGTGACCAAGCCGTCAGGAATCTTGCCGTCCTTGTCTTTCAACGCGGCCGTGGGATCGGTGTTGTTCAGGTAAGCCTCCACACTGGCGACGCGTTGTTCAAGGGTCGGAACGGGGGGAGCGTTGGTCGCTGCGGAGGCATCGGCGGCTCTGACGAATTTCGGAGTCAGAGCCACGGAAGTAATGAGAGCGAAGATCGTGAAGAGCTTTTTCATAGTCGATGGTTCTGTCAGGTAGTTGAGTTTTGAACTTGTCGTTTACACCGCCGCTTCTCCTCTCTCTTCGGTGCGAATCCGGATGGCCTCGTCAATAGTCGAGATGAATACCTTGCCGTCGCCGATTTTCCCGGTCTTGGCGGAACCGAGAATCGCTTTGACCGCGGCGTCCACGCGGTCCTCACCAAGGATCAACTCGACTTTGATCTTGGGCAGGAAGTCCACGGTGTACTCGCTACCGCGGTAAATCTCGGTGTGGCCTTTCTGGCGACCGAACCCCTTGACCTCGGTGACCGTCATGCCCTCGATGCCGACTTCGCCGAGAGCGTCTTTTACTTCCTCCAACTTGAAGGGTTTGATGATGGCTTCGATTTTCTTCATCGTCAGTTTCCTCGATCACGACGCCCCTCCACCGCCGCGGCTGGCCGACGCCTGGAGGGGCTGAACATTTCGCAACAGGGTTTCGTTTTGGTGACGCACTTGCGTACGACGCAGCCCAGAGCAATGGCCATGCCAGGGCCGAATCGGATTCTGAAACTGAGTTGCAAATGCCACGCTTACAACCATCTGGAACGTGATTAAAGCTGTTGTCACAGACCAATGTCCCTTGATCACCGCATCGCCAGTGGCGAAAATCGAGCAGTGCGCGCTTTCCGCTTCACCGCTCGCAAGGTGAAGCGGAAGGCGAACCCGTCTTCAGCAAAAGTCGCCGACCGGGCTGGCGGCAGACCCGTGACAGTCGCTGGCGACGCGCGCAGTCCAACGCATCGGAGGTCAGACTGTGCCGGGCGCGAGCTGTGGCGGGTGCAGTACCCTGACTGGTCGGTCGCCCCCCGGCCGCTTTTCGACCACGGCCTGGCCTTCATCGTCACCGGCCTGGTGAAAAAGGAAATGTGGGCGGTGAAGGCGGACAGCC
>JAKANS010000268.1 GCA_021823625.1 bacterium | reverse complement strand
ACGGCACGTGTGCGGCTACGACCCTGCGCCGGAACGGCGGTGGCGGCATCCGAATGTCTGCCCGTTGGAATCGGAGATCGTGTGCGCGCTGCCCCGGGGGCAGTGCCGCGACTGCCAGAAGGTGTTTACGGGGCGGGCGCCGTGGGAAGGCCGCAGTCCGCGTTGCCCGCAGGCGTTTGAAGCCTTCGCCCTGACGCTGATGCGGGAGATGCCGGTGGCCAAGGCGGGCGAGATTCTGGGCGAGACGGCGCCGAAGTTGTGGCGGAGGCTGTTTGCGCCCGTGGACGGGGCGTGGGCTGGGGTGAGCTGGGAAAACGTGGTTTGGGTGGGGGCCGACGAGATGAACCGCCGGAAAGGGCACAACTATCTGACGGTCTTTGTGGATTGGGAAGCCAAGCGGGTGTTGCTGGCGGTCGAGGGGAAAGACGCGCGCGTGGGGGAGCGGTTCGCCGCGGAATTGGGCCGGCACAACGGGCCTCCCAAAGCGATCCCCCGGGTGGCCATTGACATGAGTCCGGCCTACGTCAAGGGCGGGAAAGCGAATTTCGGAAATGCGGTGATCGTGTTCGCCAAGTTTCACGTCGTCAGCCAGGTGGCCGCGGCGGTGGACGAAGTGCGCCGAGCCGAAAGCCGGCAGGGTGCGGACGCCCGCGTCCAGTGGGAAAAGACCTGCTGGCTGTGGCGCAAGAATCCCGCAGGCTGGACCGAGCGGGAAGCGTGGCGCGGGGAGCCACTGAAAGACAAACCGCTGGTCCCGGGCTTGGCGTCTGCGAGGCGCTTGGAATGGCAGCGCGCGTACGCCGCCGGGACGGCCCGGGTGGCGCGCAGGCGGTTCGTCCAAGGGTGTCAGTGGGTGCGGGCGGCGGCGGCGGCGTTGACCAGCGGATTGCGGGAGCCGCTGCGCCAAGCGGCCGACAGGGTCGAGCGTCATCTGGAAGGCATCTTGGGGCATGGGCAGCCAGGGTTGACGACGGCGTTCCCGGAAGGGCTCAACAGCCTGTTCTCAGCAACCAAGCGTAAAGCGCGCGGCCATCGCTCCACCGCGTATCAGACGGCCATGCGCTACTTCGTGGCCGGCAAGCTGGAGATTCCCTACTATGGCTGATACCCACGACAGACATTACGGAAGCTTCTTTTGCTTGCGGCAGTTGCTTCCGCGCTCAGACATTTGACACAGAAAAGAGAGAGTGAACATGATGCCGTCCAACGGAGACAGTTAGCTTTGGCCGGAGCGCAGCGGAGCGTCAAAGCTAACTCTGGTTGAACGAGCCCGGGCATTTTTCCGCCGCCTTTCCTTGTCTTTTGCTTGGCCGCTCCAGACTCGCCGGAGCAGCCCGTCACCGGCGCCGCAGTCGGCCGTCCCACCTCACCGCGCGCGGATCCGGGTTCACTTCGTGGGGCCGCAAGCCCGTTTGGGGCGATCTCCGGCCCTGAGTTGATCGGGGCAAGGCTCTTGGCTCGCGCCAGGAGAACGCCGCGCCGTGACCCCAGGCGCGGCGAAAGCGCGGGGCGGACTGAGATGCTGGCGTGGAGGGGGGCATCGGTTCGGGGGCGGGGCGCGCGGCAACGAACCCACCAAGCGCATCGGCTGCTGGCAGCACGGACAGCGCGGCGGCGGCGGGTCCGGGAGCCCCCGCGCGGGCGGCCGCCAGTCGAGCAGCGCGCGGATTCGTTCCCGCCGGGCCTGCGCCGCCGGAGCGAGCCAGCCGTAGGAGCGCACCCGTTGAAAGCCACGCGGCAGGACGTGTTGCCAGAAGCGGTGAATGAACTGCGCGACGATCAAGCGCATCCGGCGCAGCACGCCCGTCTTGCCCTCGCGATAGGTGAAGGTGAGGTGCTCTGGCCAGCGTCGGTCACGATGCGCTCGGCGCTGAACGCGGTGCGATAGACATAGGCGGCCAGATACTTCAACGCCGGTTCGCCCGAGCCGACCGGTTGCGCGTCGGCGACCCAGCCGGTGCGCCACACGGACTGGGGGAGCGTGGCGCGGGCGGCGGGCAACTCGCGGCGGAGCGCGGCCTGGAACCGGGTGCGGAAGCGCCGCGCCAGCACGGCTTGCGGCAGGCAATAGTCTGGCTGCTTGGGCCGGATCCAGCGCAGGCCGTTGGCCGAGAGTCCGCCCGCCGGCACGACGCAATGCACGTGCGGATGGAAGTGCAGGTCGCGCGCCCAGGTCTGGAGCACGGCCAGCAACCCGATCTGGGCGCCGAGATTCTTGTGGGTGCGGGCCACGTCCCTCCGCGCGGGCGCTGCTTCGTGGAGGAGGGCGCCGTAGAGCGGCTTCTGATGCGAGCGGATCAGTCCGCGCAGGCTGGCCGGCACGGTGAAGGTGACCAGGCAATAGGGCACGGGCAGGAGCTTCTGGCGTTGGCGGGCCAACCACTCGGTGGCGTCGGCGTGACCGCAGCGGGGACAGGCGCGGTGATTGCCGGAGTGATAGACGAACTCGACGCGGCCGCAGTCGCAGGCAAAGAGCCGGCCGCCCAGCGCCGCCGTGCGGCAGCGGAGGATCGACGCGACGGCGTCGCGGTGGGAGGGCAGAAGCCCCGCCCCGAAACGCCGCACATACGCCGGCCAGTGCCGGCGCAGTACCTCGGCCAGGGGAATCACGCCTCAGACCGGAGGCCGATGGAGCGTGGCCGGGGCGGCCTGGGTGCGGGCTTCGCTGACGGCGGTCAGGTGGGGGTACACCACCGTCGTGTCCAGCGACTCGTGACCGAGATAGCGGCGGATCTGCAACCGCGAGACGCCTTCCTCGAGCAAGTGCGTGGCCTAACTGTGGCGGAGCGTGTGACCGGTGGCGGCGGGGTGGGTGCCGCTCTGGGTGCGGGCCAGCTTGAAGGCCATCTGCACGGCGCCGGGGCTCATGGGCTCGGTGGCGCGCTGCAGGGCCTCGGAAAGCGAGTGCGCCCGTTCGGCCCAGCCGCAGCCCGGCGAGGGGAAGAGCCAGGTGCCGTTGCGGTGGGCCTGCCACCAGGCGCGCAGTTCCTCCACCATCACCGGCGCCAGCGGCACGTAACGATCCTTGCCGCCCTTGCCGTTGCGCCCGTGGAGACGGGGTTGGTCGGTGCGGGTGTTCTGCAGGTCGCACACTTGGAGGCGCAGGGCTTCGCCGACCCGCAGGCCGCAGTGATACATCAGCCGCAGGCAGGTGCGGAAGCGAGGTTCGCGCACCGCGTCGAGCACGCGGCGGACTTCCGCGCGCGCGCCCCATCGGCAACACGAGCGGCTGGGCGATGCGCAACCCCTCGAACACGGTCCAGCCGGTGACCTTGACGCACTCGCGATAGAAGCAACGCAGGGCGCACTTGGCCCCGTTCATCGGACTGCGCGAACAGCCCTTCTTCTGGCGCCGGAAGCGGAAGTATTCGCGGAGGCGGTCCCCGGTGGCGGCGGCCGGGTCGGCCTGGAGATGCCCGGCGAACTTGCGCGCGTAGCGGACGTATTCCTTCTTGGTGGGCCCGCGATAATCTTTGAGCTCGACGAGTTGTTGGAACTGAACGATAGAGGGCTAGTTCGGTAGTTTCATGGCGAGGCGAGGATGCCCGTGAGTGCGGGTCCCTTGCCCCTCCGAAAATCCGAGCCCGACGACCATGCACCGGGACTCCGTCACCCGCGCCAGCCTCTGCCGCGCAGCGGCTCAATCCAACCAGGCGCTGCAGCGAACATGAGCCAGCCGATTCGCTCAGGGACAAATTCAACGTCATCGGCGGCTGGCTTCCGTCGCTGACCTCACCTCTGAGGTAATCTGTCAACGGGTTTTTGCATTTTTGTTTATTGGGTTTTTGAACGGACTCTTGCCTGCTTCGATCGGCGGTAGGAGCGCGACTAACGGACTGTGAGAGCGGCGCAAGGCCTTCTCGTAAATCCGCTCGTCATACGCGGTGTGATCCTGCCAGCACCGCCAGATGATGCGTTGCCATTTGAACGCCAGCGCGCGCACGGCGGTATGAGGAGAGGAACCTTGCGTTCTCTGTTGCAGATAAGAGGCCGCCGACCAGCGACTCCAGAGGATCCTCTCTTTGGCCTATTCATGAAAACTCTGTCTCTGGAACCTGGCACAAAGATAGCGACGATGAATGTAACAGGTGCCGCCACCCTTTTGGGTCACGGGCGCCACGCCGCTGTATTGCTGCAGTTCACCGGCCGAGGCGAACCGGTCCCGCTGCGAGCCCAGGCTGGCCAGCAGGCGGGGAGCCAACCCCGGGCCGGCTCCCGGCAGAGTAGCGAAGATCTCGTGGTCCTCATGTTGGGCGAACGCGGCGGCGAGCCGGCGGTCGTAATCGGCAATGGTCTCTTGGACCAACTTGAGTTGGCGGGCGATCAGTTGAATGCGCAAGACGAAGCTCTGGATGAGCGCCGTTTCGTCGGTAACGGCCACGACCTAGTACTCGAATTGCAGGGCGCGGCGCCAGCCGAGCTTCATCGGCAGCCAGCCGAGCAACCCGGACAGGAGCAGGAACGCCGACCACGCACCAAGAGTTTCCAAACGGAAACCGGCCGCCAGCGTCCAGGGCGCAGAGAAGGCCAGCAGCAACACGGAGGCGACGATATAGACGAAACTCAGCACCAGGCAGAACGTCCCGCCAAAGCCGCTGACGATCTTGCTCGGGTTGTCCTCCTTGAGGTTCGGGTAGAGTGACCCGAGTCCGATCGCCAGGCCGTTGAGCGTAAATGCCATGACGCCGGTCGCGCCCGCGAAGAGCAAGGTGTGGTGCCACGGCAGTTCGAGCAGGTGACAGGAGAGGAGGATCAAGCCCAGGCTCAGACTGAGCGAGAGGCCGGTGCCCAGCGCGAACTTGGCCAGCAGGACCCGCGGCAGGCCCCGCGGCGCCAGGCCCACGATCCAGAGGCGTTTGCCTTCGAGCGAGAACTGCGGGTAGATGAAACGCGTCGTGAGCGTGG
>JAKANS010000096.1 GCA_021823625.1 bacterium | reverse complement strand
GGGTCGTGCCCGCCCAGTTGCGTGCCCCCTTCGATGTCATCCGCCGTGGAGGAGCCGAATACAAAATCGCCGACCAGGCCCGCGTCGAGATAACTCCCGCCGCTCTGGAGGCGGATGGGATTGGCGGGATTCCACCCCGCGGTGGCGGTGGCCGCCGGCGCGCTGGCGGCCGTCGGCTCGGGGACTGCCGGGCCCGGCACCGTTGCCGTTGCGGGGGCGTTGGCCGGTGCCGTGGCGGCAGCCGCCGGTGGTGGCGCGGCAGCGGGGGCGTTGGTCTTGACGGCTTCGAGTTGCTGCTTCAGCGCGTCGATCTGCGCCTGCTGCGCCTGGATGGTCTTCTCGAAGCGCTCCCGCATTTCGCGTTGCTGGCGGTCGAAGTCTGCCTGCAACTGCTTCAATTGCTGACTGACTTGATCCAACTGATTTGTCTCCTGCGCCTGCGTGGCGAACGCACTCAGGCAAAGGGCGGAAGACACGCCCAGAATTCTGACGAGTTTCATTACGGCTTGATGGAGGCGCGCCAAAGCTGACGCGCAGGTTCTGGGATTCCTGGAACCGGACTTGACGCAGTCGCCGGCCGAGCTTGCGGGCCGGAATCCTCAACCCGTCTCAGCCGATGACCGTGGACGAAAGGGAGCGAGCCGGGGGAGCGCGACTGTCCGCCAGGCGACGGTCAGGCGCCGAGGCTGGGTGCCTTGCTGGCACGGGCAGCACTCCGCAAATCTGAAAGACGGGGACGGGCAGGATTGGGGTGCCCGCAGCCGCCAGGACGTGGCCGCCCGTGAAGGTGGAAACAATACATTCGTGGCCTGGGAGGGCCGCGTCGCTATGGAAGAATCGGTGGAGCGTCGGCGCGGAACCAAGGACGGTGAGACCCAGCCACAACAACACCAGCGCGCCGGATAGGAGCTTCCGGCCTGCGGGAGTTAAACGCTTGGACCAAACTGTGCGCAACGCGCGCAATGTCACACCGATTGTGGCCGGAGGCAAGCAACCTCACTGTCGGGTAGTATTCTGACTTCAAATGGGTGGCTGCGCCGCTGCGGCGGCGCAGGGCGTTACCGCAGCACCGCCGCCACCAAACCGGGACACTACCCGGGGCCTTGGCCAGGATTTGTGAGCCGCATAGCACGAACTTTCTGGCTCTTTCCGACAAGACTCCGGCTGCTCCCAGCCGATCGTCGCGTGGCATTACGTCAGGCCGCGTGGGAGCAAAGGTCGATTCCTCTCGACACGCATCGGCTCGTTTCCACGTCCGCTGCCGGCAGCAACACCAGCGCTCGCAACTTGGGTCGCAACCGCGCGAGCGTTTCCAGACCCGGCTCGCCGAGCACCAGCAACGCGGTGGAAAGCGCATCGCTCTCGGTCGCGCTGGGCAGGGCCACCGCAGCCAGCGCGGCGCGCTGCACGGGTTCGCCGGCGCGGGGATCGAGCACGTGGCCGAACCTTTGTCCGCCGGCGCGGAACGCCTTGCCCCAAACCGCTGAAACGCCCAGCGATTCGTCGCGCAACGGGACCTCCGCCAGGAGCGTTTCCGCCGTCGGTGACTCCCTCGCCGAGGTGCCGGCAGCGGCCGGTTCAAACACGCCGGCCGTCCAAGACCGGCCTTCCGGCATCGTCCCCAGACCATGGCAACTGCTGGTGCCGCCATGAATGAAGGCGCTGGTCACGCCCGCTTCGCGCAAGCGTTCGACCGCGCAGTCGATCGCGTAACCCTTGCCGATGGCCCCCAGGTCAAGCGTCACGCCAGACCGTGCGAAGCAAACGGTGAAGTCCGTTTCGTCGAAGAGCACGTTGTTCATGCCCACGCAGGCCCGGGCCGCGGCCAGCACGGCAGGCTCCGGCAACCTGCCTCGCGCGCCGTGAAAACCCCAGGCCCGCATCAATGGGCCAATCGTAGGATCGAAGGCGCCGTCCGTCGCCGCTGCCAGTTGTTGCGCCTGGCACAACAGCGCAAACACCGGCGGGCTGACCTTCACCGGACCCTCCGCGGCGTGCCGGTTTAGGCGCGCGATTTCGCTGGTCGGCCGGAAGAGGCTGAGCCGGTCTTCGAGCCGCTGGATTTCGTCGAGCGCCTCCTCGCCGGCCGCGCGCAGCGGCGCCTCGGCCACGCCGGAGAGCACCAACTCGAAGCGCGTGTTCATCGCGTGTCGGGCCAGGCGCAGGGTGATCATGGCAGGGCTGTGGAAGCCGGCGAAGATACGATTAAGTCGGCAGTCAAAAAGAACCGGGCTTCCGCCAGCCAGCGCCGACGGAAGCCCGTGCGTTGATCCAGTTCCAAGCCAACCGGCTTAAGACGGCTTCAGCACGCCGTAATTCGCAATCTCGATCTTCTTGCCCGTCGCGTCCAGGACGCTGCGGGTCTTCTCGTCGAAGTGACAAGCGATGCCCATGCGGTCGGACATTTCGGCCAGGGAAATGACCGTCTGCGCGCGAACCGCGAGTTCGATGTTCGCGTGCGGGGGCTTCCCGCTGCGGATGCTGTCGAGCCAGTTGCTTTCATGCACGCCCACGTCTTCGACCGGCGTGAGGTGCGCGTAATCCTCAGGATCCAGGTCATCGGTGAACGGCCGCTCGGGACGCAACTCGACCTTGCTGCCGCCGAGTTGAAGCGTTGCCATGTGACCGCGAACGATGTCGTCGAGCCCTTTCTCGTTCACCGAGCCGATGCAGATCATGGCCTGGAAGCCGCTCGGGAACTCGGCGATCAGGGTGAGACACTCGGGGCAATCGCGAATCGGCGTGCCCGGCGTGTTTTTGTCGGTGAGAATGTTCTTGGTGCCGATGGCGCAGACGCGCACCGGGAACTCGGGATTACCGGTGGCGAGCATCAGCGGGTGAACGCGGTGCGGCAACAGGTCGCCCAGCAGGCCGGCGCAGTATTGGTAGTATTTGCGCCAGCGGAAGTAATGGTCGGGGTAGAACGGGTGCCGGGTCACGAGCTTCGGGCCGAGCCAGGTCTCCCAATTCACGCTGCCTTCCTTGAAGTCCGGGTCGATCGTGTAATTCCATTCGCCCTTGGGGCTGTTGCGCATGTAGGACGTCTGGCCGAGCACCAGCTTGCCGATCTTGCCGGCGGCCACCAGCTCCGCCGCCTTCAGCCACATCGCATCCGAGCACCCTTGGGAACCCACCTGAAACTGCTTGCCGGTGGCCTTGACCGTGTCCCACACCTCGAACGCCTCGGGCAGGTAACGCGCCATCGGCTTCTCGACGTAGATGTGCTTGCCGGCCTTCATGGCATCCACGGAGACCCGGGCATGCCAGTGGTCCACCGTCGCGCAAATGACGGCGTCGATATCTTTGTTATCGAGCAGCTTGTGGTAATCGTCATACAGCTTGACGTCGCCACCGATCTTGGCCTTCGCCATTTCGCGGCGCTTCTCCCACAGGTCGCAAACACCCGCCAACGCCACGTTGTTCTTCTCGGCGTTGGTCTTCATTTTGTCCACGTGCAACTGGCCTTGCGGGCCGACGCCGACGAAGCCAACCACGATGCGGTCGTTGGCGCCGATGACCCGTCCCGTGGAAGGCGCGGTGCCCTGGCCATATACCGGGGTCTTGAAGAGGTTGGTCGCCGCCGCCGCTGCCGTAACCGTCGCCGCTTTCTTGATGAAACTCCGGCGCGTCTCCGCGCCGGCCGATGCCTGTGTCTGGTTCATGTGCATAAAAGGATCAAAAACCCACGTAATACGGGGTTGGACGCAGCCTACCGGCTCAGTGTTCAGCGTCAACCGCGAAGCGGGGCGCAAACGGGGCGCAGCGGCATTGCGGGAGCGCTTATTTCAAAGCCGGATCCGGGATGAGGATCACCTGGCCTTCGCGGATGAGGTTGGGTTTCAGCGTGGGATTCGCCTTTTGGATGTCCTCCTGTGAGACCTTCACGCCGCTATCCCGGTAGGCCTTGATGATGGCCCAAAGCGTTTCGTCCTTCTTCACGGTGTATTTGTAGCCCTTCACCGGTCCCTCGGGCGTCGTGTCTTTCGGCGGCGGCTTGGGCAAGTCTCTGGGTGGCACCACCACCGGCGTTTGGGCCAGCTTCTTGATTTCGTCCAAGATAAGACGCTTGTCGTCCTCGCGCTTGTGATCGAGTTCCTTGACCGCCGCGGCGAGTTGCTGGAACTCCTGGCGTGTAACGAAGCGTTCGCTCAGGCGGTCGCCGAGCTTGCCAGTATCGTCCCGGAAGCCGTGCAGATCGTCGGTCAGGCTGGAGAGGCGCTTTTGAATCACGGCTTGCGAATCGAGGAGATCCTGCACCAGGCCGTTCAAATGGCGCAGCTTTTCGTCGTACTCGGGGCTGGATCCCGCGTCGGCGGCATACAGCGGGGGGCACAGCCGGCCGGCGAGCAGCAGCGGGAAGGCGGCGAGCGCCAGTCGCAGCATCGGAAGCGCACGTTTCATTGGCGCAACTTAGGAACGCCTCCGGGCAGGGGCAAGCGGGAAAAACCGTCGCGGCGCGCGGCCTCAGGTTCGGGCTGGCGCGGGTCCGCGGGGCAGGGTCGAATGCCGCCGCGCGATGCAATACCTGGATCTGACGCTCCCCACACCCGCGGAGAACCTGGCCTGCGACGAAGCCCTGCTCGACGCCTGCGAAGCGGGCGGACCCGAAGTATTGCGGTTCTGGGAAGCGCCCACCCACTTTGTGGTGTTGGGGTATGCGAACCGGGTCGCCACCGAGGTCAAGTTCGCGGAATGCCGCGCCCGCGGCCTCCCGGTCTTTCGGCGCATCACCGGTGGCGGCACCGTCTTGCAGGGTCCGGGCTGCCTCAATTACAGCGTCGTGCTGCGCATCCAGGAGGAAGGCCCGACGGCCAGCATTCCCCAAACGAATCTCTGGATCATGAACCGGCACGCGGCGGCGCTCACCGAATTGCTGGGCCAGCCGGTGCGGCGGTGCGGCGACACCGACCTGGCCATCGCGGACCGCAAATGCTCCGGCAACGCCCAGCGCCGTGGCCGGCGGGCGCTGTTGTTCCACGGCGCGTTCCTAGTCGATCTCGATCTGGCTCTGCTCGCCGCCGTGTTGCCGCCACCGTCGCGCGAGCCGGACTACCGAGCCGGCCGCCGTCACGGCGACTTCGTCCTGAACCTCGCCCTGGATCGTGGGCGCTTGAAGTCGGCGTTGCGCCGGGTCTGGGAAACCCGCGAACGGCTGACGGACTGGCCCGCCGCCCGGACCGAAGAGTTGACCCAAACCAAGTATTGTCGGGACGAATGGAATCACCGTTTCTGAGGGACGCCGGGCCAGCCTCAATTCATCGCAGGACACCGCATCGGTCGTCCCGGCTCTGAAAAAAACGTGGACTCCGGGCCGCCGTGGCTTCCCGGAGAATTCGCCCGCCGCCGGCTAGACGCCGAGCTGGCGCTGGATCACTTCGGCCAGTTGCGCGCACCACTTATCGACCATGTCCTGTTCGCGCGCTTCGACGAGGACGCGCGCCTTGGCTTCGGTGCCCGAGTAGCGCACAAACACGCGACCGCCTTGCGCGCAGACCTCGGCCTCCGCGGCCGTCAGCAGGTTGGGAAAGCCGTCGAGCGCTTCCAGCGGCGCCTTCTCGCGCACGCGGATGTTGACCAGTTTCTGGGGGAAACGGGTCCAACAGAGCCGGAGCTGGGACAAGAGTGCGTTCTGTGCTTTCATGATCCGGAGCACCTGCAGCGCCGCCACCAACCCGTCGCCGGTGGTGGCAAAATCGCGAAAGATGATGTGACCGCTCTGCTCGCCGCCGACCGCGAATCCGTTCTTGAGCATCTCGTCGATGACGTACTTGTCGCCGACCGCGGTGCGGACCACACGGCCGCCCCCTTCCTTGATGGCGAGGTCAAGGCCGGCGTTGCTCATGACGGTGGCCACCAGGGTTTTTTCCGGGAGCGTGCCTCCTCCGAGCATTTCCAGGCCGGTCAACGCCAGGATGTCGTCGCCGTCCACGAGCACGCCTTGCTCGTCGCAAAGCTGCACGCGGTCCGCATCCCCGTCGTGAGCGATGCCGAGTTGGGCGCGGTGCTCGACCACCTTGCGACAAAGATTCTCCGGATGCATCGCGCCGCAGTCCTTGTTGATGTTCATGCCGTCGGGCTGGTTGCCATAGACGATGACATCGGCGCCGAGTTCACGCAGAACGCTGGGCGTGGTCTTGTAGCTGGCGCCGTTGGCGCAATCGACGACGACCCGGACCCCTTCCAGGTTCATGCCTTTCGGGAAGGACGCCTTGGCGTACTCGATGTAACGGCCGATGGCATCGTCCACGCGCAACGCCTTGCCGACCTCGCTGGCCACGGGGCGCACGTGTTCGATGGCGCCGCTGAACGCGAGTTCCTCGATGCGTTGCTCCACCGCGTCGTCGAGTTTGTAGCCGTCGGCGCGGAAGAATTTGATGCCGTTGTCGTCGTAAGGATTGTGCGAGGCGGTGATCACGATACCGGCATCGGCGCGCAGGCTGCGGGTCACGTAAGCCACGCCCGGCGTGGGCAGCGGCCCAATGAAGACCACGTCCACGCCCATCGACAGAATGCCCGAGGAGAGCGCGTTTTCGAGCATGTAGCCCGAAAGGCGCGTGTCCTTGCCGATGACGATCTTGTGCCGGCCCAGACCGCGGGCGTGGCTCTCGAGGGTCTTGAAGACATGCGCGGCGGCGCGGCCGAGCTTGAGCACGGTCTCGGCCGTCACCGGTTCGATGTTGGCGGTGCCACGCACGCCGTCGGTGCCGAAGATGCGTTTGGGTTTGCTCATGGTTTGTCGCTGGGCAGGGGGTTGGGTAGCGGGTCACTGGCGAGGCGTTCGATTTTCACTTCGTTCGGGAACAGCGATCCCACCGAGAGGCCTTCCGGAAGGCGTACCTCGACGTCCCGGCGCGTCACGAGCTGGCTGACGCCGATCAGGTCCACGAACACTTTGATATCCGACGGGAGCAACGCCTTGACCGCCGCTTCGGTGCCGCGGATTGAGACGCGCACGCTGGGCGGCTCCACCAGGAAGATGTACGGGTCGTTGGCCGGAGTCAGCACCGTGATGGGCACCGAATCGAAGGTGCGGATCTCCTGCGAGCGGTAGCTTTCCGAGCTGTTGTAATGCACGAGCAGCCAGACGACCGTGGCCAGCACGACGGACACGACCTTCCAACCCAGGTTGTGAGTGATGACTTTATGCCACGCCATCGGAACCGGAGTCTGCGCGCAGCGGCGCGGTGGGCGCGAGCCGGCGCGGCCAGGACAGCCGCAGCAGATCGAACCACGAACGGGGCCGCGGCTCGCGGACCAACACGGAGGTGAGGAAAGCGCGCAAGTTTTCCAGGGAGATGCCACGCACCAGATTCCCTTTGTAAGCGTATGACACCGCGCCGGTCTCCTCCGAAACCACGACCACCACCGCGTCGGTTTCTTCGCTCAACCCGATCGCGGCGCGATGCCGGGTGCCCAGCGACTTGCTGAGATCCTGCCGTTGCGTGAGCGGGAAGATGCAAGCCGCGTGGCTGATGCGGTCGCCGCGCAGGATCACGCCGCCGTCGTGAATGGCGTTGTTGGGAAAGAAAATGGTCTCCAGCATTTCCGGCGTGGCTTCGCAATCAACGGGAATGCCGGACTCGACCACATCCTGCACCGGCACGGCCTGTTCGATCGCGATCAACAAGCCGATGCGCACGTCCGCAAGTCGCTCGGCGGTCTTGATGATCACCTCGATGTTCTCGCGTTGTTCGTGAACGCTGGCGAAGAACGGCAGGTTGCCCAGCTTGGCCAACATGCGCCGCAGCTCCGGTTGAAAGATGATGATGACGATGACGGCGAGCGAGGGAAACAACGCGAGCAGGAAAAGTTTGAGCACCTGCAGCTCGAGCAGCGTGGTAAGGAGGGTCAGCGCCAGCAACAGGATGAGAAACCCGCTGACCACCGGGGCGGCGCGCGTGCCGCGGACGAACGTGATGGCATAGTAGATCCCCACCGAGAGGAGGGCGATCTCCACCAGCGTCCGCCAGTTCGACTGTAGCCACGTCAACATCAGGCTCGGGCCAGCAAGGCCTCGGTCATGCGCACCGCCTGCCGGGTTGCCGCCACGTCGTGCGTCCGAATAATCTCCACACCGAGCTGGGTCGCCCACACGGCACAGGCCAGCGAGGCCGGCAACCGCTCCGCCACTTCGACCCCCAGCAGTTTGCCAATGAAGGATTTCCGGGAAACCCCAAGCAGAAGCGGATGATCCAGACTCCTAAAGGAATCGAGCGCGGCGAGCAATTGCAAATTGTGCTCCCACGTCTTGCCGAAGCCGATGCCGACATCCAAAGCAATCTGTTCCGCGCGCACGCCTGCCTGCGTCAGCCGGCGCAGACGCTCGCCGAAGAACGCCCGCACCTCGCCCACCACATCGTCGTAGTGCGGTGCCGTCGGCATCGTCCGCGGGGTGCCTTGCGAGTGCATGCAGACATAGCCCGCCCCGGTGGTCGCCACCAACTGCCACATCTCCGGCGGCGCCCGGTGGGCGGCGGTGTCGTTCACCAGGCTGGCCCCGGCCGCAATGGCCGCCCGCGCAACCGCCGGCTTCTGCGTGTCGATCGAGAGCGCGACACTGACCCGGCCGGCGAGCCCGGAGAACACCGGCAACACCCGCGCCAGTTCCTCGGCCTCGCCCACGGGGGCGGCGCCTGGCCGGGTGGATTCGCCGCCGATGTCGAGCAAGTCCGCGCCCTCCGCGGCCAGGGTCAGCGCGTGCGCCACCGCCGCCTCGGTGGACAAGTACCGGCCGCCGTCGGAAAAAGAATCCGGCGTCACGTTCACGATCCCCATGATCAGCACGGGGCGGGGAAAGACCCATTCGTAGTGGCCGGCGATCCATTTCATGTTTGCGCGTGTTTGGTCTGCGGGAGGTGCCCTTCCGGCCTTGGCAATCGGTCGCCGGTCGGGAAGCACGACGCTGGTAACTATCCCGTCCCCGGCTGCCGGCTGTCAACCGACGCGCGCGTGATACCGCCGTGACTTTCGGGTAAAATCAAGGTGCGTCCAGCGCGGCACCTCATGCGGTACGGGCGCTCTAAACAAAGTAGCAAGTTGTTGATGCGGCTGAAATCCGAAGACCAGACCGCGTGGCGAACGGCCGTTGCGTCTCGGGGTTCGGATTTCGGATTTCTTTCGGGTTTCGGCCTTCGGGCTTCGGGCTTTGTCCCCAAAAACTTGAGGAGAAAGTCAGAGCGGCGCTGCCCCCCTGCGGGCAGCGCCGCGTTCGCAATTCTGCACTGCGCGTCTTTCCCCGCCTTGCGCGTTTGTGCCGGCCAGGAAAAACCGGGAATTGAAGCTGGACGCCTCCAATCCAGATCGTTATACTAACTCCCGAATAGAAAACAGGCCCTATGCTATGAAACCGATCCTCCCCGCTGCCTTGGTTGCCGCCCCCCTGTTTGCCGCGCACGTCTTCGGCCAGTTCATCCCCGGCAACCTGGCGGTGCTCCGGGTGGGTGACGGTAGCACCCTGCTGACCAGCGCCGCCAGCGCGGTGTCGATCGACCAGTTTTCGATGTCCGGAACCGGCCAGTCACCGACCTATTCAGTGGCTCTGCCGAGCACCGGCTCTTCGGCGATCACCCTCAGCGGCACAGCCAGTTCGGAGGGCGCACTCGCACTTTCCGCCAACGGGATGTATCTGACCTTCGGCGGATTCAACGCCGTCTCAGGCACCGCCAACGTCGCCGGCAGCTCGTCAGCGACGGTGAACCGTGCCGTCGGCATGTTGGACGCTGCGGGCATCTACTCCTTGCCTGTCAAGAGCGGCACCGCCTTTTCGGGCAGCGACGTGCGGGGGGCGGTGACCACAGACGGCACCCAATTCTGGATGAGTGGCAACGGCAATTCCACCACGGGTGGCATCTGGGCCGAGTCGAACGGCACCGAAGCACAGATCTATTCCGGCATCAGTAATCTCCGCGTGCTGAACATCATCGACGGTAACCTCGCGTTTTCCACCGGTGCGGGGACAACCACGAGAGGCGCTCATGTCTTCAGCGGGCTGCCGACGACAACGGCAACGCCGAGCCAGTTGTTCAACGCTGGCAGCACGGCGTCGCCCTATGACTTCGCGCTCAACCCCGCCGGCAACGTTGCTTATCTGGCCGATGATCGCTCCAGCGGCGGCATCCAGCGCTGGGAAATGGTCGGAGGCACATGGAGCCTGAACTACACGCTGGGTACCGGTGGAACCCTCGGTGCGCGCGGCCTGGCCGTGGACTGGACGGGAGCGGATCCGGTCCTTTTCGCGATCACCGCCGAAAGCTCGGCCAACCGCCTTATCCGCATCGAAGACACCGGCGCGGGTTCCAGCGCGACCACACTGGCCACCGCCTCCGTCAACACCCTCTTCCGCGGGGTGGACTTCAGCCCAATCCCGGAACCGCAGACCTACGCCCTGTTTGCCTTGGGCGGCGCGGGCTTGTTGTTCCGGCTGCGACGCCGCGCTTAAACAACCACCCGGCACACCAGCCGGCCAGGGTTACCTCTACTCTACTCCGCCGATGCCGGCCTGTATTCTTTTGCCGCCTCGCGGCCTCCGTGCCGCGCACGCTCTCGGCGCCAGATCGCCGAGTTGTTGTTTCCAATCCCTCCCCAAAGAGCTAGCGTCCGCCCCGACCTATGGTCCTGGTCATCGACAATTATGACTCGTTCACCTTCAACCTGGTGCAATACCTGGGCGAGATGGGCGTCGAGATGCAGGTGCATCGCAACGACCAGATTCGCCTGGACCAGGTCGAGTCGGTGAAGCCCGACCGCATCCTGATCTCCCCCGGCCCGTGCTCGCCGCGCGAAGCCGGACTCTCGAACGACATCATCCGCGCCTGGGCCGGCAAGGTGCCCATCCTGGGGGTGTGCCTGGGCCATCAATGCATCGGCCATGTTTTCGGCGGCAAGGTGCAGGTCAACTACCGGATGATGCACGGCAAGACCTCGCCGATTCACCATGACGGCAAGGATCTCTTCGCCGGGATGCCGAATCCTTTCGCGGCCACGCGTTATCACTCACTGGTCATCGAGCGCGACAGCCTGCCGGACTGCCTCCAACTCACCGCCTGGACTGACGAGGGCGAGGTCATGGGAGTCCGCCACAAGACCCTGCCCATCTGGGGCGTCCAGTTTCACCCTGAAAGCATCCTCACCGAAAGCGGCCGGGCCATCCTGGCCAACTTCATGAAGCTGACCGCCTGAACCGCTCCAGGCTGTGCACAAAAAGCGTCGCAATTGCGACATTTATTGTGCAATCGAAAGGGCCAGGCAATTGCTGGATCAGACCAAACCCAACGAGTCGGCTGCGCCTTGAAGCGCGGTGATTACGCTGGCGATGTGGTCGTCCAGCGGCAACTCCAGCAGCTCCGCGCCTCGCTGGATGTCCTCACGGCTCACCGCCGCCGCAAAGGACTTTTGCTTCATTTTCTTGCGCACGCTGCTCGGGGTCATGCCGGCCAGCCGCTCCGGTCGAACATAGGCTACCGCGGTGACGAAGCCGCACAATTCGTCCACGGCGAAAAGCGCCCGCCGCAACGGCCGGTCGAGCGGGTACTCAGCCGCGTTCCACGTCGCGTGCGACAAAATCGCGCCCACGATTTCCTCGTCCACGCCGCGTGCGCGCAGAATGGCGGCCCCGGCGCGGGTGTGCTCGGGCGGATTCGGCCAGCGCTCGTAATCGAAGTCGTGCAAAAGACCCGTGAGGCCCCAAACCTCCGGATCGCCGCCGAACCGGGGCGCGTAATGCCGCATCGCCGCCTCCACGGCCAGGGCATGTTTGCGCAACGACGCGGATTCCGTGAACTCGGTGAGGATCTGCCAGGCTTGCTCGCGGTTCATGTGCCGGGCGGCGGTGGCTCCGCAGGCTTTTCCGGTTTGCGGGTGTGACGGCGATGCTGCTCGACCGAGCAGGCGTCTGACGCTCAAGTGGCCACGCCGAACCGCGGCAGCACCCACTTGATGAGTACAAACCAAACCACCACCGCGCCGATGAAGTAAACGATGTCCATAAAGGCGGCCACGCCGCGCACCCGAAGATGCGCCCGGCCCGGCGGAACTCAACTCCCAATCCGTGTCCTGCCCAAGCCGCTCGCCTGAGCCCAAGCGCGGCACACGACCGCCGCCCGCCGACCACCGGCATTTTCTCCGTTGCCCGCCTTGCCTGCCGATCCTAGCCTGCGCGCGTGGATTCGACCGCTTCACCCGCTTCGCCCGCGCAATCCCCGACCGGCCGGCCCGATGGCCGCCGGCCGGACGAACTGCGCCCGCTGCGCTTCCAAAACGGCATCGCGCCGCACGCCGCCGGCTCGACTCTGATCGAGTGCGGCAACACCCGCGTCATTTGCGCCGTCACGGTCGATAACGTGGTGCCGCGCTGGATGAAGGAGCAAGGCGTCGAAGGCGGCTGGCTGACTTCCGAGTACTCGATGCTGCCGTACTCGACCCTCGGCCGGAAACCGCGCGACATCTCCAAAGGCAAACTCGACGGCCGTTCCCAGGAAATCCAGCGGCTGATCGGCCGGGCGATGCGCGCCGGGGTGGACTTGAAAAAGCTGGGCACGCGGACGCTCTGGGTGGATTGCGATGTGTTGCAGGCCGACGGTGGCACGCGGACCGCCGCGATCACGGGCAGTTACGTGGCGCTGGCGCTGGCGATCCAGAAGCTCCAAACCGCGGGCCAGCTCGACACCGACCCGTTGATCACGCCGGTCGCCGCCGTGAGCGTCGGCGTCGTGGCCGGCGCACCGACGCTGGACTTGAACTACGCCGAAGACGCCAGCGCTGAAGTGGACTTGAACCTCGTGATGACCGGCGCGGGCACGTTCGTGGAAGTGCAGGGCACGGGCGAGAAAGGCACGTTCAGCGACGCGCAACTGGCGGCGTTGCTGGCGCTGGGCCGGGCTGGGATTGCCCAATTGCTCGCCGCCCAGCAAGCCGCTTTGAAAGCCGCGTAGCGAGTCGCTCCGTTTTTTGCCGATGAGCAAACCGACGCCCACCCGGTTCTATTTCATCCGCCACGGCGAAGTCGAAGCGCGTTACCAGCGCGTCTTTGGCGGTCGCCTCGACATCGACCTTTCCCCGCGCGGCGTGGAACAAGCCGAGCGCGTGGCGGCGCATCTGCGCGACACGCATTTCGACGCCGTCTTTGCCAGCCCCATGAAACGCGCGCAGCGTACGCTGGCGCCGCTCGCCGCAACCAACGGCTACCAACCGGTCACGCTGCCGGGCTTGCGCGAAGTCGATTTCGGCGCCTGGACCGGTTTCACTTGGGAAGAGGTCAAGGAGCGATTCGGCCAGAGCGCCTTCGACTGGCTGCGCGAATTGGATCGCGGTGGCATCCCCGAAGCGGAACCCGCCGTGGATTACCGCCGCCGCGTCACCGGCTGCCTCGACGAAATTCTGACGCGCCATGCCAGCCAGACAGTGGCGGTGGTCTGCCACGGCGGCGTCATCCGCATGGCGCTGGCGCACCTGCTGGAATTGCCGCTGCCCAAGCTGGCGCACTTCGAGATCGACTACGCCAGCATCAGTATCGTCGATCACCGTCCCGCCCGGCCGGAGGTCCAGTTGCTCAACTTCACCCCATGGCGGAACGGCCTGTAACGCACGGCGACCTGCTGAAGGTCACCGTCACCACGCCGGTCGAGGCGGAGGAAGCCGTGGCGGCCTTGGTCGAACGCCTGTTTCGCCAATCGCCCGCGCTTTACACCAACGAAGAAACGCTGATTACTGAAATCAGCGTGTTTCTGGATCCCAAGTCTGGCTTCAACGCGAGGCAGCGGGCGCGGCTCGAGGCGGGCCTGCGCCGCTTGAAGGCGATGGATGTGCCGGTGGGCCGCTGGCGCCTCAAGACGACGTTGCTGCCGCATCGTAACTGGGCCGAGGCCTGGAAGCGCCATTTCAAACCGTTGGCCATCGGCGATGCGCTGTTGGTCAAACCCACCTGGAGCCGACGCTTGGCCCTGCCTGGCCAGGCGGAGGTGCTGCTCGATCCCGGCCTGAGCTTTGGCACCGGCCATCATCCGACGACGGCTTTTTGTCTCGAACAGGTGGTGGCTTGCCGCGCGGCGGGCGCTTCGGTTTTGGACATCGGCACCGGCTCGGGAATTCTCGCCATCGCCGCAGCCAAGCTGGGTTACTCGCCCGTCGAAGCGTTCGACTTCGACCCCGAGGCGCTGAAGGTCGCGAAGGCAAACGCGGACCTGAATGGCGTGCGCCGGCAAGTGCGAATCGAGCGTCGCGACCTGCGGCGTTTGCCGGTCAGCGCCGCGCGGCCGTTCGATCTGGTTTGCGCCAACCTGCTCGCCAACCTGTTGATCGAACAGGCGGCGCGCATCGCCAGCCGCGTCGCCACCGGAGGCACCCTGGTCCTGGCGGGCATTTTGGCGACCGAGTTCAACGACGTTGCCCGCGCTTACGGCGAACGGGGGTGGGAGTTGGTCGCGGACCGCCATGTCAAGGAATGGCGGTCCGGGGCGTTTCGGCGGGCTTGAGCTGCGGTTCCTGGCCTTGGAGGCGCAAAAGGCAGTGGGTGTGAGAACGCTCAGGTGCTCTTCGGCAGCAATTTCCGGAGTCGTTCAGTGGCCGCATCGCGGTCAATCGCGCCGGTTGCTATCGCCACCACGAGGTCTTCCCAGCCCGGCCCGTCGGCCTTCGGCTCGACTCCGTTGAGCCGCAGGAACACGATGCACGCGCCCAGTGCCACCCGCTTATTGCCGTCAATGAATGGATGATTCCGGCAAAGATAGAACAGATACGCCGCCGCCACTTCGGCCAGATCGTGGTAAGGCGACCGGCCGCCCAACGTCGCCTGGGGCGCGGCCACGGCTGATTCCAGCAAGGCCATCTCCCGTACGCCATTCGCACCGCCGAAGCGGGCAATGGCTTCGGCATGAATCTCCCGCACGATGTCCACCGTGAGGTGGAAACAGTTGTCCGGCGTGGCGCTCACGCCAGCTTCTTCAACGTCCGCGCGTAGTCCTTCATCGTGGACTGGATGACCTTCGACACCTCGTCGCGCGACGGCCGCGGCCGGATGGGGGTGAGGGTGAGGGTGCCGCCTTCATGCACTTCCACGTTCAGCGCGTCGCCGGCCTTCAGATGCGCCAGTTCCAGCAAGGCGGCATCAAAGATGATCCCCTGCGAATTGCCGACTTTGGCGATCGTCTTGATCATGGCGTAATACTATGTTTTACGACACGGGCCGTCAACCTGGCGGCACACCGGCGTGGCCCACATTCGGGCTCCTGGGATCAGCGACTTTGCCCGCGCTTACGGCGAACGGGGGTGGGAGTTGGTCGCGGACCGCCATGTCAAGGAATGGCGGTCCGGGGCGTTTTGCAGAGCAGCGTGATTTGGCCGGGCCAGGCGGAAATCGCTCGCGCGGTTGCCAGTCAAATCAAGGCCGCGCGGAGATCTCTAGCATTCGCTCGATGGGCAGGCGGGCGCGCTCGAGGATCGCCGGCTCCAGCTCGATTCGCGGCGCGAGGCGGGCCATGCAATCGCGCAGTTTCTCGAGCGTGTTTAACTTCATGTACTTGCACTCGCTGCACCGGCAGTTGTCGGAGGGCATCCGCATCGCATCGAAGACCGGCGTGCAAATGAACTCCTTGCCGGGGCACTCCTTTTGCATCCGGTGGATGATGCCGGACTCGGTGACCACCACAAACCGCTGCGCCGGGCTGTTCCGGCAATAGGTGATCATCTTTTCGGTCGAGCAAACTGCGTCCGCCAGGTCGCGCACCTCGCGCAGGCTCTCCGGGTGGACGACCACTTTCGCGTCCGGGAATCGCGCGCGCAGGCGCAGGATGCTGTCGCGCCGGAACTCGACGTGCGCGTAACAATTGCCGCGCCACAAAGTCATCGGCTGGCCGGTGCATTCCATCACCCATTGTCCGAGGTTTTCGTCCGGCACGAACAGGAGGTCGCGCTCCGCCGGCGCGGCGCGGACGATTTTCTCCGCGTTGCCGCTGGTGCAAATGACGTCGCTGAGTGCCTTCACGGCGGCGGAGCAGTTGATGTAGGCGATGGTCCAGAAGTTCGGGTTCGTGGCCTGAAGCTTGGCCAGCTTGTCGGCGGGGCAGCTTTCTTCGAGCGAACAGCCGGCGTCCTTGTCGGGCAGGACGACGATCTTGCCGGGATTCAGAATTTTCGCGGTCTCGGCCATGAAATGCACGCCGCAGAAGACGATCACCTCCGCGCGGGTCCGGGCGGCCTGCTGGGACAATCCGAGCGAATCGCCGACGTAATCCGCCAGGTCCTGGATTTCGGGCACCTGGTAATTGTGGGCGAGGATCACGGCGTTGAGCTCGCGTTTCAGCGCGAGGATTTCGCGCGTTAGCGCATCCCGCTGTTCCGGAGCCAACTGGCGCCGGGTGGAAAACCGGTCCACGCCTGCGATCACGTTGTCAGCCACATCAATCACGCAGCCAAGTTAGCCACCGGCGGCGGCGGGTGCAACCGCGGCCGCGCGGGGCGTGACCGCGACCCTTGACGCCGGTCAAGCGAACAACCGGTGAACAGATCGCGATGGACGCCGCGTCGCAGGACCGTAACGTCGCGACATGGAAACGATCGGACCAAAGCTGTTCGAACGGGACTGGAATGACCCGACTTGTCCGCGGATTGCGACGGTTTTTCCGCGTCACGACGTTTTGTTCACCGACCCGGCGTTTCATGCGCTGCAACGGACGGCCTTCGGTGTCTGGCTCAGCGGCGAACGCCGAACGAAGGGCCTGCCGGAGTTGCCGCCTGACGAACTGGAGAAGGAGACTGCGGCGAGCGTGAGTTTGATCCGGCAAGGCAACCTGATCCTGATCCGCCCGGACCAGACACCGCTGGAGGCCGTGCTCGACGGCGACGCCTATCTACAAACGATCCCCCGCGTGGATGGGGAAAGGCCCAAGCCGTTCATCCGATACGTTCTGGGCAACAGCCCGGCCGTGGAAGAAGTGCTGCGGCAGCGGGGCGAACTGTGGCGGATGGCGCCGCAGCCAAAAAACCGGCGGGAAATTCAACGGTACATCGAGGAATGCAGGCTGCCGATCGGCAACGGACCCGCCGGCTACTACCACAATCCGAAGACTGGCACGCGATACCTCACTTGCGAAAACTTGGCCCGGCTGGGCGACCTCGATGACGCGGCGCTGACCCGCCAGATGGTTGAGCTTGCCCGGTGGCACAGGCGCTGCAACGCGCAAGGCCAGCCGGAACTGGAATTCGTAGGCACGGCGCCGAACCGAATCTGGCCCGCGGCGATTACGGAACCGGCGGTCGAAGCGCTGGCAGCGCCGGCGCTGCGCGGAGTTCATGCCGGGCTGCTCCAAGCCTATCGCCAGGCCGTGGAACCTGACTTGCGCACGGACAACCCCCTGGCTGCGATCTGGCGCAACACCCTGTTTGCCTGCCTGGCGGGCGACGGCGGGGAACGGCACAGCATGGACGAGGTTTTGAAGGGGATCAGTCCCGAATTTCACCTCCAGGTCGAGTGGCTGCCGGGCGGGCGCATCGCGGACCGCGAATTCATCTTCGACGACATCTATCCAAGGCCGGGGGAAAAAGGTGTGACGCCGGCGGTCCAGCAGCTTTGCCAGCCCTTGGCAAGAGCGGTCATTTTTAACTACGTGCGGGAGCACACCGACTTGGAATACCTGAACCTAGGCAGGGTCGATCCGTCCGTGGGTGCCCCGCGAAACCGTCGCGGGCGCCGGGCGGTGTTCCTCGTGGAGTTCAAGGTCCAGAGCGAGACCTCCCCGCGGGTCCACGTGTTGCGCTTTCAAAAATGGGGCATCCGGGAGCGCCTCGACCAAGGCAAAAGCCTCGAACAAGCCTTCATTGAGACCGACGACTACACGGAATACATCCTGGATCGCCGGCTCGGATGCCGGCAGTTGGGCATGAACCTGCCGCACCATTTCACGATGCACCGCGTTCAAGAAATCTACGACGGGCCGGACGCGAACCTGGCGAACATTCGTTACCAGGTGACGTTTTTCGAGCGGGCCTACATCCAGGGCATCGCGTCGGACAAATTACCCGAGCACAAGCTGCAACTGCCGGGCTACGCCGTGGCGCTGGCGCGTTTGCTCGGCCAGGCTGCCGCCCCGAATCTGATCGTGGGCCGCATGGCCGACGACAATCCACCGCAGGTCATCTTCGACAATGGCGATGAGATCATTCAGGAAGGGATCGAGGGCCTGCCCGCCGATCTGGTGGTCGGCGATCACAGCAGCAGCTTCAACGAGTACCGGCGGGAACTCGTGGAATTCGCGCGCGCTTACGCGGAGCCGGTCCGGCGCCGCAAAGCAGTGGTGCCGGAGCGGGACCGCCAGGCCTTCGAGGATGCCTACTTGCAAGCGTTCGAGACCCGCTTCCGCCAGATCCAACTCGACTACGCCAGCCGCCAGCGGGCGTTCGACGGCCTTTTCGCCTGGGCGCGGTATGACCCGAACGGGAGTTTCGCCTACCGGTGGGAAAAGGTGTTGGAGCGCCTGGCCCGAACGGATGCGAGGCAACTGGCGGACGAAATCCGGAGATACCTTTGAGGCTGGGTGGTGGTGGTTCCGCGCGATTTGACGCGCACGTCATCCGGGATCAAGGGCCCGGCCACATCCGCACCACCACGCCGCCATGACGCGGCACGTCCGCGCCATACTCGCCGGACATGTTGCCCAATTCCTTCTCGCGCCAGAGATCGCGCACGCGCTGCGAACCCTTCAAACCAAGTTGAACCCAGGTGGCCGTGACCTTGGCCGGAAACTCGCTGCGGTTGAACAAGCCGATGGCCTTGGAGCCGTCGGCCATGTCTTTGACCATGGCAAATGTCTCCGCGCCGAGCGGCACCACCCGCGCGCATTGGCCCAGCGGATCCTGGTTTACTTCGATCAACTCAGGGTTGCACAGCACGTTGATCGTGAATTCGTCCAGCCGGCCCATGTCGCCGCTGTAAAAAAGCGGCGAGGCCATCAAGCACCACAACGACATGAAGGCGTATTGCTCGCTCGGCGTGAGCGGACACGGCATCGGTTCGCCCATGCCGCGGGCGTTGCCGATGAGGCCGATCTGGATGTAGTCCGGGTCATTCCAGGCGCCGGGCTTCTGCCAGTCGCGGTGCTCGGCGTTTTTCAGCGCCACCTCGAAGATGCGGTTCAACTCGAACCCGAGGTCGCCGGCGGTGCGCCAGGATTGGCCGCCCACCTCCGCGCCCCATTTCCACACCTCGCCCATGCCGTACTGGCAGAGATTGAGCACGATGTCGCGCGGCTGCTGTTGGAGCAGGCCGCCCATGAGGATGTACGGCTTTTTGAATTTCACCAACTCGGGGTCAGGATCCTTCTCGGCGATCTCGCCGTACGAGCACCAGTCGTATTTGAGCAGGTCGAAGCCCCAGGTCGCGAACCGCGCGGCGTCTTGCGCTTCGTGCTGCCAGGCACCCGCAAACCCGCCGCAGGTCCGCGGTCCGGGCGAGGTGTAAATGCCGGCCTTCAGCCCTTTGGCGTGAATGTAAGCCGTGAGCGCGGGCATGTCCGGAAAATGCCGGTTCGGAATGATGTTGCCCTGCGCATCGCGGAGCGGCCCCACCCGGAGCGGGTCGGCATTCTTCTCCGCGTTCATCCAGCAATCGTCGATGCTCACGTACTGGTAACCCACGTCGGCCATGCCGCTGCTCACCATCACGTCGGCGGCTTCGCGCACCAGTTTGTCGGTGATGCGGTCATAGTGCGCGTACCAATGGTTCCACCCCATCGTCGGCGTCAGCGCCAGCGTGTCGCCGGCCACGATCTTGAACATGCGCTTCGCTGAGCCGTGGCGGTTTCGGGCGTTGAAAACAACCTCGTACTCGCCCCGGTCAGGCGCGGTGCCAGTCACGATGCCACTCGCCGGGTCGAGCTTCAGTGTCGCGGGCAAGCCGTCGGCCGACCACATCATCGGCCGCTCGCCTTGCGTCGGGATGCGGTAAAGGAACGGGTGGCCCGGCCGGCAGCCGTAAATGAGCGGTCCGTTAATGCGCGGAGCCGGACCGGGTTTGGGTGTGAGGATTACCGCCGGTTCCGCCGGCGCGCTCACGGCCTGCGGTTTCGCCCCGCTGACGATGAACCGCGCGTCCGCCCAATCCGCGTGATCGAAATCGGTGCCATCCCCGGCGTCGCCGACCAACAGCACCAAACTCTTGATGCCTTTGACCTCCACATCCACCGGCTTGGCGGGCTGGCCGCGCCGCATGACGCCGGATTCCCAAAGCGTTCGGCCATCGCCGGCGAGCTTGAAAGTGACGCTGGCCTTGTCGCTGGTGGTGCCGTCGTCCACGCCCACCGCCGCCTGGAAGCGGTCCGCGCTCCCGCCGAGTTCGACCCAGAACGTGCTGCTGGCGTGGGTGCCCACGCCGTGCTCGAACTTCTGGCCGGCGATGCTCAGCGGCTTGCCGGTGACGGTCTTGTCGGCCTGGGCCTGCCCCCAGCCTTGGCGGACGTGCGAAAGATCAAGACTGCCCAGCCAGACGTTCTCGGCAGCGCGTACCGGAAGGAGCGCCAGCGCAACCAACGCGAGGGCACCGGTCGCACGCAGGCCGCGCACAACGGTTCGGGGACGACAATTCCAGGAGGAGCGGAAGGCATTCGTGTTCATGGCAACTCAGGCGCGGAGCTTCGAGCCGCGTCCGCCCCGGCTGCGTTGACCTCGGTCAAGCGCCTTCGCGGTTGCAGCGGGCTCCGGGCCGAGTCTCCTGCCCGGCGCGCGATCTGGTCAAGGCGAGAGCCGTGACGCTTACCGCCAACCGCAAGTAAGGCTTGCAGCGAACGACGCCCGCGCAGAGACTTCGCCCATGCCCTTGCGAAGTCTCATCGTGTTCGTGCTGGCGCTCGTCGCCGGCCTGCCTTCGTCGCGCGCGGCCAATCCGCGCTTGCCCAACTTCGTCGTGATCTTGTGCGACGACATGGGCTACGCAGACCTCGGCTGTTTCGGATCGCCGCGAAACAAAACGCCCAACCTCGACCGCCTGGCGGCCGAAGGCACACGGTTCACCAGCTTCTACGCGGCCCAGGCGGTGTGCTCCGCCTCGCGTGCGGCGCTCCTGACCGGCTGCTATCCCAATCGGATTGGCATCCAAGGCGCGCTGGGTCCCAAGTCGCCGATCGGCATCAGCGCGAACGAGCGCACCATCGCCGACGTGCTCAAGACGCGCGGGTATGCCACGGCCATTTTCGGCAAGTGGCACCTGGGCGACTCGCCGGAGTTTCTGCCGCTCCGGCACGGCTTCGACGAATACTTTGGGCTGCCGTACTCGAACGACATGTGGCCGTTCCACCCCGATTACGTGAACCTCCCGCCGGACGTGGCCAAACGAAAACGCGGTTACCCCGACCTCCCGTTGTTCGACGGTGACCGGGTCGCCATCAGCTCCGTCACGCCGGAGCATCAGACCCACTTGACGACCTGGTACACCGAGCACGCCGTGAGCTTCATCGAGCGGAACGCGCAAAAGCCGTTCTTTCTTTACGTGGCGCAGTCCATGCCGCACGTCCCGCTCTTCGTCAGCGACAAGTTCAAAGGCAAATCCAAGGCCGGCCTGTACGGCGACGTGGTCCTGGAAATCGACTGGTCGGTCGGCCAGATTCTCGCCGCGCTCAAGCGCCACGGACTGGACGAGCGCACACTGGTGGTGTTCACGTCGGACAACGGCCCGTGGCTGCTTTACGGCAATCATGCCGGATCGGCGCTGCCGCTCCGCGAAGGCAAGGCCACCATGTTCGACGGCGGCGTGCGCGAACCGTGCATCATGCGCTGGCCGGGCCGCATCCCGGCGGGCCGCGTCTGCAATGAAATCGCGGCCACCATCGATTTGCTGCCCACCTTCGCCAGGCTGGCGGGCGCCAAACTTGCGCCGGAGCGGCCGATCGACGGACTGGACATCGCGTCGCTCATGACGGGGGCGCCGGACGCCCGGTCACCGCACGAAGCCTATTACTATTACTGGGGCCGCGAGCTGCAGGCGGTCCGCAGCGGCCAATGGAAACTGCATTTCCCGCACACGTATCCGCACCCCGATCCCGCCGGCGCCGACGGCCGGCCGGGCAAGTACGTCACCCGCCACATCGACCGTGAACTTTTCGATCTCGACACCGACATCAGCGAGCGGACCAACTTGGTGGCGCAGTTTCCGGAAGTGGTGCAGCGGCTGGAAGCGCTGGCCGAAAAAGCGCGCGAAGATTTGGGCGACTCCGCCACGAAGCGCGCCGGCAAAGGCGTACGCGAACCCGGCCATCGAATGACTGCCGCCGCGAAGTAGCGCCTGGCCGCTCAGCGGACTCGGCCCACCGTTCGGTGACTAGTTCTTGGAACTCTTGCTGCCGCCGGCGCTGCTGCCGCGCTTGCCCCCGCCGGCGGTCAAGACGGTGCCGCTGATCAGCCCGACCGCGAAACAGACGAAGTACATCAGCGCCGCCGGCAGTTGAACCGACTTCGAAATCAACGGCGGCAGCGTAAACGCGACGCTCTGTTTGTTGTACAGTCCGATCATCACCAGCAGCAACAGAATGACGATCAGAAACACC
>JAKANS010000267.1 GCA_021823625.1 bacterium | reverse complement strand
CGAATAGCATGCCATCCAAGTTGCGTTGCCGCTGAGATAAATTGACCCGCCTGTGCTCAGATAAATTGATCCATTGGTTAACGGCAAGGGGAGGTGATTCTTCTTTCCAAGTAGTGCCTGCTTTGGGAGTTTCCGAATAGTGGGGAGAGAGGCTGGTTCCGAGTAGTCGGAAGCGTGAAGGATGAGGGGATCAAGCCCGAGATTGGAGGTCGTCGTTCCAGTCTTTATGGGCAGGGCGCAAGCGTTGGACGGAGGGGTAAAGGGAGATCATGGCGTGGGCCATCGCGTCGCCGGTGGGATCGGCGTCAAAGCCGCAAAAGACCTGATAACCTTGTGCGAGGAAGGCGGGGAGCCAGCGGGGATTGGTTCTGGCGCCCGCGGTGGAAAGGCACGCATACTGGGGATGAAGGATTCGGCAACTGAGGGCATCGATGGCCGACTCGCAGAGCATGAGGGGAGACGGAGGGAGGGGCGGGATCGCGAACCAGCCCAGGTCTTTGCGGGAACCGGGGGCCATACCGCGCCAGGGGCGGGCGGTGGTGCCGCGCAGTTCGGCGCCGACGGGCTGGCCTTGGGGATCGCGCAGCAGGAAAACGGCGTTGGCGCGCGGATCGGCGTAGAGACTGCCAGCTTGAATGAGGGGAGCCAGGAGAGTCTGGGGGAGTCTCCGCTGAGCGACGAGGTAATGAACTACCCGGTCGAGGTGAGTCTGATCGGAAAGCGGGCAGCGGAAGGCGGGCGGAGGAAGCGGGGGAGCACTGGGCGGAGCGGTGGCCTGCGGGAAACGCTCGGCCAGCCATTGGAGGGCTTGGGAAAAACTTCCGTGGGTCAAATGGATCGCCAAGTCGATGGCGCCGCCACCGCCTTGGCCGCGCTGCCAGTTCATGAACTTGGCCCCCGTCACCGAGAACGTGCCGTCGGCGGTATGCCACTTGTGGGGATCGTGCGGATCCCGGCGGGCACCCCAGGCTTGGAGCACCGCGTTCAAAGGCACGGCGCGCAAGCGGTCGGCCCGGTGGCGGACTTCCGGCCAGGTCATGGCTCGGAGGTTTCGGAGGTCAGGGGTGGGCGCAGGCTGACGCACCCTTTCATATTGATCACGTGACTGTTTTCGCTCAACCGGTCCAGCAGGGCGGCGGTCAAGTGGGCGTTTTTGAGGAAGGAACCCCATTCGCTGAAACCCAGATTGGAGGTGATCAGGGTGGATTTTTTCTTGTGTCGTTGGTGCAGGAGGCTGAAGAAAAGCCCGACCTGGGCGGGTTCGACCTCGATGTAGCCCAGTTCGTCGATGAAAAGGCAGTCCCAGGCTAGATAGCTTTTGAGGACTTGCTCTTCGGAATGATCGGCCGCCGAGCGATAGAACTCCGCGATGAGTTGGTCAAACCGCACGTAACGGCCGCGATAGCCCAAGTCCAGGGCGTGGATCAGAAAGCTGGTGGCCAGGCCGGTCTTGCCGCAACCGGTGACCCCGAGCCAGATGAGGTTCTGGTGGTCCCGCAGATATTGGCTGGTGTCGTAAAGGGCCAGGATCTTCTTGCGGTTGAGCTTGGGCTGCCGCTCGAAGGGAAAGGTGTCCAGGACCCAAGGCTCGGGGATGCGGGCGCAAAGGCGGCGCAAGGTACGGGCGTTGGCTTGCTTAAGCCGGTATTCTTCGGCCACCACGTGGGTGAGCAAACGCGCGTGGGAGAAGCGTTGTTCGGCGGCCAGCGCCAGATAGGCGTCCCACTGGGCGAGCAGTCCGCCCAGGCGCAAATACTTCAATTGAGCTTTGAGTTCTTCATTCATGGTCGGTCGGGGTGGGATCGTCGTAAAGCGACAGATCGGGTTTTTCGGTCAGCGCGCCTTCCTGATAGGCCGGGCGCTCTTGATAGTCGGCCTGGACTTCGGCGAAGGGGAGATAGCCGGGGCCTTGTCCCAGACATAAAACGGCCATCCGCTCGATTGTCGCCAGACAGGTGATCTGGTAACGGGCCGCTCTTTCGAGGGTTTGGGTCAACAGGGCCGGGGTCATTTTCCGGCTCAAGGCATAGAGGCGGCGGATCCATTGATGGCGCTGTAAACCGGGAGTCTGGAGGGCCCCATCCAGATAGGCCGCCACCGCTGGGGAGAGGTCCCGCAGCCGCTTTTCCTCTTCCTGGCTGGCGTGCTTGCGGTTGTTGGGCTGGTGGGGCGGCGCGGGCAATCCCTCCGGGCTGAAGCGCTGGTTTTTCACGTCGAGAGCCGGAAGGGCATATTCGGCCACGCATTGGCGGGCTTGGTAGATTTTCAAGCGGTCGCTGTACTCCAAGACCTGGACGTCGCCGCGCGCGCCGCCCGGCACCCAATAGTAATTGCCGTCGAAGGCCAGATAACCGTAACGGTCGATGCCCCGGTCGTGGATTTGATAGGGCGCGGGCAGGTGCGGGGGCAGCCGGACCAGGAACCCCGCCTCGTATTCGAAGGCCTGGGCGGGAATGAGTCCCGCCTTGCCTTGCGGGCGGTTTTCCAGGCGCACGGTGGACCACTCGAAGGCTTGACGGTTGAGGTCGGCCAGATCCACGAAGGTGCGGCCGGGCAGGAAGTTGGTGTTCACCGTGCGAAAACTGCGCTCCTCGCCGGCCTTCCGATTGGCATGTTTGATTTCGTGGCAGAAAAACCCGAAGCCGTGTTGTTGGGCGAAGGCGGCCATCTCGGGCACGATGACGGCGTCGGCCCCGCTGCCCCGCAACCGGGCCAGGTTGGTGTTGTCAATCACGCAGCGCCGGGCGGCGTAACCCCAAAAGGTCAACGCCTCATGCAAGAAGCATTTCATGCGAAAGCGGTTAAAGGCCCGGTAGAACCGCAGATAACGGCGTTTGCAGTAGCGCAAATAGAGCAGGCTGGCGATGACCCGGACCCGGTGTTCCCCCAACCGGACCCAGTGGGAGCTCGTATCGTGCTGCATCTCCGCGCCCGGTTCGTCGGGCACCTTCTGGCACCGGGCCTGCGTGGGCGTGCTGATGCCCAACTCGCGCAGCCGCCGGGTCAGGGTCGAATACTTCACCGCGATCCCTTCTTCCTCGACGAGTTTTTCGTGCACCCGCTGGATCCACCCCTCGCATTGGGTGTAGAGCCGGCGGAGCAGCTCCGGATCGATCTGCTGTTTGTCGGCGCGCACCGTGTGCGGGGTGGCGCCGGCTTGCTGGACGATGGTCCGCACGGCGTTGCGGCTGACGCCCAAGCGCCGGGCGATCTCCCGGAAGGACATCCCCTCCTGGTGAAGCAGGCCAATGGCTTTACGCTTGTCCGTTGCGATCATGGAGTTGTCTTAAGGTGTGAAAAAAGGCGCGCGCCCGGCTCAAAATCCCCCCGGTCAACAAATGGGACTGGGCGTGAAAGGCCCGGCTTTGGAGCCGCGGATCCAGGCTCTTGCCCATGATCCGCTGCATGTACTTCTGCGTCAGCTCCAGATCCCCGAGCAGGATGCGCTCGAACTCGCTGCACCCGTCGGCAGACGGGGCGTTCCGCAGCCGATCCAGCGGCAGGGCCAGATTGCCTTTCAGGATCTCCTGGCGGAAGGACTCCGGCCCGCGGAAAAAGCCGTGGGCCAGTTGCTCGATCTCGCGCACGCTCAAGCCCCGGCCGCTGACCGCCTCTACAAACTGCTCGATTTGCTGGCCGGTGATCCCGTTCAGGCGCATGAACGGGCGCAACGAGTACATAAACGAGTAAACCGGAAAGGCGCCGGCGAAGAGTTGCCGCCGCACTGCGGGACTCATCTCGGCCAGGAGCCCCAGGCGCATGCTGACCCACGCCTTGCTGCGGGAAAGCTCGGCGGCCAGCTCCGCCACGCTCAGCCGATGCGTGTGCCGGAGTTCCGACAGAAAAGCGGCTTGTTCCAGGATGCTCAGCGAGCGGTGATTGGCGGTGCGCAGTAAACTGAGCATCCCGAGGGCTTCGTCCGTCCCCAAGGAACTGTAAGGCACCTTGGCCAGGCCCAACTGGCGGGCGCAGCGATAACGTTTGAAGCCATTGAGCAACACTCGGCACCCGTGCGCGTCCACCCCTTCCAGCGCTTCCTCGATGCCCCGCTGAGCGATCGCGGCCAACAGCCGCTCCTCGAGCGCGTCCTGTTTGAGCCGCAAGCTCTGGTAACGCACGTCTAAACTGCTCAGTTCGACTTCCTGGTCCATGGTCGATTCGGTTCCGGTGGCCCTTTATTGAGCCAGGCGACAGTGTGATCGATTTTGCGGCGCCGGGGTATGCGGTGTTGTCTCAAAACTTTCGCCAGCAGCGCCCGCACTTGGCGGTGGCTCACCGGACGGCCTTCGAGGAGGCTGACCACCATCCGCACATGCTCGACCAGGGCGGGGCGACACCGGACCGAGTCGTTCCGGGCAACCGGGTCGGAACTTGGGGCGCCGGGCGTTCGGGTTCCCGGCACGCCCGATCGTCGGCGTTGGTTGAGGGCGCTCTTCTTTTTCCGGCCCTGCGGGTCACGGTAGTAAGCGGTGCTCCGTTGGGTGGACGCTTTCTTGCGATGGGCTTCGCGGCACCCAAAAGGACAGCGCAGGTCGTGCCGGCGGGCATTCCGGGGATGGGTGATAAAGAAAATGCGACAGTGCCGGCAGCGGGTCAGGCAGCCGCGCAACCGAGGCTTGGCGCGCAACACCGAGCGCAGGAGCCCATAATACTGCAATACCCACCCCACGACCTCCCCATGGCGGTACCAATCCGCCCTGAACTCAAAATGCTCCTGAATCCGGATTGCTAAAAACCAAAACTCTCGCTTAAGATACTAACGCAAGAATCGATGTCCTCGTCTTACCCGATAGGCACGCCCGTGTCGAGAAGGTGAGACGGGGATTTTTGCTGGCCGTTGTCCACAGCGCGACTCTCTTTATCAAGGTCCCGACCGACTGGTCTGGCTACCGGGAAGAGAAAACCCCGTCCACCTTTCCTTGGTGGATCAATTTATCTGAGCACAGGCGGGTCAATTTATCTGAGCGGCAACGCAAAACGCCCTGTTTTTCGCGA
>JAKANS010000266.1 GCA_021823625.1 bacterium | reverse complement strand
AAGGTGGCCGCCCCCCCGGTCTGCTCCTGTCAAGCGCCGACTGCACTCGCTTGCTGCATTTCTTCACGGCGCCGTCCGGAATTCCGATTTCAACCGTCGGTCCTGGCATTTTCAGACACGCTCTGAGAGCCTGAGAGCCTGAGAGCCTGAGAGCCTGAGAGCCTGAGAGCCTGAGAGCCTGAGAGCCTGAGAGCCTGAGAGCCTGAGAGCCTGAGAGCCTGAGAGCCTGAGAGCCTGCGTCGGTTGAAACGGTCCCTTCATACCGATTGGCGCGATCGAGTACCAGACCGCAATCCCCGGGTCAATCTTTTTCGCGAATTGGCAATCTTCGGAAATCGCGCTTCGGAAACCCGCGGCCATGACGGCTTGTTGGCGGACGCTTGGGGCAGTTGAACCGTCTTGCAACTGGTGGGGAATTGCGTTCTCGGAGTCCGAAACCCCTGTTAACCTGTCCTCCGTGAGTGACCGAAGAACAGAGTCGCAGTCCGAACGGCCGACCGGCGGCGCGAAGCCCCCCCCGGCCGGCGTGGTCAAGCGCAGATCCACCGCCACGACGCCCGCCCCTGCGCCTGCGCCCGCCCAGCCAGCCGCCGGCAACGGTGAAAGTCACGTTCAAGCCGAGGTGGTGCCGGAGGCGCTTGCCGTGGCGCACCGGCCGTTCAATCCGAAGCAGGTCGAGGCGCCGCTTCACCGCCGGGTGGACCGCAGTTTTCTCGATTACGCCTCCTACGTCATCCGTGACCGCGCCATCCCAAACCTCGCGGACGGTTTGAAGCCGGTGCAGCGCCGCATTCTTTGGGCGCTCCACCGCGGCGACGACGGCCGTTTCACGAAGGTCGCCAACGTCGTGGGCGACACGATGAAGTTTCACCCGCACGGCGACGCGGCGATCGGCGACGCGCTGGTGGTGCTGGCCACCAAGCGTTACCTCCTCGAAGGCCAGGGCAATTTCGGCAACCTCTTCACCGGCGATCCGGCCGCGGCGGCGCGGTACATCGAGTGCCGGCTCACCGAGCTGGCGCGCACGGAGCTGTTCCACGACGAAATCACCGAGTTCGTCCCCAGCTACGATGGGCGGAACCAGGAGCCGGTGGCGCTGCCGTGCAAGCTGCCGCTCACGCTCATGCTCGGCACCGAGGGGATCGCGGTCGGCCTGGCCGCGCGCATTCTGCCCCACAATTTCCCCGAGCTGCTCCAGGCGCAGGTCGCGATCCTGAAAAAGCAACCCTTCAAGTGCCTGCCCGACTTTCCCACCGGCGGCCTCATGGACGCCCGGGATTACCGAGACGGCACCGGTTCGGTGAAGGTTCGCGCGCGGATCAAGGTCAAGGACGAAGGCACGGTGGTCATCAAGGAAATCCCGCCCACGACCACCACCGAGTCACTGATGGCGTCCATCGAAGACGCCGCGCGCAAAGGCAAGCTGAAGGTGAAATCGGTGAACGATTTCACCTCCGAGGACGTGGAAATCGAGATCAAGGCACCGCTCGGGGTGGACGCCGAGAAGCTGGTGGACGCGCTCTACGCCTTCACCGATTGCGAGGTCACGATCGCCAGCCGCATCGTCGTCATCCGCGACCACCGCCCGGTGGAACTCACGGCGAGCGAGGTGTTGCGGGAAAACACGGAGCAGCTCGTCGCCTTGCTCAAACGCGAGCTGGAATTGAAGGAGCGCCAACTCCAGGACGAACTCCATTTCCGCACGCTGGAACGCATTTTCATCGAGGAGCGACTCTACAAGCGGATCGAGCAGTGCAAGACGAACGAGACCGTCATCGCCGCAGTTTACGAGGGCTTCAAGCCGTTCCAGAAGGAGTTGGTCCGCGACCTCACCGATCCGGACGTGGACCGCCTGCTCCAGGTGCGCATCCGCCGCATTTCGCTCTTCGACATCACCAAGCACCGCGAGGAGATGGCCGCGGTGAAGGCCGACTTGGCTGAGACGCGCAAGCACCTCAAGAACCTCGTGAAGTACGCCATCGGGCACCTCGAAGGGCTCCTCGAAAAGTACGGCCCGCTTTATCCGCGACTCACGAAGAGCAGCCGGCACGACGAGATCGACGTCAAGGAGGTTGCGTTCAAGGCGTTCAAGGTTGCCTACGACCGCGAGACCGGTTACCTCGGCTACAAGGTCAACGGCGAGGAGTTCAAGACCGAGTGCACCAAGTTCGACAAGATTCTGATGGTGTTCAAAGACGGCCGGTACAAGGTCATCGAACTACCGGAGAAGCTCTTCGTGGGGCCGGACTTGATCTACGCCGGGCTGCCCGAGCGCGAGCGGATTTTCACCCTGGCCTATGCCACGCGCGAGGCGAGTTACCTGAAACGCTTCACGTTCGGGGGCACCATTCTTGACAAGGAATACGCGCTCGCACCGGACAAGTCGAAGGTGCTGTTCTTCGAGCCGGACACGCCCGCCGGGTTGTTCATCCGCTACAAACCCGCGCCGTACCAGAAGATCAACCAGCAGACCTGCGAGCCCGCCCAGGTCGAGGTCAAAGGCGCGAAGACGCGTGGGCGACAGATTTCGATCAAGGACGTCAACTCCGTCACCAGCAAACCCACCCGCGGCTGGGATCCCGACGCCCCGACGACCAAGGTGCTGTTTGTGTAAGCCCTACGCCCTCTTTCACGCGGACGCTGCCTCGGCAGCCGCGCCGCTTAACTCAGCCATCCCATCTGTCTGACGCCGGCTCAAGGCCTTGGACTTGGTCCCCTGAACCGCACGATTCCGCGTCTCTTCAGCGCTTCCAGCACTTCGTATGCGCAATCAGGATTTGCTCGCACCCACCAGCCAAGCATGACATACGCCGAACCGAACGAGTTAGCGCCTGCAGGTAGAAGCTGCCTCAAGGCGTCATTGTCGGGTGGCGTCCGCTCGGCGAATGCCCCCGCGACACGGTGGAGTAGTTTCTCCCTATCCTGGCTTCGCGCCACCGCCCATGTCGCGCGGAAGGCCCACCCTTTATCGCCGCGCTGCGCATGAAGCACGGCCAAGTCACGCAATGTCTTAGCTCGGACTGACGGGTCCTCGATCTGCCGGAGCCATGCGTCAGACTGTGGAATATTACGGCGCACCGCGTACGCAAACGCACGGCGAGCATCATCATGGTTCGCGACAGCTCGCAGCAGTTCGGGCTGAATCTCTCGCTTCTCCGACAAGTCCCTGGAAGCCTCCGCGAACCAAAGGCAGCGGCTTAACTCCCGGCATTTTGCGAGCGCCAGAACAAATCTGGCGAAGCAATGTATCTGATCGCGCCACGCTCCGCGTCCACGGGACTCGGCAAGACCATCCTTTAGGAATCTCTCCATGTTATCCAGAAGGCCGCTCGCTTCGTGAAATGCGTGACACTCGACGTAGGCTTCCGCCAACTCGGCAAACGCGGCGGTTAGTTGGGCGTAGCCCTTCACCCTGTCCGCCAGATTTCTCGCGAAATTGTCCAGACACTCCCTCCAATAAGTGGCATCACAGCGCCGCGCGACGACAGCGATTTTACAGAGGAGTTGCACACGGTCGCAATCGCCAACCGGTAATGCCGCCAAGTCGCGCGCAAGGTTGCGAGCCTCGGCCAGCGCCTTGTTACGAAACTCTGCATTGCCCGCCAAGTGGGCTCGTTCAGCAACATTGAGCCCATAGAAAACGTCCTGCGAATCTGGCATCGCTACCGGGCTCACGGGTTCACTCCGACCGCTCTCCTCGGCGTCTGTTGGAACGATGTGGCTTCTCGGGTTCATGCGGCGAACCCGGTGTAAGGACCAACGGAGGCATTCTTCAGTGTGGTGGCTGCCGCCGAGGGCAACAGCAATGTCAGCCGCGGTGACGGCGGCTTGAATGTGGCCTGGACCGTCCCTGCATTGCGCCGCACGGTACAAGCTCTCGACCAGTTGCGAAAGCACTTGCTTGGGATAACCGGAGCTTCCCGCGAAACACAGCGCCCGCGCAGTTGCCGCAATCATCTGGACGCGTTTCGATGCACTCGCCAGTTTGCGTTCAAGCGATGCGGTTTGCCCTCCGACGACTGCTTCATGGACCAGTTTGGCCACGGCTCGCTCTGCGTCAGAACTGTCCACAACCTCTTTCAGGCTGTGGAAGAACATCTCCGAGCATTCCTCTTGCAGCCCTGCGAACCTTCGATCAAAAGCAAGTTCAGCCAACAGGGATGTCCACCGGCGCAAAAACGCGTCCTTCTCGTTTGGAGCCAGATATTCGACGCGGCGCGAAGCCGCAATCTGCCGAAGCCGAGCGTGAAACTTAGGGAACTCGGCCGGATTATGGGCAGCCGCTTCCCGGTGCGTGGCCAAGCCGCTTACCCCAATATGAAGTTGCTGAACATTGCTCGTCTTGGGTTTTGTCTCCAGATGATCCCAGACACCCCACATGTGGTTGATCCAAAAAGCAGGGTCAGCATCTTCCGGTGCCCTCGGTTCGGAGGCGGTTTCAGGGGCTTGCGAACTGGTTGGCGATCCTGGTTCGGTTCGCTCGCCAAGACGTTTCCGCTGAGAACGGGCGGCACGAAACGCAGCCATGAGCAATTCGTCATGATTCAGCGCGTCAGCGTATGCCCGGGCCGCGTGAAAGCCAAAGGGGATTTTGTTCCAATCCTTCGCTGTACTGCGAATTTCACTGGTAAGCGCGATCACAGGGCATGCCTACCCATGAACCCGTGGAAGTCAGGAACGAACTGATCACGTCGTGGAGTTTGACGTTCAGGCGTTCGAGGGCCTTTTGCAGGTGTTGCCCGTGGCTGGCGGCCAGCGTGACGTGGTCGGCCCGCAGCCGCAGATAGTCCTGCAACCGGCGGATGTGTTCGGGCGGCACGAAGCCCGAGCGCAACAGGCCGTGGGCGTGGAGCGTGGCGAGCCACTGGCAGTCCTTGAGGTCGGTCTTGCGGCCGGGGAGGTTTTTGACGTGCTTGCCGTTGACGACCAGCACTTCCAGCCCCGTGGCCTCCAGCACTTCGTAGGCGCAGAGCCAATAGACGCCGGTGGCTTCCATCGCCAC
>JAKANS010000265.1 GCA_021823625.1 bacterium | reverse complement strand
GATGCCGCTGCATTGGCAGGCGTGGCGGCAGATCGCGGCGCAGCACGGCTTCCACTTCACGGAGGAGCGCTTTTACGCGCTGGCCGGCATCCCGTCGCGCGACATTCTCCGGCAACTCGGCGAGGAACAGGGTCTGCGGCTGGACCCGCTCGGCATCGCGCGCGAAAAGGAGCAGGCCTACCTGGCGTTGCTGGGGCACGTGGCGCCGATCGAACTGGTGGTGAACATCGCGCGCGCTCAACACGGGCGGTTGCCGCTCGCCGTGGCCTCGGGCGGGTCCCGGCACATCATCGAACGCGTGCTGGACCACCTGGGCATCCGGTCGTGGTTCGACGCCGTGGTCACCAACGAAGACGTGGCGCGCCAAAAGCCGGCGCCGGACATCTTCCTGGAGGCCGCCCGCCGGTTGGGAGTGCCGCCCCGGGACTGCCGCGCTTACGAGGACGCCGAGTTGGGGCTGGCGGCCATCCGCGCCGCGGGCATGGAAGCGGTGGACGTGCGCAGGCTGGTCGTTCCGGCCCGGTAACGGTAGCCGCTCCCGGTGGGGCGCATCTCACTTTCTTGCAACTCCGGTGGGAATTCCGAGGAAAACCGGAGATTTGCCTTGGGATCTCTGGGTGAAATCATGTGAATTTCCTCGGAAAACGGAGGGTGTGCAAGAAACTGAGATGCGCCCCTCCCGGTGGGCGTACACAGTTTGCTACTGACAAGATGGGCCGCGGCGGGTAGGCTCCACTCCGTTCCGGAGAGCGTATCCCCACAGGTACGGGGCCGCATCTCGATTATTCATGAACGCAAAATCGACTACCAACCGCAAGGGCCTCCTGGCCGGCGGCAACTGGATTATCGACCAGGTCAAGCTGATCGACGTTTACCCGCAACCCGAACAACTGGCCAACATTCGCAGCCAGAGCGAAGGCACTGGCGGTGCCGCTTACAACGTGCTCGTGGATTTGGCGGCGCTGGGCGCGCCGTTCCCCTTGTCCGCTGCCGGTCTGGTCGGCAAGGACGCCCTGGGCGATCGCATCCTCGCCGACTGCAAGCAGCGCAAGATCGACACGAAATGCCTGAAGGCCACCGCGGCGGCTCCCACCTCCTACACCGACGTGATGACCGAAACAAGCAGCGGCCGCCGCACGTTCTTTCACATGCGGGGAGCCAATGCGCTTTGGAAGGGGGACGACATCGATTTCGCCAAGACCAAGGCCCGCGTTTTCCACCTCGGCTATCTGTTGCTCCTCGACGAACTGGACAAGCCGGACAAGACCCACGGCACGCGCGCGGCCGCGCTGCTTGCCGCGGCCCAGGCGGCCGGTTTGCGCACCAGCGTGGACGTGGTGAGCGAAGACGGCAACCGGTTCACCCAGATCGTGACGCCGGCGCTCAAGCACGTGGATTATTGCATCCTGAACGAGATCGAGGCCTCGAAGACCACCGGTTTCAAGATCCGCCAGGCTGACGGCAAACTCGACACCGTCTCGCTGCGACACGCCGCGGGCGCGCTCCTGCAAATGGGCGTGAAAGAGCTGGTGATCGTTCATTTTCCGGAAGGTGCCTTCGCGCGCACGCGCAAAGGCGACGATCATTGGCAGTCCGCGTTGAACTTGCCGGCCAAGTACATCGCCGGCACGGCTGGCGCGGGCGATGCGTTTTGCGCCGGTGCGCTGCTGGGCTTGCACGAAGGCTGGGACCTCAAGAAATGCCTGGAGGCGGGCGTTTGTGCGGCGGCGGCTTCGCTCGCCGATCCTACCTGCACCGCGGGCATGAAACCGCTGCAGGCTTGCCTGGATCTCGCCAAGAAGTACCGGCCAAGGCCCTCGCTCGAACCGGCGGACTGACCGCGCCCCGCCGGCGTCGATTCGCCGAACCGCTCACCGGTCAGTCGCTGCGAACCCCGCGATGATCGGCCGGTGGTCCGATCCTACTCCCCAGTTCGGCAGTTTGAGAATGCGGGTGGCCGACTTGTCCCATTCGCGAGCCATGCCGGGACTGACCAGCAGGTAATCGATCCGCTCGTAGCTGTCCTCCTTGCCGTAGAAGTGTGTCCAGGTCACGTTGCGCGGATCCCAGCGCGGGTTTGGCGGGAGCGCGTCGTCTCCGTTTTGCTCCGCCGGGCGGGCGTCCACCAAACGCGTCCGGCCCTGACCGATCACCGTGCGCACCGGCTTCGTGTCCTTGGTGTCGTTGAAATCGCCCAGGACCACCAGGTTCGCGTCCGGGTTCGCGGCCAGCCGGGCCTCGATTTTCTGCCGCAAAAGGAGGGCTTCCTGCTCGCGCAACTCCGCCTCGTCGCCGTACTCGACCGCGCGCCGCGACTTGAGGTGGGCGGTGATCAGCGTGAAGGTGTAGTGGTCGTTCACCCGGATGTCCACCTCGGCGAAGCCGCGACTGACCTGGAAGCGCCGGCCTTGTTGCAGGAAATTCTCGTTCGTGTGCGGCCGGCGGGCCACGATGGGAAACCGGCTCAGCACCCCCACGAAAATGTTCGTGTCGAACCCGCTGACGTGCTCCCAGTAGGGGAAGTCCAGCCCGTCCGCCTTGAGTGAGGCGCGCAGTTCCAGCAAGGCGCTCGGCCGGCCGATCTCCTGCACCGCCAGCACATCCGGCTTCAGCGCGAGGAGGCCTTCGCGGATCTTGGCTCTGGCCTCGGCGGGCTTGGGAAGCCGCCCCGGCGCCGGCACGTCGAGGTAGTTTTCGAGGTTGTAAGTGGCCACCGTGAATTTTGACACCTCCTCGCCGCGAAGCGATGGGAGCGGTAACATCACCAGCATCAAACCCAGACCGGCGACCCAAGCGCGCACGTTCATGCGGCCCATCAAAGCGAGGCGCCGGAGCCCCGTCAAAGGCAATGCCGCGCAGCAACCGGAGTTCGCCAGCACCGAGCCGAACGACAACGTGGAAAGCCGGAACCTGCAAGGCCATGTCGGCATGATTTCCGAATGCGGTGCGTGCCATCCGACGGTGCCGAACACCGACGGCGGCGGCCCGCACGGCCTGCACCCGGTCGGCTCCGCCTGGCTCGGCCGCCACGACAATGCCGCCGAAAGCAACCTGAACGCGTGCAAAAACTGCCACGGCCCGGACCTGCGCGGCACCGAGCATTCCTGCAGTCTGGCCAACCGGACCCTCAGCGTGTTTGGAACGAAGACTTTTTGGCGCGGGTTTCAGATCGGTTGTTACACCTGTCATCAAGGCCCCAGCAACGACCACGCGAACTCGAACCACCCGGCCGTCGCTAGCAACGTCTCCGCCAGCACCGCCGCCGGCCAAGCCGTGGCGTTGACGCTCCCCGCCACCGACGCGGACAACAACCCGCTTACACTGCGGATCGTGTCGCAACCGCAGCATGGCACGGTCGCCCTCACCAACCGTCAGGCGACTTGCCTTCCGGACCCCACGTTTGTCGGCACGGACTCGTTCACCTTCGCCGCGTGGGATGGTTCCACCGACTCGAATTTCGGCACCGCCAACCTCACGGTTGCGCCTGGCGACTGCGCGTTGACGCTGGCAGTCACCGCACCGGCCGAAGCCCAAGCGGGCGTCCCGGTGCCGTTCCGCGCGGTAGCGACAACCAGTGGTTGCGACACCCCCGTGACCTTCGAGTGGGCTTGGACCGATGGGGCGGCACCAACTCCGACCGCTGAGGCGTGCCGGAGTTTTGCCACTCCCGGAACAGCCCAGTGGCAGGTCAAGGCAACCGTCGGCAGCGCCACGCAAACGCTCTCCGGCGCGATCAGCGTGAAGGTTGGTCCGGTCGCTGACGTGCCGTTGACGCTCACCCGCAGCGGTGGCCAGGTCACCATCGCCTGGCCTGACATCGCGACCGGCTACGGTCTTGAATCCACGCGGAGCCGCCCCGCGCCGACATGGCAGGCAGTGAACGAAACCCCACAGGCCGGCGGCGGGCAGTTCAGCGTTACCATGCCCGCGACCCAGACCGAGCAGTACTTCCGCCTGCGCAAAGGGCCTTGAGCACGTCGCCGTTCCGGGGGATAACGCGCCGGACATGAACGACCCGGTTTCGCACTATCAGGGCGAAGCCGGCCGCCGCTATCACGAAATCAAGCGCGGTGTGCCGGAGGCCGCGCTGCCTTGGATCGCCCGCCTCCGCGCCGCCAAAATCCAGCCGCATGTCCGGGCGGACGACGTCGTGCTCGAATACGGCGCCGGCGCCGGTTGGAACCTGGTCGCGCTGCACGCCACCCGGCGGATCGCCTTCGATGTCTCGGAATTCCTGCGCACCGAGGTCGAACGCCGCGGCCTCGAGTTCGCCAGCGACACGCGGTTACTCGCGGACGGCGTGGCCGACGTGGTGGTTTGCCACCATGCCTTGGAGCATTTGCTGGTGCCGCCGGCCGCATTGACGGAAATGCGTCGCCTGCTGAAGCCCACCGGCCGCCTCCTGGTCTGGGTACCGTTCGAGGACGAATGGCGGCACCGGCGCTTCACGCGCGGCGAGAAGAATCACCACCTCTATTCGTGGAACCCCCAGACGCTCGGCAACCTCCTCGAAGAATGCGGATTTCATGCCGTGAACGTGCGTTTGGCTCGCTACGGCTGGGACCGCTTCGCGGCGGCGTGGGCGATTCGCCTCGGCGTTGGCGAGGCCGGTTTCCAGCTTCTGCGTCGCGGCTTGGTGCACTTGCGGCCGCTGCGCGAAGTCGCAGTGCAGGCCGTGAAAGCGGCTACCGAAGCTGACGCGTCGCCCCGCCTCCGGCAGGCGACTGCCACTTGACACACCCGGCTGCCGAGACGACAGGTAGGTAGTGTCCGGCGTTAAACGCGAAGCGGGGCGCTGGGGTTGCGTTTGATGCGCTGGAGCGCGTGCGAATGTTGGCGCGGTGATTGAATATTTGCGGGGTTTCCGGTGTCTCCACCCGCAACATTCGCCGCTGTTCTCCACCATGCGCCACCATTTCCAAAGCCAGCCCGATCTCCAAATCACCCCCATCGAGAAGATTCGTCTGCCGCTCCAGAGCCGGGACGAGTTGCCGCCCATCCTGGCCGGCCTGCAATGGATTTGGATGCAGCCCAC
>JAKANS010000095.1 GCA_021823625.1 bacterium | reverse complement strand
TGTTCTACCGGCTGGTGGGTCCAGCGGTCGCCCTTGACCCCGTGCGGGTACAAACCCTGGTCGGCGGCCGAATGCAAAGTGAACCACAAGGCGTTGTGGTCACTTGAGTCAAGTGCCTAGCCCTATTTGCCAATTTGCCGGAGTTCGCACCTCCAAGGGCTTCCCGGCTTGCCAAAAGCGTTGCCAGATTTGCCACATTTCCGCGCCTTTCCGTGCCCCTGGATTCCCCTGTCTGCTTCGTGGCGAGCGCGAGAAAAACGCCTGAACCATTAATTTTGTTCGGCAGGCTTGCGTCTTTATGGTGCCGGTGGTGGGACTCGAACCCACACGGCCATCACTGGCCAAGGGATTTTAAGTCCCTTGTGTCTGCCATTTCACCACACCGGCAAGCGCGAGACCCGAGTGTACAAAAAACTCCCAGCGACCTGTGCCCTCGGTGCAGGCATCCCGGCCCGTGCGATTGAACGCGATTCGCCCGTCCCCTCGCTCCACCGTGCTCGCCGCTTGGGCCAAGGATGGTTACCGCGGTCGGACCGTCAACCTTTACCCGATCGCCGGGCGCGGTGGGCTTGATTCGCGCAGACCAGCGGGTCACTTCGTTTGCGGAAACCAGGTTCGGAAAAACTCCGCCAACGGGCCAGGATACACCGCCCGCTTCAGCTTCGACCACGTACGCTGGTCGCCGACGCTGTAGTAAAGGCAGGTCTGGCCACCGAACTCGACGATGTCCGGGTCGGACGCGTTGATGCCATCGCCGGGGCCGGGCGAAAGAACGGGGTTGGCCGGGCTGAGTTCCCACGATTTCAGATCGCGCGAGCGCGCCAGATAAGTCTCGAAAAACCAGCGCGGCGTGCGGTGTTCGAGATAGAGCACATAGTACCAGCCATCCACATAACGCAGGCAAGGGCAGGCAGCATACCGGTCGGTGCCAAAGAGTGCGTCCGGCAGCTTGGTCCAGTGCTCCAAGTCCGGCGAAGTGGCGAATTTGATGGTGAACGCCGGGAAGCGCGGGTCGTTCGATTCGTAGGCCATGACGAATCCGTCCACGCCGCGGCAGACCGAACTGTTGAACAACTGCTCGTTCGCCTGCGTGATGGCGACGTGCGCTTCCCAGGTCTGAAAATCCTTCGACTGGAAGACCGTCACGTCATTCCAGCCATCGGGCGCGTAGCGCGAGGCGAAAGCGTAGAAGATGCCGTCGTTCACGAACGCCGAGGCCAGGCTGTAGCCTTCGGCGAAACGGGCGAGTACGCGGCCGCTTTCCACGTCTTCGAGCTGGAGGTGGTAGTCGGCTTTCGCTCCGCCAGTGGCGGGCCGCAGACATTTCAGCAACGCCAGCCGATCCCGCCAGACGGCCGGCGACACTTCGCAGATGTCGCCCAAGCCGGGTTGATCGATCCGCAACTCCGCCCGAAACGGCGGCAGTGGCGGCGCGGGAAGCAGCGTCTGGAAGACTTCGACCGGCCAGTGGCCGAGCCGGAGCATGCCCTTGGGCACGTCCTGCTGGAACTGGACGTACGCCTCCACGTCCCCCTTCAGCGAATAGCCTACTTCGCCCTTGCCCGCGCCGAAAATTTTGCAGCCCATTAGAGTGCAATCCTCAAGGTCCACATGGAGGAACCGGCCTTCGATCGTGCTGTAAATGACGCCGGTGCCGGGCTTGCCCTGGGGCTGGGAGAAGTTGAGGCTGATCAGGCGACAGTCCTTCAACTTCACGCGCGTGAAGCCGCTGTAGCCGGGGTTGCCCGCCTGCAACGCGTTGTCCGGCCCGACCAAGGTGCAATCCTCGAATACCGCGTCCGGTTCCGTCGGCAACTCCGGATGTTCGGCGCGAACGTAGGCGCCCGCGGCATCGCCCCACCAATCGAGGCACCAGAGTTGGCAACGCCGGAACACACTTGGCTCGCCGGGGCGCGACAGCACGTTCGCCACGCCACCACCGAAGGCGCGGCCCGCGCTGAAACAATCCTCGACCAGGACCGAGAACGGTTCCGCGCGGTCCACGAGATCGAAGAACAGACCGCCGTCGCCGCCGCTCGCGTAGAGGTGCCGCAACGCCCAGCGATCCCAACCGATCGCGGAGAACGTCTCTGCCTTGTGTTCCTTGGACCAGCCCTGCTTGTAAGCGCGGATCGGCCCCCACCAATCGTAGCTCTTGAAACCTTTATCCGCGTCGCCCGAGTCAATCACGGCCCAACCGCTGGTGCCGGAGCCAAGCTTGCCATCGGAATCGCCGACCAGCTCGTTGTAGGCGCCCGCCGCGCCGCGATGGGCAGGATAAAGGTTTGCCTCCATATACGTGTCCGGGCGGACGACGATGTGATGGCCTCCTTGATCATCCGGCACCGCGCTGAGGGCGGCTTGGATCGTGTGGAAGGCTTTACCCCACGAGGAGCCGTCAGAGTTGTCGCCGAGTTTCGAGACATAAATAGTGGCACCCTGACGGCCAGGTGCATCGGGCGCTGTCCCGTCGGCGAAGGCCGGGGCATGGAAGAGTGCCGCCAGGAGCAGGCCTTGAAAGGCACCACAAAGGTTACTGAGAGGATTCCGTTTCATAGTATGAGTGCTTGCTTCACCGGCCCGCAGGAGTCACCGGTTCGTTGTTGGCGATGACCGCTTTCTCGCCGATCTCGTTGAGGATCTCAACGCCGTGGACGCCATTGTTTTCCGTGATGATCGCGTGCTGCAGACCCGGTCGCAGCGCTAGGCCGGGTTCGTCAGTCCCGAAGCTGCAACCGCGCACCTGGAGCTTTCCGCCGTTCGCTTCCACCAGGAACACACCCGGGTTTTTCTCGCGTCCAGAACTGCTCAGGTAACAGTCCGACAGCGAAACGAAGCTCCGGCTGTGCGACACCACGCATTGCCGCGCCGGTCCCCAGAACGCGCAATTCACCAGCCGCACCGAACCCGCGCAGGTCTTTTCCACGAGCACCTCGGTGCGGATGTCGCCGTGCATGCAAACGAACTGGCCGTTCGAAATCAGCAGGCCCATCGGCTGGATGGCGTCCACTTTCACGCAGATCTGCGCCTCATCCGCGCCGATGCCGGAGAACTGGCCGTTGGCCGCGCCGCTCTGCGTGGCGATGAAGCGGTAGCCGATGTTGACCGGGAATACGAAGGTGTTGTTCACGTACTCCCAGTCTGTGCGCCCGAAGATGAAGGCCTCGCAGTTCTTCCACATGAACTCGTGCACGGGTTTCCAATCGCCGCCCACTTCCGGCGCCGACCACCAATGGCAATGGAACTGGACGTTGTCGATGCGGCCGATGTCGGAGCAGGTGTCCACGAGGATGCCGCGTCGCAGCACGCAGCCATAGACGCTGCGAATCCGGTGACGCACGTTGCCCTCGGGCCCGATGCGAATGCCGTTGTAGCTGTTGATCAACGTGACGTTCTCCACCGTGTTGTCGTGGCCTTGCAGGTGAAAGGTCCACGAGTACGGATGAATGTCGGTGGGCTTCTGCTCCGGGTACCACACGGTCAGACCGCGAACCGCCGCGGAATGGCCGAGCTCGAATAGCGCGGGACCGTCCTCCTGATCGCGTCCGCCCGTGGCCAGGATGATCGAACCTCTCAACGGTGCGCTCCAGACCGGCGATTCCATCACGCCCTGCAGAGTGACGCCGGGCGGGATGCGGAGGCTGCCCTTGACGAGGTATCGCGCCGGTGGGAGCACAACCTGCCCGCCCAGCTTGCCGGCCTCGTCGAGCGCCTTTTGGATGGCCGCGGTGTCGTCAGCCGCGCCGTCGCCGCGGGCGCCAAAGGCACGAACGGAGAACTCGCCGGTTGCAGCCGCATCCACCTCGACCGCCGCCTCAGCGGGCAAGGCCTGGAGAAGGGAGAGCCCGGCCAGTGCGGCTATCGCGACCGGACTCAGTGAGAACAGGGATGGTTTCATGACGATACACGTTACGGATTGGGGCCGGGCTGGAAGTTGGCAACGACGCGCAGGTGTCCGCGGTTCGGCGACAACCGAACGAGGTTTCGTCGCGGGTCAAAGTCGTCGTGGCGGGTGCCATTGACAGTAACGCCCGCGATGGGGCGGCCATCGGGGTGGCGAAGGCGTAGGACGATCCGGAGCAACGGCCGTTCGGTCGGCGGCTGGACTTCGGCTTCGATTTGTCCGCGCGTGAGGTGCGACGTGACACGATAACTGACCTTCCCGAAACGGGTGGGAGCGTTCGTCACCGAGAGAGTCCTCCCATCCCTCAACCAGTTGCTGGTAATCATGGGGGCCAGCCAGAGTTCGAGGCCGCGCTCCTGCACCAGCATGGTGCGTGTTTGGTGAAGGAAATAGCCGGTCTCGTGCGTCTTGTCCCAGGCACCGCTATGGTGGAAGTGCTCCCAGAACGTCATGACCTCCGGATTCACCATCGCGGCCAGGGTATTGAAATAGGAACGGACGAACGGCTTCACATCGTCGCGCCGGGCGTAGATTTCGCAATTGCGACAATAGTAAGGCTGTACCTTGGAAAAGCCGCCGAGATTGAACCAATCGCGCTCGTTCTCCTTAGCCGGGTAATCGAACCAGCCGTCGGCGAGGAACGGGACGTCCTCCATATGATTTAGCATAGGTTCCACCGCGTCGTCGAACGGGGCGAGCACGCCGGTGGGCACGAGTTGAGAGGCGCCCAGTTCCACATCGTAACACCAGCTTCGGCCCGCATCTTCGCCGGGGAAGAAATCGGCCAGCATTCCAGGGCTGTGGACTTGGGAGGGATAGTACGGCACCCAGGTGCCATCGCGCAGCGGGACGGCAGGCGAAGCCGCCCGCGTCCGCGCGAAACTGAACGCTGTTTCTTCGCTGAGATGCTGACCGGCCTCCGCGAACCGTCCGGCCTCGGGATCACCCAGACTCGCGAGGGCCTCGCCCAGATGGCGCAGCGCGGCCGCGTAATAGCCGCCCATGCAAAAGTGGTATGCGAAGGCGTTCCAGTCCGCCAGCACGCCGGGTGGCATCAGACCCGCCTCCGGTGCACAGCCGGGAATCAGGAAGGGGCGGCCGGGGCGCTGCTTCCAGGCGGCTTCCGCGTCCTCGACGGCGAAACCGAGCGCTCGTTCGCGCTGCGTCTTCTCCGTCTGTGCGACGATCCAGCGCCCTGCCCGTTTGATCTCGGGGGCGACCTGCCGCAGCCAGTTGGTATCGCGCGTCAGTTCGTAATGCTCCCCCAGCGTCCACAAATGCCACGCCGTGCCGAACGTCGTGTAGCCGGTCGTGAGAAAACCATTCGTGTTGTAGCGATGGATGAAGTACTCGAGCCCGCGCCGGGCGAACTCGTGATGGCCCAAGAAGTCCATACCGCGAATTACCGAGTGCGCCTCGCTCTCCAGCGGCCCATAGCTCATCGCCGCGATCCACGGAGCAATGCGCGCGCCCCCAGCCTCGTTCCGCGCCGCGATCAGGCACCGCACCTGCGACGAGCGGATCAAGTCGTTGAGGAATGGCTCGGGGGTTTCGATCTGTGTCGCCGGCGCAAGTACCGCTTTCCAGTAGCGCTCGACGCTCGCACGCAAACGCTCGGGGTCAGGCAGGCTGGCGATCTTCGCCGCGGGAAACGCCGGCGGCAGCAAGTACACCACCCACCGGTCGGCGGCCGCCTGGACCGACTCGGAGTCAAAGACCAGCGAAGCCCCGGAAACGGTGGGGAGTTTCGCCTCAACCTCCTTTCTCACCACGACTGCGAAAGGCCGGCCATTCTGCTTCGCGAGAAATCCGTACGGCGCCGGTTCGAGCGTCACCGGACTCTCGGCTCCGAACGACAGTCGGAGCGGCGACACGTCTCCCCGAATGACCCCGCTTACGCTGAATTCGACAGCGCAGATCGCAAGCCGGTTGAGTCGCGCCGGGTCGTCGCCGTCTTCATCGCACGGCGCCACAAACGTCCGTTGGCTCAAGATCACCCCGCCGTGCTCGCGGCGGATCACCGGGATGGGCAGCCAGCCACCATCGAGCCAGCGCCTGAGGGTCTCCTTCGGATCGCTTTCAAACCGCAGGCTCAACGCGCCGGCGGACTTGAACCAGTCCGTGGTCGTGTCCGGCGTCGTCCGGAACCGCACTGTGCCGTCGCGCTCGACCACGTACTTCGTGTTGTCGCAGGCGAGCGAAAGCATGACCGGTCCCTCGCTTTGGGCGTCGTGATGCGTTTTCGTCATTGCCTGCGCGAGTGTCTGGTCGGGCAGGTCGCGGACTTGTTCGAGGATGGTCTTGCGCCCGGCAATCTTCGCCTGGTAGTCGGCCAGCGAGATCGGGCGGTCCGCGCGACAGAAGAACGCCCCGAAGTCGGGAAGGTACACGCCGTCGTGGTCGAGAATGTCCTGCACAGCGACGACCACGCGTGCCCACGGCAGCGTGAGGACCAGATGTGTCGGGTCCGATTTGAGCGAGGACGGGCGGCTGTGGCGAACGGTCAGGGGCTGGGGGCGGGAATTGTCCCACTTGATCGTGGGGTGCTTCACGAACTCGCCATTGAAAACCGCGATCACCTCGCCGGCGAAGACGCGCTTGGCCGCGTCGAAACCGTCCGGCACGCGACGCGGTTGCTCGAACTGGACGAGCAGCCGCGTGGTCGCCCACCGCGACCGCGTGAAGACCGTCGGACGCCGGACGAGAGTCGTCTCTCCCACCGCCGGCCACACCCAGCGCACCTTGCGCGTCAAAAGCAGCCCGCCCGCTGGTGACTTCGTCGCGGCGCGGAGAACCAGCGCGTCGTTCGTGCGCTGAAGATCTCTTGCCAACGGCAACCATCGGCCTTGCCAGGCTGACTCGCCGAACCAGCCTTCCACGCGCACCTGATCCGTGGACGGCAGCCGGCTGGCGTCAGGGAAGCCGAGCGCGAGTTCCTTCACGGCGCGGCGGTTGAGCCATTGCACGCCAATGCAGGCGAGGCCGTTCGTGCTGACGGGCACGGCGAAGTTGCCGCCCGCGTCGGCGTGCAGGTCGGTTTCGAGGAACAGGTCTTCCGCGGGGAACTCCTCAAGGCGGGAGGCGCGGGTGCCCGCCATGCGATTCGGATCCCAGGTGACGATGCGACCGAACGGGGCGATGTCCACCGGCGGTTCGGCGGCGACCGCCGGGCTTTCGTTCGACCGGGTCAAACGCGCTTCCGCCCAGTTGGCCATGTCACAGGTGATGCCGTCGCCGGCATCGCTGGCGTCGAGTGTCATTTCCTGCGCGCCGGCCACCGGCACCCGGACCGACTGCGCCGGCTCACCCGCTCTCAACACCCCGCTCTCGAAACGCACCTCGCCATCGACGAGCACGCGAAACACAACACTTCCGCCACCGCCGCACGGCTGCAGCCCCACTTCCGCCTCGAACACCCCATAGATGCCGTCAAGGAGCACTTCGATGGTGCCGTTTGCGTGGTGGCCCAGGCCTTTGGCGTAAGGCTTTTCGCCGATGCGCAGCGGTTCACCCGGCTGATCCGGCGCGTGGGCGGCGACATCGATTCCCAAGACACCCCAGGCTTGAGTCGCACGCAGCGCCAATTCGGGGTGGTCGGAGAGGGACTCGACTTTGGCAACGGAGTCAGCGCAGGCCGGGCCGCAGACCAGGGGCATCAAGGGCAGCGCGGCGAGACGGAAAAGACAACGCAGGCGGCTCGATACCCGGGCGGCTTTCATATGCGCGGCACTATAGGCGGCGCCAGCGGGCCGTCACGCTTGAAGAACCACGCGTGCGGCAAGTTTGGAATTCCTGGCCGGTTCCGGCGAATACGTGGACGAACGAACGAACGACGCCGTCGCGAACGACTCCGCCATCGGCAGGTCCGGTGCCTGCAACCCCAGCGCGCTTGCACTCACCGCCGTGTTGTCCATCTCGTCGGACTCGTCGATCTGGTTGTGGCCATCGCTCGTCACCACCAGGTAGCGATTGCCTAGCTTGCCCAACGGCAGCGTGACCTGGGGCGAACGTCCCGCCGGGCCGCCGGCGGCGAGATGGCTTCCGCGATGGAGCGGGCGAAGGCCTTGCGGCCGAGCTTGTCGTCATCGAAGGTTCGATCGGCCGTTCCTCGTAAAACACAGTCCCTGCCTGTGGCTGCGGTTCATTCATGGTCCGTCAAGGCGCGGTCTGGAACCTCCGGAAGAGTTCACTGGCGTTCGCCCGCGCGGAACACGGTCCACGGCTGCGGAGGCCGGCTTTTCAGCAGACCGCGCATCCAGTCGAATTGCGGGTACGTCGCCAGGAACTTTTCGGCGTCGAAGGCGCGCCCGCAGGCGGCACCCCAGCGCGCCGCGAAGGACATCTGCTTCGCCAGCCTCGTGTCCACCACCTTGCCGTCGAACGTCCCGGCCGGATAGAACGGCGCGCCGGGCCAGGCGCCGAATGGATTCGGTTCAAGTTCGTTGTGCCCGCAGAGCGTACGCCCGTCCGGCCGCGGCTTGCGCAGCCAGGAATCGTAGTGGTCGGCTTCGAAGCGTTTGGCCAGCGCGAGGTCGAGCTTGCCGGCGTGCGCGTTCATCAGGTTCTTCCAGCGTGCGCGCCGGGCGATGTTAGACTGGCGCACGTCGTTCTCGTTGGAGTCGGTTTCGTAGCGCAGCAGACCGAGGTCTTCGGCGATGTTCGAGCCAAGGAACCAGCCGTCGCGTTTGCGCTCGAAACTCACGCGCTTCAGGCCCAATTCGAGCCGCGCAATCTCGCCGGAGTTCACGTCGCCCAACAGCCAGGCGTTGGCGTAACCGCCGGTGTTGCCACGCCTCATGATCGCACACCACTCGTCGATGGAATTGGCGTCCTGCGTGGCGCGGCGCATCCGGACGAACTCCGGCACGCCCTTTTCGTCGTACGGCTGGAAGCCGCCAATCGTGGTCTCCGAGCCGACCAACCCCGCGTCGGTGACAAAGAAGTCCGTGCCGCTGTGCAGCCAACCGGGCCATGTCTGCCACAGGATGCGATGGCCAGACCGCGGCGCGATATCCATGACCACGTTGGCCGTGGCCTCCGGGTAATCGACCATGCTGTTGTGGCCGAGCACGACGCCGTGATCCACCGTGGCGCTGCCGGTGGCGATGAATGAACTGCACCCCTGCCGGGGCGGCGGCAACATCGAGGCGTCGAGCGTCTTTTTGTGTTGCGGCCACCAATACCAGGCGAGTTCGAAATATGCGTTGTAGGTGATCATCTCGGCGCGCGAACTCGGCACCCCGGCGGCGCCGAGGCCTTCCGCAAGGCCGTCCAGTTCTTCCAGGATTTCGGGGTCGATCTGCGCCTCGTACATGGCCTTGGCCTTTTCGACCAGCCACGGCCAGTCCAGCGCGCTGTCGTGATGCCACAAGGCGCGCTGCACGCGCAGGCACTCGGCGATTTCGGGAGCGAGCAGGTAACCATGCTGGAAGCCGCGCTCGCGGGCCGTGCCTTCGACGTGGACAAACACCCAGCCGTGTTTCTCGTGCCGCCACGCCTTGGCGAGACACGCTTGCTGCGGCTCGGTCAAGGCGGCGAACGCAGGATTCGTCGCGCCCCAAACCAACGCGAAAACGAGGCCGAACAGCCATCGGGTGGGACGAAAAGCAAGATTAGGGTTCATGGTGGCGCGACCATAGCCGCCCGGCGTCGGCCGTCACGCCTGAAGGTGATAGCGGGGTTGGTCGTGTCCGGTGATTTGCACGCCGGAAGAATTGATGGGAATCTAGGCCCATGACAAAAGACGCCATTGTGGAGCAGGTGCGCGAAGTGCGCGAGGCGCGCGCCGCGAAACTGAATTTCGACCTGCGCGCCATCTTGGCGGACGCGCGCCGCCGGCAACCGGAGTCCGGTCGGTGCGTGGTGTCCTTCATTGCGAAGTCGAGAAAGGCCGGCTGACCCCCTGAGCCGCCGCGATTCAGGTCAGGCCGCAATCTCTACACTTCTGCGTGTACTCGAGGGGCCGCGTGGAAACACTTTGTTCCCTGCGTTCTCACGTGCGCCAAACCTCACGGTCACTGCGGTTTCACCTGCAGGTCACGCAGATCCTTGCTGGCCGGGCGCGAATACACCGGGATTCGAGCCTGCAGGGCATCGAAGCCGAAGAAATAGCCTTTGGATTTCTCGGCCTTGCCCACGCACTCGAAGCGCAAGGTGTGCGCCCCCGCTGCCAGGGTATGGAAGCCCAGCTTGTGCGGCGTCGGCGTGGCGTTGGCGTTTAACAGATCGAACGTGCCAGCGTCTTTGCCGTCCAGCTTCACGCGGTACGTTCCATAGTCCCAGGAATGCGTCAGCTTCACCCACAGCTCGGCAGTGATCTCGTCTTTTACGGTGAAGGGCACTTCGACCCAGGCATTCGCGTCGGCGGGCCGGAACCAGAGCTGTTTGCCGTCGGTCGCCCCACCCACCCCCTGGACTTCCAGCGGCGCCTCCGAGTGCTTCGCCGCCGGCACGGCTTTGTAACCGACCACCAGCGTTTGTTCGCGGAACGGCAGACGGTCCTTGCCGGCCGGCGGCGCGGGCCACGGTTTGTGCGGCTCGGTCTGGTACCAGAACGCGACGCTGGACATCAGATCGTCGCGCTCGATGAAGCCGTCGCCCTTGTCGTCGGGAAACGTCTGCGAGCCTTTGTGCTCGATCTCGACGCGGAGCGACTTGGTGAACGTGACCGGGTCCGGGATGTGCCAGCGGTAGGCGGTGCCACGATCGCCGGTGTCGTACCCTTCCCAAAGCGGCGTGCCATAAAACGGCCCGTCCTGGACGCGGAAACCCCAGCCGTCGCAAAAGTAGTCTTCCGTGCCGGTCCCGCGGAGTTGCGGCTCGGTCGCGCCATCGATGAAGAAGAAGTCATCGCCTTCGCCGTACCAGCCGGGCGAAACCAGGTACACGCTCTGGACCGTGCCAACGTAATGGCCCCGCCCGACGATGTCCGCCAGCAGGTAGTTGCGCCCCATCACGCACGGGTACTCCTGCCGGTACATGGCGTGAAAATAAGCGGTGTCGTCCGCCAGCGACGGGTGCTTCTGCCAGTCGAGGTAATAGTAAAAGGCGTGGCAGCGCTGGTCGCTCTCGTTCGTGACCGTGATCCGCGCGGACTTCTTGAACGGCATTGGCCAGTAACAGTTCCGCCCGCGGCCGTCCGAGGACACCTTGACCGGCAGCGAGACGAAGGCCTTGTCCACGCCATGCCCGATGCCGAAGAAATCGCCGATGGGGCACTCGACGCTCGGGTTTTCCTCGCCGTCCCAGTACATCCGCAGCGTCAACAGCCGCGAGTAAAACGGCGCGTCGTGGGCGATGGTGCACCAGAAATGAACGATCATCCCGGGCCCTTCGAGTTCGGCGAGGGTGAGTGTGCCGCCGGGTGCGATGGGCCGCGCGTCGGCGTTGCCGTTCTTCCAGTCCGGGTCCGAGGACGAGGCGCGGCGGGTCTCGTAATCCTTCAGTTTTTCCAGACCGTTGAGTGGGTTGCCGGGGTCCAGTTGGGCGAGCAAGGTCACGGCGCCGGAGGCGAGCAGGGCGAGCGCGGAAACGAACTTGGTTTTCATGGCTATGATTGGCTACCCCCGCACTGTGCGCCGGCACGCGACGTGCGACAAGGCCGAAGGCGCGTCCGTTGCGTTTGCGATTGCGGTCGTTCGCTGGACCTCGCTTCAACCCGAACGCCGCAGTAGCCGGAACCCTAGTGAAGCCCAAACTCAAAAACTCACAAAGGTCCTCCCGTTTCGGCCACTTCTGAGTTTCGGCTATGAATCCGAACCTCGCAGCCGCCGTCCGTCGGTGCCAACCCTTGCCGTGTCAACGCGAACCGAGGCCCGTGGCTACAGCCGCTGTCCGATTCGGCTTTCCCAATCCCGGCTTTCAGGTTCAATCGCGCCATGAAAGCCCGCTTCGTCTTCGCGTTGGCACTCTCACTGTTTTCATCTTCCGTCATCGGCCGCGCCGCCGATTGGGATGCGTTGCCGCATCTGACGCCCGGCCGCACGAAGGCCGCGAACGCGCTCTGGATCGAAAACCCGCTCACCGCCCGGTTCAACACCTCGAACCGCGTCGTCGTCGCCGACCTCAAAGGCCCGGCGGTGATCACGATGATCCACTTCGCGCTGCCGCAAAGCCATTTCGGCCAGCCGCTCCAGTTGCTGAACCGTGACCTGCTGCTGCGCCTGTTTTGGGACGGCGAGGAACAGCCGAGCGTGAACGTGCCGCTGGTCGATTTCTTCTGCGACCCGAACGGCCTCCGCGAAGAAGTAAACACGGCGCTGGTGAACAAGCGCCGCGGCTTCAACGCGTACTTTCCCATGCCGTTCGCAAAGTCAGCCCGCGTGGAACTCGTTTATGACGGCCCGGTGCCGCCGGGTGAGGCACTGTGGCGGCTGATGCCTTGTTACAGTTATGTGATGTACCGGACGCTCGCCGAGGTGCCGGCAGACACCGGCTACTTCCACGCAAGTTGGCGGCAGGAAGGTCTCCTGCTCGGACAACGCGATTACCTGGCGCTGGACGCCCGCGGCCGAGGCAAGTTCGTGGGCTGGAACGTGACCATGCGCCTGCCGGGCCGGGACGGCTACCCCGTGGACGAAAACGAAAAATTCTATGTCGATGGCGAGACCACGCCGTCGATCGAGTTCCAGGGCATCGAAGACTCGTTCGGATTCAGTTGGGGCTTTCCGCCAACGGAGAGCCAGTTTCCGCTGACCGGCTTCTACAAATTCATGAAGGGCGCGATGGGCTACCGGTTCTTCGATCAGGACGCGATCGGCTTCGAGCGCTCGCTGAAGGTCGAAATCGGCTTCGGCGCGAACGAGGATCCGATGTTCCGCCGCGAGTTTTCGAAGCGCGGCAACACGCTGCAGTTCTCCAGCACGGTCTATTGGTACCAGACCGAGCCGCACGCGCCGTTGCCGCCCATGCCAGGCGCCGCCGAACGCGCGCCCGCGCCGGAAGCGGCCTTCTGGCCGGAGAAGGAAACCCTCCCGGACCCGGCACGGCTCCGCGAGCGCGGCGTGAAACTGGAAATGCTCTGCGGCCGTAGCCAAGGCGAGGTCGTGTTTGCCGAACCCGGTTATGCGGCGAAGGCGATCACGGGCTACCGTTTCGAGGGCTGGCCGCTGCCGGTTTACCACTGCCTCGCCGGCAACGACGTGGCCGAGGTCGAGCTTCAAGTGCCGAAAGGCGCGGCTGGTACGGTGCGCGTGTTCGTGATCGACCCGGACAATTTCGAAGGCGGCCGGCGGCAGACCGTGAGTGTCGCGGGGCGCACCGTCGCCGAGCTCGAACAGTTCAACGACGGTCGCTGGCTCGAAGCGCAGGTGACCGCGACCGACACCGCGGAAGGTCGCGTGCGAGTGTCGGCGAAGAACGCCCGCCAGGGCTCGAACGCCGTCCTCTCGATCATCGAGTGGCTCGCCCCGCGCGAGTGAAGCGGGCGGCCATGCTGGCCGAAACTGCCGGCGGCTGCGCGGCCAGTGGTTCGCGGATGTCGTGCCCCGCCCCAGCACCCGTGCCCGCACGGAGGTTTGACTGGAAAGCTGCGGAAAATCGGGTATGCTAGCACACCATGTTTCGTCAGTCTGACCAACCAAAACGGAGGGCAAGATGAGCAAAGCATCCAACGCAAAACCGCAGGAATTCACCATCACGGCGCCCGGCGCCTCGAATGTGTCGCTGGTCGGCGATTTCACTCATTGGCAGCAGCACCCGCTCGCGATGAAGCCGGTCGGCGGCGGTGCGTGGAAGGTGGTGGTGCCGCTCCCGCCGGGCACGCACCACTACCGCTTTCTCGTGGACGGCGAATGGCGTGACGACGCCGAGTGTACGCTGCGGGTTCCCAACCCGTTCGGCACTGAAAACTCGGTGCGCCAGGTCGGTTGACGCCCGCAGCGGCGATCGTTTCCCAATTCCCCGCCGCGAGGTCGAGTCTCGCGGCGGCGATTGTTCATTTGCCGGCGCACCGCGGGAGGTCCGCGGTCTCTCGGAAAGCCGGAGACTGGCTGTAACTTTTTGGCTGGCGGCGGTTCTTACCGCTCCGACGTTGAATCACGAACTCAAAATCGAACCGTGAAACTCGAAAACGCAATCCGCGTCCTGGCCGGCACGATGGTCCTGATCGGCATCTCGCTGGCGCACTGGGTCAGCGAGTGGTGGCTGCTACTGGCCGCCTTTGTTGGCTTTAACCTGATCCAGTCGGCCTTTACCGGCTTCTGCCCGGCCGAGATCATCTTCCGCAAACTGGGCATCGGCAGCGAAAGCGGTGCCTGCTGCAAACCCGCCACCCGCTCCTGATCGCCTGGGCTGCGCCTTTCGGAACGTCTCGGGTGCGGTGCTGACCCAAGACTCTGATCCGACCTTGCCCCATCAGGAGGCGAGATCGGATCGTTGACTTCCAACGGCCGTTTCTAAAACCTGACCGCTCATGGTCAACCTGACAACTACCGACGAACGCCCGTCTGCCACCACCTGCGGTTGCGGCGGTAATGGCAATTCTCAGACCAGAGCCACCCAGCCGCTCGAAAAGACCCGCGGCCGGTGGAACGCTTATGTGGTCGGCGCCGGCCTGGGGGTTCTCAGTTGGATCGCGTTCGCGGTGGTGGATGACCCGCTGGGGATTTCCACCTCGCTTTCGGCGGCGGCGGGTGCCTGCGCCGTGCCGGTGCTAGGCAGCGACGGCGTGGCGCAGAATCCCTATTGGGCGAAAAACGCTTTCGTCTGGAACTACGGCATGTTGTTCCTGGTCGGCACCTTTCTGGGCAGCTTGGCGAGCGTCCTGACGAGCCGGACGTTCAAGGTCGAGGCGGTGCCCACCGCCTGGGCTCAACGGTTCGGCGGCGGCGCAGGACGCCGATTGCTGGCGGCCTTCCTCGGCGGTATCGTGATCATGTACGGCGCGCGCATGGCCGGCGGTTGCACCAGCGGTCACGGCATCAGCGGTTCGCTGCAACTGGCGCTGAGCAGTTGGGTTTTCTTCCTCACCCTGTTTGCCGCGGGCGTGGCCACCGCCGCGCTCCTGTTCCGCAAGCAACCGAAGCAATAGTCTTTCCCGACATGGACTTTCCTCTTACCGGCGAAACCGCCCGTTGGCTCGCCCTGCCCATCGGCATGATTTTCGGCGTGCTCCTCCACCGCGGGGGCGTGGCCGACTACAACGTGATCGTGAACCAGTTCCGGTTGCGCGATTTCACGGTCCTCAAAATCATGTTCACGGCCATCATCGTAGGCGGCCTTGGCGTGCTTGCGCTGCATGCCGCCGGCCATGCGACGTACCACATCAAACCCACCAACCTGCTCGGCGTGGTGCTGGGCGCGGCGCTCTTCGGCGTCGGCATGGTGCTGTACGGGTATTGCCCCGGCACCGGGATCGCCGCCGTGGCCACCGGCAGTCTGCATGCGGTGGTGGGCGTGGTCGGAATGTTGGTCGGTGGCATCCTGTACGCGCTGAGCTTCTCGTGGGTCGAAGCGCACATCCAAAAGATCGGCGCCTTCGGCAACGTGCGCCTGCCGGACGCGACGGGCGTGCCGGACGCGGTGTGGTTCGTCCTGCTGATTGCCATCGCGGCCGGGGTGTTCTGGTGGCTGGAAACGAGGTTCAAGCCGAGTCCGGAATCAGACGCGACTTGAACGCACTGTTTCGACGCACGCGAAATCACCGTCCTGCCAGGGCCAGACAGCGCTTCGGCCGTCTGGCCTTTTTCGTTGGCAGGGGCGGCCTTGGCCGGGAAGCGCAGGCGCCGCAAACGTCCGCGACGCTGTAACTTTTCTGCTTCTGCCGGATCGAATTGGGTGCGCCCGGCCAGCGCCTGGTGACGACTCGATAAAGCAGTCCCACCTGGCCGCCCCGCGGACCGGAAGTTGATCGGATCCGGCGCGGCGACGCGAACTGGCCCAGCAAACGAAGATGAACACAAAAGAAGCCTTTGCGCCACGCAGCATTCTCTGTCCGGTGGACTTCAGCGAACAAGCCGCGCTGGCCTTGAAATATGCCGCCGTCGGGGCGCGCGCGTTCGGCGCGAAACTCACCGTGCTTCAGGCGCTCGAGTTCGAGTTGCCGCCGTACTTCACGGCCAGCCAGGCGCCGCAACTCGCGAAAGAAGCCAAGGGTGCCAAGGCCGCTGCGCGCAAGTATCTTACCGATCACGTTCGGGCTACCCTCGGCCCCGCCGCCCAGGATTTGGCGCCCCGGATCGTCGTGGTGGAAGGCCACCCCACCGAAGCGATCCTCGAGACCGCGGACAAGTCAGAGGCCGATCTCATTGTCATGGGCACGCACGGGCGCGGCGGTCCGCGCCGCTTGTTGCTCGGATCGGTGACCGAAAATGTCGTTCGCCACGCCCGTGTGCCGGTATTCGTGGTCCGCCAGAAGCAACACGAGTTCATCGATCCGGACCAACCGGACGCGCTGCCCAATTTGCGGCGGATCGTCTGTCCAGTGACCCCGACACCCGCGTCGCGCGCCAGCCTGCGAATTGCCGCCGCCCTGGCCGCGAAGTTCGGCGCCGAGCTGACCGCTCTTTACAGCGTCGAAGCCGGCGGCCGGAGCGGCGCCGGCGTCGCGAAGGACCAGCTTTGCGCCTGGTTGCCGCGGGCGGCAGGCGCGCAATGCGAGGTGCGGCCGGTCGTGCGCCGTGGCCACGCCGCGGAACAAATCGTCGCGTTCGCCGCGGAAACGCAGCAAGACTTGATCGTTCTGGCGGCGCACCCGAAGCCTGAGCGTCGCGGTCTGTTTTACGGCACCACCACCGAGCGGGTGCTCCGCGCGGCGACGATCCCGGTTCTTGTCACGCCCACCGACAATGAGTAGCCTTGCTTCAGTTATTCCACTGGTCCCTCCCGGCCAGGATAATGAACCGTTTCAACCGGCCGCCCGCGCGGCCACCTGGCCCGCAGCCGGCGCGCCTGCCGGGCGACGGATCGTGAAGGGATGAACCGATTCCGAACCGCAAGCATTATGAAATGGACCTTGCCGACCCGCACCGACTCGGAAGCCGCGCTCCGTTTTGACCCACCTCGGCGAACCACTCGCTGCGACATTTTCTGTCGCAATTGCGACAGTTTATGTGCCAGTCGCCTTGGCCGGCCCCGGCGCACCGCCGCTCTTTGGGCAACGGCCCTGCTCGCCTGGGCTTCGCCCGTGTTGGCCGCCGAAGCGCCCTGGACGCTCGAACGCTGCCTCGGCTACGCGCTCACGAACAGCCCGGACGCGGTGATCGCGCAGAAACGCATCCGCGCGGCCGAGGCAGGCATCCAGCAGGCAAACGCGATGGCCTGGCCCACGCTGCAATTCCAATCGAGCTACACGCGCACGGATAACCCAATGTACGTCCTGGGCTCGGCGTTGAACCAGCAGGCCTTCGGCCCGGCGCTGAGCGACTTCAACGACCTGCCCGACGTGGACGATCTAAACGTCAAGGGCCAGGTCACGGTGCCGCTTTACGCGGGCGGCGCCATCACCGCGGGGCGCCGGGCCGCGAAGGCCGGCGCCCAGGCGGCGAAGGCGAACGCGGAGGCCATCCGCAACACGCTCGCGTTCGAAACCGTCCGCGCGTTCCACACCATTCAAAAGGCCCGCGCGTTCGTGCGGGCGGCCGAGGCGGGCGTGAACGCCTTCGAGCAACATCTGGCGCTGGCCCAAAAACGCTTCGACGCCGGCACGCTGCTCCGCTCCGAAGTGCTCGACGTGGAGGTGCGGCTGGCCCAGGCCCGCGAAGACCTCGCCCGCACCCGCAACGCATTGGCGCTCGCCCAGCGCGCGCTGCGCACCTTGCTCGGGATCGATTCCGGCGAGTTCGACGTGGCCGACACCGCGCCCGAAGTGGCCGCGCCGGATTCGGCGGATTTCTCCGGCCGCGCTGAGTTGACGGCGGTGCGGCACATGACCGCTGCGGCCGAAGAGCAGACCCGGATGGCCAGGAGCGGTTACCTGCCGCGCCTCGCCGCGTTCGGTAGCCTCGACTACGACAAAGGCTGGAAGCTTGACGGCGACGGTGAGAGCTACACCGCCGGCGTGCTCCTGCAATGGAATATCTTCGATGGACGCCTTACCCGCGGCAAAGTGGCCGAGGCGCGGGCGAACGTGGACGCCGCGCTCGAACAGGAGCGCAAACTCAAGCTCGGCCTTGGCTTCGAGGTCGAACAAGCCCAACTCAATCTCCGCGAAGCCAACGAACGCCTCGCCGTCACCGCCAAAGCGATTACGCAAGCCGAGGAAAGCGTGACTCTCACCCGCGACCGCTTCGAGCAGGGTCTCGCGATCACGCTGCAACTCATCGACTCCGAAACCGCCTTGACCGCTGCCCGCGTGCGCCGCGCCGAAGCTGAGGCCGACCAACGCATCGCCGTCGCGGCCTTGCGCAAGGCGCTTGGGTTCGAGCAATTGTCCGCGGTTGCCACCAGCCATTGACCCCCATGAAATCCAAAATCCGAAATCCGAAATCCGAGCGTTCGTCCCGGTTCGCAGGACCGCTGGCAGCCTCGGCCGGAATCGCGCTCGCCGCGGTGTTTCTGAGCGGCTGCGGTCCCGAAGCCGCCAAGCCGGCCGCCACCGCGCCCGCCTTGCCGCCGGCCACGGTGAAAGTCATGAAGGTCGAGCCGCGCCGCGTGCCGTCCACCGAAGAAGTGGTGGGCACCGTGCGGGCCAAGTTGCGCGCGAGCCTGGAGGCCAAAGTCGCCGGCCGCATCGACCAGATGCCCGTCGTGGCCGGCCAACTGGTGAAGAAAGGCGATTTGATCGCGCGCCTCGAAGTGCAGGAGATTCAAGCCAAGCTCGACCAGGCCAAGGCCGCCGCCGAACAGGCGGACCGCGACCTGCAACGCTTCGCCGCTTTGCTCAAGCAGAAGGCGGTCACGCAGGCCGAATTCGATGGCATGGAGGCGCGGCAACGCATCGCCAAGGCGGGCGTGGCCGAAGCCACGACCATGCTCGATTACGCGAGCGTCACGGCGCCGTTCGACGGCGTGGTGGCCCGGAAGTTCGCCGACGTGGGCGATCTCGCGTCGCCCGGCCGGCCGCTGGTCGAGCTGGAGGATCCGTCCGCGTTGCGGCTGGAGGCCGACGTGTCCGAGGCGTTGATCGGCCGCATTCAAACCGGCGCGAAGATGACCGTGCGTGTGGCCAGCCTGGATACGCCCCTCGAAGGGGTCGTGAGCGAAATCTCGCCCGCCGCCGATCCGAACAGCCGCACGTTCCGCGTGAAGTTCGATCTGCCACCGACCGCCGGTTTGCGGCTTGGCCAGTTCGCCCGCGTCCTGGTGCCGTTGGGCGAAGTCCAGGCGGTCTGCGTGCCGACCGGCGCGGTGGTGCAGCGCGGTCAGATGCAGATGGTTTTCGTCGTCGATGGCCAGAAAGCGCGGATGCGCCTGGTCAAGGTGGGCAAGCCGCTGGGCACAGACGTGGAAATCCTTTCCGGCCTCGAAGCGAGCGATCAAGTTGTCGTGGGCGGCGCAGCCAATCTGCTCGATGGCCAGCCGCTCCAGGTCCAGTAATCGCCGCCTTCCGCCGCGCGGCCGTGCAACCCAATTTTCCGATCGTCGGGACTACATGCCATCCATGAAGCCTTCGTCCTCCAGTTCTTCGCCCGCTCCGCTTGGCCTGGCCGGCCGGGTGGCCCACGCGTTCATCGATTCGAAGCTGACCCCGCTCGTCGTCCTCACCGCCATTTTGCTGGGCATTGGCGCGGTCATCCTGCTGCCGCGCGAGGAAGAGCCGCAGATCAAGGTGCCCATGATCGACGTCATGGTCGGGATGCCCGGTTCGAGCGCGCAGGAAGTCGAGGAGCGCGTTACGCGGCCGATGGAGAAATTGCTCTGGGAAATCCCCGGCGTGGAATACATCTACTCGACCTCGCGCGAAGGCCAGAGCCTGGTGATCGTCCGTTTCAAGGTGGGCGAGGATGTCGAGAAGAGCCTGGTGAAGTTGAACCAGAAACTCGCCTCGAACTTCGACCGCATCCCGCCCGGCGTCTCGTTTCCGCTGATCAAGCCCAAGTCCATCGACGACGTGCCGATTCTGGCGCTGACTTTTCACAGCGACAAATACGACCACCTGACGTTGCGCCGACTGGTGGCCCAGGTGGACGACGCGGTCAAGCAGGTGCCGCTCGTGGCCGAGACCACGATCATCGGCGGCGCGAAACGGCAGGTGCGCGTCTTGCTCGACCCGGTGCGCCTGGCGGCGCGCGGGCTCACGCCGGCGGGCCTCGTGCCGATGCTCCGCCAAAGCAACCGCCAGTTCGCCTCCGGTGCGCTCACCACCGGCGACCGCGAAGTGATGGTAGAGACCGGCGGCTTCCTCGCGACCGCGCAGGACGTCGGCAACGTCGTGGTGGGCGTGTTTGGCGGCAAACCGGTTTACCTGCGCGAGGTCGCCGACATCGTGGACGGCGCGGAGGAACCGTCCCAGTACGTCTTCTTCGGGCGTGGCCCGGCGGAAGGCGGCCCCGCGCCCGAACAGCCGGCGGTGACGCTGAGCATCGCCAAGCGGCCCGGCGCAAATGCGATCGACGTGGCCAACGGTGTGTTGAAGAAGGTGGACACGCTGAAGGGCCGCTTCATCCCGGACGACGTACACGTCACCATCACGCGGAACTATGGCGAAACCGCGGCGGAGAAATCCAACGAACTGCTGCTCCACATGGGCATTGCCGTGATCAGCGTCTCGCTGCTGATCCTGCTGGTGCTCGGCTGGCGGGAGTCGCTGATCGTGGCCATCGCGATTCCGGCCACGCTCGCGCTGACGCTGCTGGTGTTTTACCTGTACGGTTTCACGCTCAACCGCATCACGCTCTTCGCGCTGATCTTCAGCATCGGCATCCTCGTCGATGACGCGATCGTGGTGGTCGAAAACATCGTCCGCCATTTCCACCTGCCGCAAAACCACGGCCGGTCCTGGTCCGATGTCGCGGTCGAAGCGGTGAGCGAAGTGGGCAATCCGACCATCCTGGCCACCTTCGCCGTGATCGCCGCGGTGCTGCCGATGGCCACCGTCGGCGGCTTGATGGGTCCGTATATGCGGCCGATCCCGATCGGCTCCAGCGCCGCGATGGTTTTCTCGCTGCTGATCTCCTTCATCGTGACGCCGTGGGCGGCCATGCGCATCCTCCGCTGGGGTCGAAAAGACGAAGCCGGCGCCGGCCATGACCCCAGTGCGAGCGAGGAAGGCGTGTTCGGCCGACTGTACCGGGGCTTGATGGCGCCCCTGATCGCGCACCGGTCCTGGCAGTTTATCTTCCTGGGCGTGCTGGCCGTTTTGCTGATCGGCTCGATGGCCTTGGTGGGCATCGGGTGGGTGAAGGTCAAAATGTTGCCGTTCGATAACAAGAGCGAGTTCCAGGTGATCCTGAACATGCCGGAAGGCAGCTCCCTCGAACGCACCGCGCAGGCTGCGCGCGAGATCGCCACCGCCATCCGCGGCGAACCCGAGGTGACCGATTACCAAGTTTATGTGGGCACCGCGGCGCCGTTCAACTTCAACGGCCTGGTCCGCCATTACTTCATGCGCCGCGGCGCGAACGTGGCGGACTTGCAGGTCAACCTGGTCAACAAACACGAGCGCAAGGCCCAGAGCCACGACATCGCCAAGCGGGTGCGCCCGCGCGTGGCGGAGATCGCCGCCAAGTATGGCGCGCGGGTGGCCGTCGCTGAAGTGCCGCCCGGCCCGCCGGTACTGCAGACGCTCGTCGCCGAAATCTACGGCCCGAACGAGGAGGCCCGCCAGAAGCTGGCCCAGAAGGTCCGCGAAATTTTCAAGCAGACCCCCGGCGTCGTGGACGTGGACTGGTACGTCGAGGCCGACCAACCCAAGGCGCGGTTCGTCATCGACAAGGAAAAGGCCGCGCTCCACGGCATCAGCGCCGAGACCATTTCCATGACGCTCCGGCTCGCCCTCGCTGGCGACCGCCTCGACCTGGTCCATCAACCGCGCGAAAAGGAGGACGTGGACATCGTCGTGCAACTGCCGCTGGCCAGCCGCACCTCGCCGGATGATTTGCTCGCCTTGCGCGTGCGCTCCGGCGACGCGAATGCCCTGCCGGAGCCGGGCCGGATTTCGGATGGCCCGCCGCTGGTTTCGCTGCGCGAGCTGGTAAAGGTCGAGTACACGACGACTGACAAAAGCCGTTACCACAAAAACCTCATGCCCGTGACCTACGTGATCGGCGACGTGGCCGGCGTGATCGAAAGCCCGGTGTACGCCATTCTCAAGATGAACCAGGCGCTCCGGGCGCTCGACTTGCGGCAGTTCGGCGACACCGAGGCGCAACTCCGCATCTACAACGCCACTCTGCCTTTCTCGGACAACCACCTGGCGATGAAATGGGACGGCGAATGGCACATCACCATCGAGGTCTTCCGCGACCTCGGCCTGGCCTTTGCCGCGGTGCTGGTGCTGATCTACGTGCTCATGGTCGGCTGGTTCCGGTCGTTCCTGACCCCGTTCATCGTGATGCTGGTCATTCCGTTCTCGCTGGTGGGCATCCTGCCCGCGCACGGCGCCCTGCACGCGTTCTTCACCGCCACGTCCATGATCGGCTTCATGGCCGGCGCGGGCATCGTGGTGCGCAACTCGATCATCCTGGTCGATTTCATCGAAATCCGGCTGGCCGAAGGCAAATCGATGGCCGACGCCGTGGTCGAGGCGGGTATGATCCGGTTCCGCCCGATCATGCTCACGGCGATGGCGGTCGTGGTCGGCGCCGGGATCATCCTCTTCGACCCGATCTTCCAGGGCCTGGCGATCTCGCTGATGGCGGGCGGGCTGATCTCGATGCTGATGGCGCCCATCGCCGTGCCGCTTCTGTACTACATGGCCTACAACCGGCCGCAGCCCAAGGCCGCGACCGCCAACTCCACGCCGAGCCTGCCTTCAGAACCGGCAAGCTAACCCCGCGCGGAACGCGTCGCCCACAACGGGCACTCAATCTGGCGGCGGGTCTCGCGCCGCTCTCCCTTCGCTGGTTGGGCGACGCTGCCGCGGAGCCCTGACTTCCGCCCCTGGTTCGCCGGCTTGCAAAAAGCCGAAGCGCTCCCTGCGACCGCAGTCGGCAGCAAATCGCTGAGCGGCCTCTGACCACGCACGGCCTGAGCCAGCCTTCGCCCAACTGCGCGGCGCAAGACACCAGCGGGCCAGGTTGCTTCGCCTCGACCGAAGGTTCGCTGCCGTCAAAGTGCAAGAAGGCGAACCTCGAGTTGACTCACGGCAAGACGTTACCGGAGGCGGGGGGCCGTCAGGTCTGCGTTGACTCCCGATCCAGGTTACCCGGGGCAGTGAAGAAGGGCTTCCGTTTGGCCTCAAGGCTTTTCTGCAAGGCG
>JAKANS010000094.1 GCA_021823625.1 bacterium | reverse complement strand
AATCCTTGCGGATGCGCAGCCGGCCCCGGCCGTCGTAGGTGAACTCCGATTTCCAGCGGCTGGCCGCCGGCGTGTAGTAGGTGTCGGTGGCCACGCTGAGCAACTGGTTCTCGTCGTCGTAGGTGTAAATGTAGGTCTTGGGGCCATTGGCGTCATAGACCTGCGAAATGCGGTTCCCGTTGGCGTCGTAAGTCGCACTCAGGCCGGCGATACCGGTCGCCTGGTTGAAGTCGTTGACGCTGTAAGTGACCGGCGTGCCGCCGGAGGTGCGGTTGGTCAAGTTCCAGCCCGGGTCGTACGCGTAGGCGAGGTTCTCGGTGGATTGCCCCCCGCTGCCCACGGCGCTCACCAACTGGGCATCGTCGTCGTAGCCGTAGGTGACATAACTGGCGTCGGTCCGCGTCATCTGACTGCGCTGCCCGCCGCCGTTGTAGAGGTACACGTGCTGGTTCAGGATCGTGCCGGCGTTGTTCCGCAGGTACGTGCCGGTCAATCGGCCGCCGGTGTCATAGACGTTGGTGATGGCGGCGGCGGGCGAGGTCGGCACGACCAGGTTGGTCCAGAGCGTCCCCGGCCCTTTGTGGGTGTAGGTGAACGTGCCGGCCGGCCCGGTGATCGTCTGTAACCGCCGGGCGGCGTCGTAGCCGTAGCTCTGCGACCAGGTGCCGCTGGGCTGTTGGACCGTCAAACCGGTTCGCAGCCGCGGCGCGGTGGCGTGATAGCTGGCCGTCACGGTGTCCGCCGCCCACAGGCCGGACTCGCTGGCCGGATGGCCCGCGTCGGTGTAGGTGAAGGTGGTCGTGCCCAGACCCGTGGTGGTCATCGTGGCCACCTGGTTGACCTCGTTGTACGTGAAGCTGAGGTCCGGGCTGGTCGGGTAATTGATCAAGGTCAGGTTGCCCGCGTTGTCGTAGCTGTAGAGGGTCTGCTTGTTCTGACTGGGGCTGGACCAGAACTTGCGCCACGCCAGCCGCTGGTGGGCGTCGTAGCTGTATTCCAGGTTCGTGAAGCTCTGGTTGTGGTACTGCTTGGTCCGCATCCCGCCCTCGACGTCGTAGGTCCAGGTGGTCGTTTTGCTCCGGCCATCGACCAAAGTGAGCATGTCGTTGGCGGTGTTGTAAGTGTAGGCGATCGTCTCGCTCTGGGGCGTGGTCTCGCTGGTCTTGCGCCGGGCCTCGTCGTACCCGTACTGCGTGGTCTGGCCGTCCGGCCCGGTGTACTGGGTCAGGCCGCGGGCCGAGTACTGGAACGACTCGGTCCCCTGGCCCGGCACGGCGCGGGTCAGCAGCCGGCTCAACCGGTCAAAGCTCTGCGTCACGCTCACGGCATTCGCGTCCACCACCGTGGTGGGCTGATCGTGAAGATTGTACGTCACCGAACGTTCCGTGCCCACGGCGCTGGTGACGCTGCTCAACAGCCCCTGGTTGTTGTACGCGAAGGTGCGGCTGCCCAGGGAATCGGTGCGGCTGGTCAACTGGCCGAGCGCGTTGTAGCCGTAGGTCTCGTAGGTGTTGTCGGGATGGACCACCTGCGTCTTCCAGCCGGCGTTGTTGTAGGTGAAGGTGGTGGTCTTGTTGCGGGCGTCGGTGATGGTCTCCGGTCCGCCGCAGCCGCAGTAGGTGGTGGTGGTGGTGTGGTTGAGCGGGTCTTTGACTTGAACAACCCGGCCGAGCCGGTCACGGCCGTACCAGGTCCAGTGGCCCAGGCGGTCCCGCACACCGGTGCGGTGCAGGATGGGGATCGCCGTGCCGCCGGTGTTGAACCCCATGCCGGGCTGCAAGTCGTAGCTGTACTGGACGTAGGTCGCGGCCAGGTCGTTGTGGGCCGGGTAGTCCACCTGCGTCAGCCGGTTCAGGCCGTCGCGGGTGAAGGTGCGGGTCAGGCCGCGGGCGTCTTGGTGAGTGCGGATGTAACCGTTGAGCCAGGTAAACGACTGGGTGCGGTTGATCGGCTGGTCGGTGAGGCCCGACAGGTAGCCCGGGAACGCCCCCGAGTAGGCGTTATACGCGTAGGTGCGGATCAGGCCCGCCGCGTGGGTCTGGCTGGTGAGCCGGCCGTAGCCGTCATACGCCCACAGGTTGGTGTAGGTGACCGTCCCGTCGGGGCGGAGGATTTCGGTGAGCTTCTGGTGCCGGGTGTTGTAGGTGTAGGAAACGACCAGTTCGCTGCCCGGCCGATAGACGTGGAGCAGGTCCTGGCCGTTGGCGGCGTAGGTGTAGGTGTACGTGCGGGTCGGGGCCGGGTTGCCCGTGCCGTAGGTGGCCGTCTTGCTGGTCGGCAGGCCCCAGGCATTGCGCGGGTAGCTCTCGTACCAGGTCGAGCCGTCGGGCAGCTTGCGCGCGATGAGCGAGGGCTCGATCTGCGTGCCCCTCGCCCCTGGCGCCCACTCGCTCTTGCCGGCGTAGTCGTACCAGGTGATTTGCCCCTGATTGCTGCCGGTGTCGCTGGTGCCCGGGGAGCGTTCGTAAGACAGGGCCAGATCGGGACCCACCGCATAATCGGAATCCGATTGAAAAAGCCAATGGCGCAGGCGCGCCTTGTTGAGGTGGCTGGTGGTCAGTTGCTCGAAAACGGTGGGCACGCCCACACTCTGGCGCTGGTCCCAGTGATAGCTGTCCATCAAACCGGTGACGGTGTCCAGCAAGGTTCCGGTGGGCAGGTTTCCTGGCACCAGGGCGGACGCGATGTTCCCCGAAACGCCCCGGCAGGCCCAGGAAGCGCCGAACATGTATATCTGGCTGCCGCCGTTGGGCTCGGTGATGTCCACCCGCCGCCAGGCGCCGGTGTCGTCCTGGTAGCCCTGGTAGGTAAAAGTGGTCGTGCCGTAAGGTGTGGTCAGTGTCTGCGGCCAGCCCTCAGCGGTATAGGTGAGGCTGCTGCTCAAGCCGGCGGCGTCCTGAAGGGTGGCCAGGTGGGGCGTGTAGTTCAGGTCGTCCGCGTAGGTAAGCTGGACGGAATGGCTGAAACGGTCGGTCACGCCGTTGAGCAGGGCACCAGCCGAGGAGTGCCATGTGTAGGAGGTGGTATAGAGCGTTGCCCCGGAGTGGTCGCTCACGCTGTGGAGCAACAAGGTCGGCCAGCCGTAATAGGGATCGTTTGTTTCGGTATAACTGAAGGCGGTCGCGAAGCCTTGCGCGTCAATGGACTGCGATAAATAAACATAACGGGCGCGCTCGGCGCCGCGGCGCCAAGGCTGATCATAGTAAAACCGGCGGCCATCCGGCAGATCCAGCCAATAGCTGATATTGGTCTGTCCGCTGATGACCGCTGTCAGCTTCGTGTTGTAGTAGTAGTCGGTTGCATTCGTCTGCCCCGATTCAAAATGAAAGTACAGTACCCCGCCGCCGGGGACGTACACATCGGCGTCATTGAGCAGGCCGTAGGCACCCCATTCGCGGTTATCCACCCAGGAGAACCAGTTGCCGTTCCAGCCCGGTCCCAAGCTGAACACATCGTACTGCTCTCCGCCTTCATCGCGCTGCTTGAAGTTGAGTTGGAGCCCCACGGCCGGGCCGTAGGCCGGCTGGCAACGGATCGGTTGATCGCGCAGCCAGAGATTGATGTTCGGCTCGGTCACCTGCCAGCGGGGCATGCCGACCGGGGCGTCGCCGGTGCCGCCGCAATCGCCGGTCTGGCAGCCAGAAGCGGGATCCTCCGGGCCGCCCTCTCCACACTCCGGGCCCAGCAGGCTCTCCACCCCGTCCAGGAAAGCGCCGAACCATCCGGGGGCGCCACCGCAGCGGCCCACGGTCATGGCCATCTCGTCGGTGGAGAGCCGGCGCCAACCGGCCGGCAAGGAGCTGCCCGCGCTCACCAGGAAGCGCCCGCTGGCCTCGGCATTGAGCACTTCCGGCCGGAACGGCCGCTCGCCCCACATCGGGTCAAACGTCTGGACGAACCCATTCTCCCACCCCAGCAGGGCGATGAAGTGGTTTTGCTTGAGGTGCAATACGCCGGGCACGGGCAGATCCGCGATGCCTTCGGCGCGTTCCACGCCCACCATCGCGTGCTGGCCGCTCTGTGCCATTCGCAGCAAGGCGTTGAAGGAGCAGCCTTCCAACAGGTTGGCCTCCCGATAGAAGGCGTCGGCCTGCCGCTTGTCCAGCCCCTGGCCCTTCGCCTGGCGGACCACCGCGTTCATCACCGCCCACCCGCCCCGGTACGTGGCCGAGGGACGGGACTTCAAGACCCCGTACAGTTCGCGGGTGGCCAGGTACTTTTGTTCCAACGCTCCCCCATCCAGGTGCCGGTCACCGATTTCAGCGAAGAGGACCTCCAACTCATCGAGCCGCCCCAGGCCCAGCAACAGCCGGGTCCAGTGGGCCAAGGCGTAGTCGGCGACCTCTTTGCCCGGTCCGGGCGGCAGGTCTTTGGTCAACAACCACGTCTGCGCCCAGTGGTCCAGGGCGCGCGTGTACGCCCCCTCCTCAAACCAAAACTTGCCCAGGCAGTTGCCCAGCGAGGGGGTCCAAACCGACCGTGGGTTCTCCGCCACAAAGGCCTCGAACAACTCCGCCATCGCCAGCTCATCAACCGCCGGCGAGCGGTCAAGGGCGGCTGTCAGCACGGCGGCTTCCGCCGCGGCCGCCGGGCTTTCGCCCACCGCCACGAGCGGCCGGTCAAAGGAGAGCGGGCCCCGCAATCGCAACCCCGGCGCAAGACCGGCGGCGGGCCCTTGCGCCCGGCCGACACCCCAGAAGAGGACCGGCAAGACCAGCAGGCCGGCCACGAGGAGCTTCCGGGGACAGCCGAAGAAACGGTTGCGAGAAGACGAACGAACGGAACGGAAGGTCGCTTGCATAAGCCCAGTTATCAATCCCATTTTCCCATCAGGCTGCCCTGGCGGATACTTGTCTGTGCTTGGGCTGTCAATCAAAAACCAGCGTCACTCGCGGTGTCAGCGTCAAGTAGTGGTTGTGCTTATCATGACTGGAAGCCTTTCCCCGGACCTGCTCCCGCTTGCCGGGCGATCGTCCCCCTTGTCTCCACCCAGCCAAACCGCGTGGGCATCGGGTTCGCGGTTGTGTTCGGCCGCTTCGCGCCCCAAGCTGCGTCGAGGTGCCATGAACGGGTTTCTCGCGTCTCTCCACCGTCCCCAAGCCACGCCAACCGCTGGGGAAGCCCGGCCATTCCGCCGGGTGGCCGCCCTTTTCTGCGGCTTGCTGAGTTGCTTGCTGCCGGGCCCGGCGGCGGGAGCAACGCCCGCCTGGTGGGCGCCTTCTGCGCTCTTGGTCCAGCCGGAGGCGGCAACCCTTTACCTCGGAGGTCGGTCGGGCCTGGTGCTGGCCACCAACCGGCAGGGCGGCGACAAGGGGTGGACGACCCAACTGAGTGATAGCGTAACCGGGCTTGCCTGGGCGGATCAGCCCGCAAGGGTGCTGGTCACCAGCGCCGACCAGTCCAACACCATCAGCATCCTGGACCCGAGCACGGGCGGCGTTCTGGCCACCTGGCCGGCCGGTCACGGGGTTTGCAGTCCGGTGGTCAGCCCCGGCCGAAAACGGCTCTATGTCTGCAACCGATTCGACCACGCCATCGGAGTCCACGCGCTGACTGACGGCCAGGCATGGGTGCACATCCCGGTGCTGCGCGAGCCCATTGCGGCGGCGCTTTCACCCGATGAACGGCTCCTGGCCGTTGCCAACCACCTGCCGGAAGGCGCTGCCAACGCACCAAGCGTGGCTGCGGCCGTGACCCTGATCGACACCGGGACCGACACGGTCCGCACCCATATTCGCCTGCCCAATGGCAGTACTTCGCTCCAGGGGATCGCCCTCTCCCCTTCCGGGGCACAGTGCGCGGTGGTTCACACCCTCGCCCGCTTCCAAGTGCCCACGACCCAACTGGAGCATGGATGGATGAACGTCAGCGCCCTGAGCCTGATTGATCTCCCGCGCGGGTCGCTGCTCGCCACGGTCCTGTTGGATGAACCCAGACGGGGCGCGGCCAATCCATGGGCGGTCGCCTGGAGTCCCGACGGCCGGCTCCTGTGCGTCACGCACGCCGGCACCCACGAATTAAGCGTGATCGACGCCCCGGCCCTGAACGCACGTCTCGCCACCCAACCGGCGGGCCAACTGGTGCCGAACCTGGATTTTCTGCGCGGCATCCGGCACCGGGTCGCCCTGCCCGGGAAGGGTCCTCGCGCTTTGGTGGTCGCGGGCCGGCAGGCCTACATCGCCGAGTTCTTTTCCGACACCGTGAGCCTGGTCGATCTCGATCAACGGGCCGTGAGCGGACGCCTGGCTCTCGGCACGGAGGCACCGCCCAGTCTTGAACGGGAAGGCGAGCGATTATTTCACGACGCGACCATCAGCCGCCAGGGCTGGCAGAGCTGCGCCTCCTGCCACCCCGACGGCCGCGCCGATGGTCTGAACTGGGACCTGCTCAACGACGGGATCGGCAACCCCAAAAACACCAAAAGCCTGGTGTGGAGCCACCAAACACCGCCGGCAATGAGCACCGGGGCCAGGACCAGCGCGGCCCAGGCGGTGCGCGCCGGATTGCGTCACATCCTGTTCGCGGTCCCCGATGAAGCTCAAGCACAGGCCATCGAGGCGTATCTTCGTTCGCTGCGGCCCGTTCGTAGTCCATATCTGGCGGATGGCGCTCTCGCCGCGCCCATCAAGCGGGGCCAGCGGCTTTTCGAGGACCCGCAGGTGGGCTGCGCCGTCTGCCATCCCGCGCCGCTGTTCACCGATTTGAAAGCCCACGCGGTGGGGACGGCGGGCCGCGGCGAGGCACCCGGGACGCGCTTCGATCCGCCAACCCTGGCCGAATGCTGGCGTACCGCACCGTATCTGCATGATGGGTCTGCGGCCACGCTCTACGAGGTGCTGAAAACCAGGAACCCGGAGGATCGGCACGGAAACACCTCGCATCTCAACGCGCGGGAACTCGGCGATCTGGCCGTGTACGTGCTTACCCTCTGAATAGCGACGGCGCTCGACACGGAACACTTGCGGGCACCGCCCATTGCAATCGGCTCAAACCCCATACCGTTCCCCGCCGCCGGGCGCCGGGAAAGATTGGCGGTACGCTTTACGTCTGGGGAAGCTCGTCAGTAAAATGACTTCCTCACAGGCGGTTCGCGGCCGCCACCTTGGGCTGTAACGGGAACGTCGGGCAGTCGCTGGGCAGCAATTCCGCCGCCGCCGCCGGCGCAGATCCCCGGCTGAACCTCGAGGTGCTGCGCGGCTGTGACCGTGAAGCGGCAGAGGCGAGTGAGAGGCTGCCAAGGCCAGCTTGACCCGCTGCCCACTTCTTCATCCAGTCGCTTCACACCCCACGCCTGGGACGTCGCTCCGTGGTCTGGTGAACAACGTTGGAAACCGCTTCAGGCGAGTCCCGAGTCTGCGCCGCAGTTCCGGTCAGGCCACCGCCCCGCAGCCTCGGCCAGCGGCGGCTACTCGATGATCCGCAGGTAGCGGCCCATCCAGTACGGCAAAAGGAACTCGTCTCCCGCCAGTTCCGTTTGGCCGCCGTCGCCGCCGTCCAACGCAAACGGGTTGCCGTTCCAACGCATCGCCGGTCGTTCGTCCGGCGGCAGGACTTGTTGCGTCTGCCGATCGCGGAAGTTCGCCGGCAGACGCACAATGTCCCGCCGTTGCGAGTTCTGCACCGTCCAGGTGATCAGATCCAGCGGATAGCGGCGCAGCGTCCACAAAGCGCCTTCCAAATCGAACTCCGGCGCGCCCGTCATGGCCAGGATGAAGCTCCAGAGCGGGTTGTGTTCCAGACGCTCGACGTTCCAGTGATCCGCCACGGCTCCGGCATAAAGCCGGCGCAAATCCTCGTTAAAAGCGTAACGGAACAGCGTCCAGTCGTTGATGAAACCCAGGAGGTCGTCCGAGTGGTTCCACTCGTCGCCCATGTCGTTGCCCCGAAAAACGAAGCCCGGCGTGGGCTGGATGTTCGCCAGGCTGTTGGTGATGTTGGCGAGGTAACCGTCGCGCGTAAGCAACTCCAGGCCTTTGGCGCGGTACACCGGTTTGCTGGCGATGCGCGCGCCGAACTGGAGGAAAGCGACGATCTCGGCGCTGTTCAGCCGGCGGTCCACGATGGTCGGCGGGTAATGGTTCACGTACTCCGGATTCCAGCGGCCCCAAAGCGTCGGCAGTCCGTCCACGTCCACCAAGTAAAGGTTGTTGCGCAACAGGTGCGCGAGAATGCGGTCGTAAAGCGCCGCGATCCGCGAGCGTTCGGCCGGCGTTCGCGACGCGACTTCGTAAAGCACGGCCAGCGCAAAAGTCTGCGCGGTGATTTCGTCGCTGCTGGTGTGGCCCTTCCACTCCCAGCGCGGGTCGGGGGCCACGCGCCAGCGATCCGGATCGGAGACTTTGTAGCCGCTCCGCTCGAACGTGCGGGCCGGGAAGCCATCGAGATTGTTAATCGTTTGCAGGCGTTCCAACGCCTCGAAGGTCTGCCAGGCGTTGGCCCGCGCCGACTCCTCGCCGGTCACGGCATAATGAAACGCCTGACTGGCCAGGTAATAACTGCTCCAGGTGCCGTCATTGTCGGTGTCGATCATCTCTGCGCTGGTCAGGTCGCCGGGTGTGCGCAAGCGGAGTTCGGCGCAGAACCCATAACGAATATGGCGATCGCGAATGGCGTGCTCGTAATGCGCCGCCTTTTCGGCGAGCGTCATGGGCACGAACTCGATCTTGGCCAACCCGCCGGCGGTGAGCACGTACAGGTCGCCGCGGGCGTCCGGTTGCAGGTCCACCACCGCGTCGTCGGGGAGCCAGCGGCGCGAGGCGAAGTAGCGAAAAACGCCATTCGTGGACCGATAGAAGACGCCGTGCGTGGTGCCGGCCCAAAGCCCGCTCGCCGTCGCCGCCAGGCTGGTGATGTTCGTCGCTGGCAACTGATCTTGGAGCGGTTGCAGCAGGCGACCCGATTGAAGGTCCAGCGTGTAATATCCGCGGTGGGTGCCCACCACGATCTCCCGGTCGCGAAACGCCAGCGCGGTAAGCTGCTCGCCGCGATGCAGCAATTCCATGCCCGCCAGCCCGAGCCGGAAAATCTGGTCCGCGGCCAGGACGTAGAACCGCCCGTCCCAGCAATGCACCCGCTCGTCGCTGCGCGGCACGTCGAAGGGAATCCGTTGCAGCCCGTTGACCGTGAACAACGCCACGTCCGCCGGTCCAGCCAGAAAGGCGCTGAAGTCCGGAGCGACCGCGAAGTGCCGGAACTCGCCTTTCGGCAAGGTTCCCAGATACCGCCCGGCAAAGCCGTTCGAAAGAAACTCGTCTTCGAGCAGGTAGAACACCTCGCCGTGCTGGAGCGTGAGGTCGCGGACGAGTTTGCCGGCGAGCGGCCGGTAGGTGTTGTCGAAGGCCAGCGTGTCGCCGAAGAGCCGGGCGACGCCGCGCTCGGTGCGCCCGTACACGCGCCCATCGCTGTCCACCACCACCTGGCGCAACCCCACATTGGTGAGCTCGGGGTGGAGGCGGAACTTGACCGACTCGGCCTGCGGAAACGGCACATCCTTCACCGCGGCTGAAAGGCGCGGAAGCGAAACCCCGGCCGACAGCAGAACGAGAAGCACTCCCAGCCAACGGCCGGCAACGACCGGCCGCGGGAACCCCGAAAGACGGCGCGTGGCTTGAGCGATCATGCGGTAGATCGTGCGCGGAATCTGCGTCCGCCGGCAAGCCTCGCATTTGCCCGGCCTGCCCATGTGACACCAGCCGCTTGGATGACGAGCCCACGGACTACCACCGGAGCACCAAAGCCAGAAACGCTGCCAAGGCGATCACGGCCACCGCCCACCATAACCGCTGCGGGCCGCGTCGTTTCGGCTTTCGCCCGCCGAACTCGCGCTGAACGAAATCGTCGTAGTCGAACTCGTCGTCCGGCAAATCCAGTCGTTCGGCGTAAGCGCGCTCTGACCACCCGGTCTCGGCGCAGGATCCGCACTCCGGACAAGCCTTGGCGTGCGGCGGCACTTCCGCGCCGCAGTTGGGACAGAATTCGGGTGGCATGGCTCAGGCCTCGGCGCAGGAACCTATCTGCCGAGCCGCGGCCGAGCTTCAGTGTAACATCCGATCCAAGGGAAACAATGTTCGCCGCCGGTTTGCATGCAAATTTTCGCTGAGCTTTCCCGCGTGCGCCGCGTCGGCCGAAAAGGCAAGCCAACGTTCGGTCAAAACGAGTAGGCGCATGCTTGGGCAAGGGCCGCCTGGACCAGCCGGACCCACCAAAGGTGCCTGTCAAAGCTTCTTGGATTTTGCGGAGGGCCCTCTGGGATTGCCCTTGGCGTTGAGCCACACAGCGACTTTTTTTGAACATTCCGCCCGCGTACTGTCTAAATCGGCGATGATGGTCTTGACAGTGGGTGTATAACGGGCTGCCACAAGGCAGTCCTATAAGGGTTGGCGTTGGGTGTTGAATCTGCCAGTCCCTTGATGCGGCTCCTGTTTTGGTCGCGGATAACGCACGCGAAAGTACGCATGATTAAGGTTGAGAATCTGGTAAAGGCCTTCGGTCCGAAGCTGGCGGTGAACGGCGTTTCGTTCGCGGTTGAACGCGGCGAAGTGCTCGGCTTCCTCGGACCGAACGGCGCCGGCAAGTCCACCACGATGCGCATGGTGACCGGCTTCATTCCCCCCACGGCCGGACGGGTCACCGTGGGGGGACACGACATGGCGGAGCATCCGCTGCCCGCCAAGCGGTTGATCGGCTACCTGCCCGAAAACGCGCCCGCCTACACGGACATGACCGTGTACGGCTTCCTGAATTTCACGGCGGAGCTGCGCGGGTTGCGCGGCGACGCCCGCAAGAAGGCGATCCAGCGCGCGATCGAGTTGTGCTTCCTCGACGCCGTGGTGCACCAAAGCGTGGACACGCTCTCCAAGGGGTATCGCCACCGCACTTGCTTCGCTCAATCCATCATTCACGACCCGCCGGTGCTCATCTTGGACGAGCCCACCGACGGCCTGGACCCCAACCAGAAGCACGAAGTGCGCACGTTGTTGCGTCGGCTGGGGCAGAACAAAGTCGTCATTTTCTCGACGCATATTCTCGAAGAAGTCGATGCCGCCTGCACTCGCGCGATCATCATTGATCGCGGCCAGATCGTGGCCAACGGCACGCCGCAGGAGTTGCGGCAGCGCTCGGAACTGGCGGGCGCGGTGGCCGTCAGCGTGGATGGCACGCCCGCCACGACGCTCAGTCAGAAGTTGCGCGAGTTGCCCACGGTGAAGCGCACCTTGGTGCTCATGGAAGAAGCCGGCGCTGCTCAGGTGCGGGCGTACCCGCAGTCCAAGTCGCGCAACGGCGAGCTGCAGCGAAGCATTTTCGAACTCGCGCTGCGCGAGCATTGGAAGCTGAGCGAATTGAAGACCGAGGAAGGCCGTCTCGACGAGGTCTTCCGCAACATCACCCTCCCGGACACCACCCACGCCGCCAAAGAAGAATCGAAATGAGTGCCGAATCCCAAGCCCTTCCGGCCAATGCCCCAGCGGCACTGGCCACCTCCGTTGGGGCAGTCGAGAGCGAACACACACATGCGCTGGGCAACATCTGGACGATTGCCAAGCGCGAGTTGAGCGGTTACTTCGCCTCGCCGGTGGCGTATGTGTTCATCGTCATCTTCCTGCTCCTGTGCGGATTCTTCACGTTCAGCGTGAGCAAGTGGTTCCTCCGCGGAGAGGCCTCGCTGGTGGAGTTTTTCCGCTGGCATCCGTGGCTCTACCTGTTCCTCGTGCCCGCCGTGGGCATGCGGTTGTGGTCCGAGGAACGCCGGCTCGGCACGATGGAACTGCTGTTGACCCTGCCGGTGACGGCCTGGCAGGCCATCGTTGGAAAATTCCTCGCCTCCTGGCTCTTCCTGGGACTGGCGCTCGCCCTCACCTTCCCGATCGTGATCACCGTGGCCTACCTGGGCAGCCCCGACTTGGGCATGATTTTCTGCGGCTACCTGGGCAGCTTTCTGATGGCGGGTGCGTACCTGGCGATCAGTTGCATGACCTCGGCCATGACTCGCAACCAGGTGGTGAGCTTCATCGTTTCGGTCATGGTCTGCTTGTTTTTGCTCCTGGCCGGCTATCCCCCGGTAACGGATGAACTGAGCTGGGCTCCTCGCTGGCTGTTGGACGCGGTGGCCGCCTTCAGTGTCATGCCGCACTTCGAAGCCCTTCAGCGGGGGGTGATCGACTCGCGGGACGTGATCTTCTTTCTGTCGGTGATGGTGTTCTCGCTCTTCACAACCGGCGTCATCATTCGCAGCCACCGCGCCGGCTAATCCCGGTTTCGACGACTCAACCCCATCTTTTCCCAGCATGACGGACAACCAGTACAAGTGGCAGCCGTTGCTCTACTCGGGCATTGGCGTGGCGGCGATGTTTCTCATCCTCGTCGCCGTCGGTGTCATCTCCAGCTTCGGCAAGGTGCGCCTCGATCTCACCGCCGACCGCGTGTACACGCTCTCTGACGGCACCAAGCGAATTCTCAAAAAGATCGACACGCCGATCGTCATCAACTTCTACCGCACCCGCGGCGACAACGAGGTGCCGGTTCAGCTCAAGAACTACGCCGACCGCGTCGAAGACCTGCTCGCCGAGTACACGCAGGCTTCGGGCGGCAAGATCGAGGTCAAGAAATTCGATCCCCAACCTGATTCCGACGCGGAAGACTCCGCCCGGCTCGACGGCGTGGAGGGACAGGCGCTTGGTGCGGGCGGTATCGTGGGCTTGGGCGACAAGGTCTATCTCGGCCTGGCCGTGACCTGCCTCGACCAGAAGGTGGCCCTGCCCTTCCTCGATCCTTCGCGCGAGAACTTGCTCGAGTACGATCTCACGCGCGCCATTTCCCACGTCATCGATCCGCAACGGCCCAACCTCGGAGTGATGAGCGCTCTGCCCATCTTCGGCCAGCCGGCGAACCCCATGATGATGCAGATGGGCAACCGCGGCCAGGATCCCTGGGTGTTCCTCACGGAGTTGAAGCGCGACTTCAACGTGCGGCAGGTCGAAATGACCGCCGAGAAGATCGACGACGACCTGCAAGTCCTGTTGTTGGTTCACCCGTCCGGCATCACCGAGAAAACCCAGTACGCGCTCGACCAGTTCGTCCTGCGGGGCGGCAAGCTCATCGCCTTCCTCGACCCGATGTCCATCGTGGACAGCCGCAACGCCATGGGCATGCAAAACATGCTCCAACGCGCCGCGTCAGGCGGTTCCACCCTCGACAAACTCCTCCCCGCCTGGGGCCTTAATTTCGACCTCAACAAGGTGCTCGCCGACAAGGATTACGTGACCCAAATAAGGCGCGGCCAGGGCGGCCAGCCCAGCCCCGAACCGACCTGGCTCTCGCTCACGCCCACGGCCATCAGCCGCGACGACCCGGCCACCAGTGACATCGACAGCCTGCTGCTGCCCGGCGCCGGCGTGTTCACCGGCACTCCGGCCGCCGGACTCACCGAAACCGTCCTGCTCAAGTCCTCCGTTAACGCCATGCTGGTGGACAAGATGATGGCCCAGTTCGGCGGCGACACCGGCAAGGACTTCAAACCGGAAGGCAAGGAGTTCACGATCGCCCTGCGCTTGACCGGCAAGTTCAAGACCGCCTTCCCAGACGGCAAACCCGGCGGCGATGCGAAAGCCGACGCCGCCACGTCTGCCGACGAGAAAGCCAAAGAGGCGGCCAAGCCCGAAGAGAAAAAGGCCGATTCGCTCAAGGAATCCACGAAGGACGGCGTAGTCGTTTTGGTGGGCGACAGCGACCTGCTCTACGACCAGTTCAGCGTGCAGGTGCAGAACTTTCTCGGCCAACGGCTCGTTTCGCCGTTCAACGGCAACCTCAGCCTGGTCCAGAACGTGGTCGAGCAGTTGATGGGCGACAACGACCTCATCAAGGTCCGCAGCCGCGCGGTCCGCAACCGGCCTTTCGAGGTCGTCAAGAAGATCCAGGCCGAGGCCGAGAAGAAATACACCGCCACGATCAAGCAGCTCGAGGACGACGCTCAGGAAACGCAGCGCAAGCTCACCAACCTGCTGCAAAACCGGGAAGCCAAGAACCAGCGCTTCATCGTGCCACCCGACATCCAGAAAGAGATCACCGAGCTGCGCGCCAAGGAAGGCGAGACCAACAAGCGGCTCAAGCAAGTGCGCAAAGACTTGCGTCGGGACATCGACTCGCTGGAAACGCGCCTGAAGTGGGCCAACATCGCCGCCATGCCGCTGCTGGTGGCCGCCACCGGCATCTCCCTCGCTTTGATCAAACGCAAGAAGACCGCTGCCAAATGAACCGCAAACAGCTCACCCTGATCCTGGTTGCCTTCGTCGTCCTCGGTGGCCTCGGCCTCTGGCTCCGCAACCGGGACGTCGCCTCCTACAAAACCACCAGCGGCCAGATGGGCCAGAAGGTGCTCGGCGATTTCGACGTGAACGCCGTCGCCCGCCTGGTGATCAAGCAAGGCACCAACGCCCTGGACCTCGCCAAGAAAGACGATCGCTGGGTCGTGACCGAGCGCGCGGATTATCCCGCCAACTTCACCGAGGTCGGTGAGGCCTTGCGCAAACTCTGGGATCTCAAGATCGCCCAGAGCGTGCCGGGTCCGTTGGCTGCTTCCGCGTTGGAGCGCCTGGAATTGAACCCGGACACCACCAACCACCCGGCCACGTTGGTCGAACTCCAGGACAAGGACGGCAAGGTGCTGCGCTCGCTCTTGCTCGGCAAGCAGAGCCGGAGCCAGCCGACGGCGCCCTCTCAGTTTGGCGGTGAGGAGGGCTTTCCGGATGGCCGCTACGTGATGGTGGCCGGCCAAGCCGCCAACGGCGCCAGCCTGGTTTCGGAGAGTTTCAGCAGCCTGGAACCGAAGCCCGAATCGTGGCTGAGCAAGGATTTCTTCAAGGTCGAGAAAGTGAAGTCCGTCGCGGTGACCTTCCCCGAAGCCACGAACTCCTGGAAGCTCGCGCGCGCCAGCGAGACCAACGAGTGGGTGCTCGCCGACGCCAAGCCGGACGAGAAACTCGACTCCAGCAAAATCAGTGGCATTCCGACCGCGCTCTCCTATCCGAGTTTCGAGGATGTGGTCGTGAATCCCAACCTCGCCGAACTCGGCCTGGACAACCCGACGGTCGCGGAACTCGAGACGACCGACGGTTTCACATACACGATCAAGGCGGGCAAGAAAGGCACGGAGGATAACTATTACCTGACCGTGGCCGTCAGTGCTGACTTCCCGAAAGAGCGCGTGGCCGGCAAGGACGAGAAGCCGGAGGACAAGGCGAAACTCGACAAAGAGTTCAAGGAAAAGACCGACAAGCTCGAAGAAAAGCTCAAGGCAGAAAAGGCGCTGGAAGGCCGGGTGTTCAAAGTCAGCAAGTGGACCCTCGACTCGCTTCTCAAACACCGCGGCGACCTGCTCAAGGTCGAGGAAAAGAAGGACGAGAAGAAAGACGCCGCAGTGCCCGCGCCTGCGCCGGTCAATCCGGTGGACGCGACCTTGCCTCCGGTCCCGCCGCCTGCCCCGGAAAAGAAGTCCGAATAGCCGCACTTGGCCGGGCCCGCACGTACCCGGACTGATGTGCCGGCCTCGATCCGGCCAGGCCTTACGCCCGTTCAGAGATTCGGGCTTGGGTGGAGCTTGCCGGTCGGAAGCGCCTAACCGCGGGATTCTAAACCCAATTCGGCCGATGACCTCACGCGGGATTCGGCGGAGACGTCTCGTCCAGCTCGCTCGGTGAATCCGGAGATTCCGCAACCGCGGGCGGGAGTTCCTCGACGTTACGTGTGGAAAGCGGCGGCGACTCCAACCCAGGCAAATCGCCGCTGACGGTGCGGAGGGTTGTGGTTTCGCCGGAAACCAGCGGCCCTTCCCGCTGCGGTCCCGGCTGAAGCAACACCACCGCCCGCCGCAAAAACTGGCCCTGGAACGAATAGCCCGCACCGACGGTGTCGCCCACCAAGGCATTCGCCGGCACCGCAGCGGCGGGATCGTAAGGCTGATGAACGTTCGGGTCGAAAGGCGTTCCCGGCGTCACCACCAACGGCACCAAACCCACCCGGCGGGCCGCATCGCGGCACGCGTTTTGGAACGCGTCGATTTGGGCGGCCAGGTGCGGCTGGCCGGAACGCTGCGCCGCCACGTACAGGGCGTACACGTGATCCAGAATGCGGACTGCGGTTTGCAGCCAGTCGCCTTCGACGCGCCGCAATTTGGTCACCTCCAATTCCAGGTGCTGCCGTTGCGTGCCGGCCGCCTGTTCGATGAATGTCTGGAAAACTTTCTGTTCCGCACTCATCCGGTCGGCGATGTCGCGGGCGGCGTTGACGGCGGCGGTCGCGTGTTCCTGGGCGGTCTGCCACTGGCCGGTCGCCAGCGCGATGCGTTCGGCCAGGTGATCGAGCTGATGCAACTGCGCCAGCGTCCCCACCAGATCGCTGCGCTCGTCGCGGGCCAGCTCGGCGCGGTGCTGGAGCACCAATGGCCACATCGCCAGCCAGGCCCCCAGGGCGGTGCACAACGCGATGGCTGCGACTTCGTAATGGACCATCGGGCGGTTGGCCTGGTGGTAAATCAGCCACGCCGTCGCCACGAGCAGCAGATCGACGCAGAGGAAAGGCCAATACGCGACGCGCGGGGCGGCAGCACCGGCAGGCGGTTCACTCATAAAAGCGCTTCTTTAACCCGTCCGCGGAACCGTAGCCAACCAAAAGTCCAGCCGCGCCGTTCGCAATCAGTCAACGTGCCGACTCGGCCGGCACTTCCAGCGAAAACTTCCGCAGGCCGGTCGCCTGGCAGAACGCCAGCCAGAGAAAGTGCGGATTGTTCTTCAAATAGCGCCGCCACAGCCGCCGCGGTTCGCTGCAGAGCCGGTAGAACCACTCCAGACCGGAGCGCTGCATCCACCGCGGCGCCTGCGCCATTCGCCCGGCATGGAAATCGAACGCCGCCCCGACCCCCAGCATCACCGTCGTTTCGAGCCGGTCGATGTACCGCGCCATGAACCGTTCCTGCTTCGGCGTGCTCAGGCCCACCCAGAAAAAGTCGGGTCGAACCGCCGCCACCAGCGCCGCCAGCGCCGCCTCTTCTTCGGCGGTCAGCGCGCGAAACGGCGGCGTGTAGGTGCCCACGATCCGCACGCCGGGAAACCGTGCTTCGAGGCGGCCTTTCAGCTCTTCCGCCACGCCCGGCGCGCCCCCGAAGAAAAAGTGGGTGTTCCCGGATTGCTGGCTCCAGCGAAACACCTCGAACATCAAGTCCGGCCCGTACACCCGCGACATCTCGCGAAATCCGGCCAGCTTGCCGGCCCAAACCATCGGCATGCCGTCGGGCGTCGTGAGCAGAGAGCGGTTGTGGATGGCGCGCAAGGCAGGGTCGCTCTGGGACTCGATCACCCCGTGGACGCCGGTCACGCACACGTATCCTTTGCGGCGCTGGGCCACTGCCTCCGCCAAGGCGGCGCGGGCGGTCTCGAGATTGAGCACGCTGATGCCGACTCCCAGAACATTGACACGTTCACCGGCCACGAACGCGAGACGCTAACGAGGCTGGCGGAACCGGTCAACTTTGCGCCGGAGACTCAACCGACCGCTTGCTCCGGCCATCGCATCGCCGGTATTGCGGCTGGCGGCGCAAGCCTTCGCAGGACCACCCGCACCGGTTTCGGCCAGGCTGAAGTCGGAGGAGGGTTCCGTTTCAGGTGGTGAACATCATCAACTTCGGATTCACGAGGCGGGCGAAATCGGTGTAGGCCAATTCGATGATTTCCGTGTGCGACCCGGCATTGAAGGCGATGCGTCCGTCTTCGGCCAACGCCGGTGCCACGTACACGTCCATGCCGTAAAGATTCCCAAAGGGCGGCATGGCGCCGACTTCGCAGTCGGGAAACCGGCTGGCGAACTCCGATTCGGTGGCAAAGCGCACATCCTCGCTGCCCGTGAGGTTCAGCAAGTCTTGCAGGATGATCTTCCGGTTGGCGGGCAGCACGGCCATTGCCAGGCGGCCGGCGAGGTGGATGATGACTGTCTTGGCCATGTGCCGGCCAGCGACGTGGGCGGAAGCCGCGACCTCTTGGGCGGTGTAGGCCGGGGAGTGCGTGATGGTGACGTACTTGATCTGGCTCTGGTCAAGGAATTCCTTGAGCTTGCGGGCGATCATAAGGCGCTCCTGGTTCGTGGTTACGTCCTGAAGCTACGCCCCGGCGCGCTCGAATCAAGCGCCGGCGTGCGCCCGCAACGCCCGGGTTGGCTTCAGCGGATTGTTCAACCACGCATCAACTCCCCTGCCCTTCCGGCCAATCCGCACCGTCCGCGGCCGGATTCGCCCGGCTGAGGATTCGCCACACGCGGCCGGCCTCGGTGACGCTCCACGCCTGGGCGTCGCAGCCCCGCGGCGTGTGTGGCGCATCGCCGTCGAGGACTTCGGGCAAATGGCCCAGACAGCCCTCCGCGAGCAACCGCTCCACGCTGGCCAGGTAACTGCGCGCGGCGTTGACCGCCGCTGGCGCGAAGTCCCACGCCCGCGCGAGCGCCTCGCAGAAATGCGGCAGCGTCCACGTCCAGGCCGTGCCGTTGTGATAGGCGGGCTTGCGGCGGGTGTCTTCGTCGCCTTCGTAGCGTCCCCAATACGGGTTCGCCGGATCGTTCAACAACTGGCCGTGCGCGCCGCGGATCGGCAACGGCGGCGAGACCGGCAGCGGCGCCAGTGACCGCAAGCCGCCCGGCACCACCAGCCACTGACGCGCGGCCAGCACCGTCCGTTGGGCCTGCTCTCCGCTGGCCAGGCCGAGCGCGACCGCCAGCAGGCTGTTGCTGCGGAGCGCGGAGTCGGGCGTCGCCTGCGCCGCTGAGCGGCCGGGCGTCGCCAGCAAGACATCTGCGTACCAGCCGCGATCTTCGAGCCAGAAGCGACGCTCGAAACTGGCCTGCACCCGCGCGGCCAAATCCGCCCAAGGTTCGTCCAAAGGCGGCTGGCCCAAACGGTCGAGTTGCCGCAGCAGCCGCCACCAGAGCGCCTGAATCTCGATGGGATAGCCTTCGCGCGGCGTGCCGGCGGGGTGGTTGGTGTCCATCCAGGTGAAGTGACTCGGGCTCCACACCAGGCCGGATTCGGCGTCCACGCGGATGCCGTTGGGCGTGCCGCGCAGGTAACCGACGGCGATGGCGCGCAGCACCTCGGCAACGCTGCGGCCGGCCGGGTCAACCACGGTGGCGTAAAATGCCGCCGCCGCCTCAGCATTCGCAGGCGTGCGAGCCAGGCGGCCTGGCTGCGTCGCACAGTTGGGATTCGTGGCAAGTCCCGCCGCGAGTTCTTCGCAAACGACGCCGAACCACAGCGGCGCATCACTGGTGTCGCGATTCGTAGCATCGTCGCCGTGGATCGAATTCGGCAAGGTGCCGTCCTGCTCGAACCGGGCAAACGCCCGCACGATCTGCTGAACTTCCTCGACGTGGCCGGCGGCGAGCAAACCGCGCGCCGCGATCAGCGTGTCGCGCCCCCAATCGAGAAACCACGGATAACCGGCAATGACGGTCCGGGCATCGTCCCGGCGGACGACAAACGCCTCCGCCGCGCCGGCCAGCGCGGAGGCGAATTCATCGCGCACGGCCGCGGGTGCGTCGAGGGTACCGTTTGCCTGGAGACCTTCCGGGCGAACCTCCACCGCCGCCCGCCATTCTTCGGCGGTCGGATCAGACGCGTCGGCGCAGACGATCAGCCAGGCTTCGGCGCCTTTGGCGAGCGGCAGCTCGAACCAACCGGGGCTGTAGGCATCCCCACTGCCTTCCATCCCCCGACTGGCTTCGATCGAATGCGGGAGGTTGTCGCACCACTCGGCCTGCGGGTGGTAGGCGCCCGACGTCGCCCACACGTGCAGCCGGCGATCCGCCGCGGGCGTGAAGGCGAAGCCGGGACGGTCGGAAAGCGTTTTCGTGTGGCTGTGAAAATGGTACTCCGCGCCACCGTTGTGCTTCGTCTGGGTGTGGAAGCTCCGGTCCTCGATGTCCACGCGGAGGGTCAGACGGACATCGGCCGTGGCGGGCAAATCCCTGCCTTGCGCGGGCGCGGCGGCCGGCCGCTCGAAGCGCAGCACAGTGGTGTTGCGCCCGGCCAGCATCACCGCCGTGAGGCGAATCTCCACTCCGCGGCCGTCGCCGGCATTGGCAAGAAACCGCCAGCGGGCCGGCGGGCCGGCCGCGAAGGCCAGCAGGTTGTCCGCGCTGAGCGGTGACAAGAAACCGTCGGCGTTCACCCAGGCGCGGGCCCGCTTGGCGAAGACGTGACGATCCACCGGCACGCGCGGATGGAGGTTCGCGCCGAGGAGGCAATCGTACTTCGAACGGATGGCGCCGAAGTCCACCGCCAGCCGCGCCATGCCGCCGCGGCCGTTGGTCAGCAAAACCAGGCCGTCGGCTGGAGCTTCCGGGCTGGCCATGCCGCCGGCCGGCACAGAATTCAGGAAGCGGATGGCGGCGCTCAATCCGCTTCCGCCGCCGTTCCTTTCCAAAGCCAGCTCGGCCTCGGCGACCTCGGCACGCGGCGCGAATGCGACGATGTGTCCGCCGTTCACTGCCGTGGATTCGGCGTGGACGGGATGCGGTTCACCCGCGATCCGCAACCCGGCGCGGAACGGGGCGTCGTGACTCACGAGCAGCCAATGCCCGGCGGGGACCGGCGTCACGCGGCGCCGGTCCAGCACGTGCCAGGTCACCACGCGCGGGTAACCGCTGGCGCCGGCGGCCAGACGTTCGTTCACCGCCGCGGCCAGGAACCCAGCGGCGTCGCGCTCGACCCAGTCAGCCGCTGCCGACAGGTCCGCCTGCCCGAGACACTCGATGGGGAGTTGGTGGCTGAGCGCCTGGAGCGCGAACGCTTCCAAGGCACGGCGTCGGCGATAATGGTCGCCGGTGAGACCGACCGGTTGGGCGCGAGCGGCGAGGCAAAAGCAGCCGGCCGCAGCCAACGTAAACGTCACGGTGCTCCCAAGTGTGAGTTTGAACTTGGGTGCCGCCTGGCCCAAAAGGTCCACTGGTTGGAAATCCGCCGCCGTGAAATCCAGTCCGGCCCGTTTGAGTGCCGCGGCCTCGAGCGAACTGGTCTGAGCCTGCGTCGAATCCGTGTTTGCCAGCACCAGCACGGCGTTGCGCCCGTCCGCCGATTCGCGGAGCAGCGCATAGACCGGGGCGTCGGACGGGCTGAGTCGGGTGAGCTTCGCACCGTCGAAAAAGCACGGGTGTTCGGCGAGGAGCCGGTTCAGATGGCCCAGTTCCGCCACCAGGTTTTCCTCGCTGCCCCACGACAGGCCCCGGCTCGCATGTACGTTTACCCGCTCGGTGGCGAGCCATTCCACGCCGTTGGTGAACCCGAAACCACCAGAAACGCTCACGAGCGCACACAGTCGGTTGCGAAGCAGCGACCAAGCCCGGCCTTTGGCAGCCAGGCGGGGGTTGTCGTGGGTCTCGCTGTAATGCACGTACACGCCGACGCGGCGGCTTTGGGCGAGCGCGTAGTCGAGGTACGACGCCACGTCCTTACCGGAGTAGTTCTGGAACAGCTCCGAGTAAGCCCATTGCATCCCGCCTTCCGTGAGCAATTCTTCCGTTGCCTCCCACGCGCCGCCCAGCCCTTCGAGCAGGAACACCGTGTCCGGAAACTCCAGGCGCACGCGGGCGACGATGTATTGCCAGACCGGCGTCGGTACCTTGTAGCCCGCGTCGCAACGGAAACCGTCCACCCCGCGGCGGCACCATCCGGCGAACACTTCGCCCAGCTCGCGCCGGAGACCGGCGTGGCGGTGGTCGAGTTCCACCAGGTCCTCCCAAATCGTCCCCCAGGCGCCGGGACTCACGAACTTGCCGCCGGGTTCGCGGAGAAACCAACCGGGGTGTTCTTCCTGGAGCGTGGAGCCCCAGCCGGTGTGGTTGATCACCATGTCGAGAAACAGCTTGCCGCCGTGGGCATGGACGCCGCCCGCCAGTTCGCGGAACTGGTCCACGCCCGTGGTGCGCCGGTCGAATTCCACCAGCGCGGGATCGATCGCCAGCCAGTCCTGGCAGGCATACGGACTGCCGAAGCGCCCGAACCGAGCGTAGGTCGTGGGCGTCGGATTGACCGGGAGCAAGTGCAGGATGCGGCACCCCAGGGTGTCGAAAATGTGCGGCAGTTCGCGGCCCAGATCGCGCAGCGTGCCGGAAGGCGGGATGACGGTGAATCCTTGTTTGTCCAGCGCCGGCAACTGGTCCGCGACCGGCGAAGGCTCGGTCGTGCGCGCGGTTTTGCTGGGACCGAACATGCGCGGGAACGCGCAGTAAATCGTGTTTGCGGTCCGGCACCAGGCCGGTTGCACGTTCACCCCAAAGTCCGGTCCCTCGGGCCAGTGTTGCCAGCCGCGCTCGTCGAGCACATAGGCCTTGGCTTTGAAGTAGCCGACTTCGGCGAGTGGCAATTCCAGGGTCCAGCCGTCGCCGGTCCACGGCATCGGGATGTCGCGCCACGAAGACAAGGTGGGCGGCTTGCGGCTCTCGACAGAGACGATCAACTCACGGCGCAGGACGCCGGCCCGCCCGAGATTCGTGCGCAAGTTCGCGCGCCAACCGGGCGGTCTCGCCCGGCCCTCGGCAGCCCGCAAAGTGAAGCGAACGCGGTCGCCAACGAAAAGCGCCAGGCGGGTGCCCGGCTCCGGATTTTGAACCAACCTGAGTGCCATGTTGCGCGGCGAGAGTCTCAGTCGTATGCGCAACCGAAGCAATCCCGGCTTGCAGGTTCGTACGGCGCCCGAGCCCAACCATCACCCGGTCGGCCAAACTGGCACCACCGCCGGCGCCGGGCTCGCCTGCCGATGGCACCTCGCGCTGCGTTCACCTCACCGCATTCGGCTTAAGCCAGCCGAGGCCATCCAACCCAGTGAGGTGGGCAGGTTGTTCGCAACTCCCTCGTGGCTCCGGATCGTGTCAGCCCAACGGTCGCACGGCTCGCCATGGATGAAGGTCCGCTTCGCTCCGCGATTGGTGCGCGTGGTCAGGTTACCGTCGGCGTCGCAGCCGAAGCTCTCCGAGGCCGCCGGCATGAGCACTTCGCCCGCCGTGCTCTGTTGCGCTCCGTACAGGCTCGTCACGGTGAGGGTCGGGTATTGCGCCGGGCCGTTGGGCACAGTCAAGGCATAGTGGAAGTACTCGCTTTTCCGGGTCGCCACGTTCCCGTTGACCGTCACGTCGGCCGTGGGATTGGCCAGGCCCAGCACGTCCACGGTCGCCGGCACCGTGCGCGTCGTGTACTGATTGTAGCCGGTTGGCGGTGTAATCCGTAGTTTGTCCAGTACTTTGCATAGCGGCAGGCGGCGAATACCCCGGGAATTACGGTCATCACACCCGCCAGCGCAATGGCGAGACCCCGCGTACGCGCCTTGGTGCCACAATAGGCGCTGTTGTGTCGCAATGGCCAGGTGCTCCGCATCAAGCGGCGCAATGACTTTCGTATCGGTTTCACAGATGTCCCCCAGCTTTGATGGTTTGGTGAGGTAAAAAAAGAGTTGGCCGGCGGGTTTGAACCCAGCCACAAGGTCGGGGATGAAAAGACAAACGATCCGCAAGCCAACGCGCAGCAGCTTCCC
>JAKANS010000093.1 GCA_021823625.1 bacterium | reverse complement strand
AGCGGCAGGGTCCACGCCGGGCTGCCGGCGGCCGGCGCCGGGTAGGTGTAGGTGAAGGTGCCCGCCGGGCCGCCCACGACCGACCAGCGCCGGCTGGCGTCCCAGGCATTCGTCACCACGAACTGGCTGGTGGGCTGGGCGAGCGTCAGGCCCGCGCGCAGGCCGTAGCGGTTGGTCACGGTCACGTCGTCACTGCTCCACGGACCGTCTTCGGCAAACGTGCGCTGGCCGTTCCCAAGCACGGTGTAGGTGTACCGGCTCTGCCCCAGCGCGTCCAGCCGGTTGGTGAGGCGGTTCAACGCATCGAACCCATTGGTGAGGCTGGCCGTGCCGGCGGGGTAGGTGACGTGGGTGAGGTTGCCCGCCGCGTCGTAGGCGTAAGTCGTGGCGTACCCGTTGGTGCTGGCGCCCGTGCCGGTGCGGGTGAACCGCGAGGCGAGCCAGCCGTTGGCGTTGTACCCGTAGAGCAGGTCGGCCGTCGCTTGGCCCTGATACCATTTTTCGGTCACCCGGCCCTCGGCGTCGTACTGCCAGGCGGTGGTGTTGCCCGGGCCATCGGCCAGCGTCGCCAGATCCCCGGCCGGCCGGTAGGTGAAGCGGTTGGTGAACGCGCCCACCTGCACCTCGTTGGTCTTGCGACCCGCGGCGTCGTAGGCGTAAAGCGTCACGTGACCCACCTGGTTGGTGTAAGCGGTCGGGCCGCTCACACCGGCGGTGTAGCCCCAGGTCTCCGTGCCGCCGTTGGCCGGGGTGACCCGTTTCGTCAGCCGACCGAGCGCGTCCCAGGCGTTGGTGAGGGTGACGCCGTTGGCGTCGATCTGGCTCAGCAGGCGGTCGTGGTCGTCGTAGCCCGTTTCGAGGGCCACGCCGGCGGCGTTTTCCACCACCCAGAGGCGGCTAAGGTTGTCATAGTAGTTCGTGGTGCTGCCGAAGGCGTCGCCCACGATCACCAGGCGCCCGGGGCGATCGAACCAGTTGGTCACGCTGGTGCCGTCGGGCTGGGTCTGCAGGGTCAGGCGCCCGGCCAGGTCGTAATCGTAACTGGTGGTTTCGGCCAGGGCCGTGCCGTAGGCGCGGGTGACACTCTCCGGGCCGCCGCAGCCGCAGTACGTGTAGCGGGTCACGCGCCCGAGCGGATCGATCACCCGTTCGACCTGGCGCAACGGGGTGTAGGCGGTGTAAGTCCAGTTGCCCAGGCGATCGCGACTGGCCGTGCGGTCCAGGAGCATCACGCCGGCGCCGTTGGTGTAGGCGTACTGGAGAGAGGTGCTGTCGGGAAAGTCCGCGCGCGTGAGCCGCCCCAGGCTGTCGCGCGTAAAGGTGAGCGTGAGGCCGCGCGGATCGGTGTGGGTGCGCACATAGCCGTTGAGCCAGGTGAAGCCGTTGGTGCGCAGCGGCGTGGTGCCGAGGAAGTCGATCGTCGTTTGCAGCCAGGCCCCGCTGTAGAAGTTGGTCGAGGCCAGACCGCTGGGATAAGTCGCGCCCAGCGGACGATGCCGGTTGCCAGCCGTGTCGTAGTAGAAGCGCGTGATCTCGCCCAGCGCGTTGGTGAGGGCGACCGGCAGGTGAGGGTGGTTCGCGTCGTAGGCGAAGCCCGCTTCCCGTTCCTCCCCCGGACCGTATTGAACGACGAGATCGACGCCGTTGGTGGCATAGACAAAGCGGTTGGTGCGGAAGTGGTCGAAGTTGTCCGTGCCTTTCCAGTACTCCACCTGCTCGGTCACCTGGCCCAGCGCGTTCCGCGTGAAATGGATTCCCCAGGAATTAGTGTCAGGGTCGGGCAGCACCCGGGCGATGTAGCTGGGCCAGGGACTGAAGCTGCCTTCCCATTCGGGCGACGGCTTGTTCTCGTAATCGTACCAGGTCGTCTGGCCGTCCGTGGTCCCGTCCGGGCTGGGGTCGCGCTCCATCGAGAGCGTGCTGGAGACCCCCTGGCCGATGTAGCCGAAGGCATCGTTACGGTGCAGCCAGTGGCGCAGCCGCGCGAACGCGAAGTCGGCGGCGGTCAGCAGGCTCAGGTCGCCGTTGCTGGCGCGGAAGGTGGCGTTGAGGTTCGCGTACTGGTGGGGGTTCCAGTAAAAACTATTCCGATACTGCATCCATCGGCTGCCATCCAGCGTGGGGGCCCAGCCCTCCGGCAGGCCACCGGACGCGGGCGCCTTGCGCGGCCAGTCGTCGCTGGGCCACGTGTCGAGCAGCAGCCCCAGCGGGTCCGCCGCGGGAGTGCTGCCATCGCGATACACGAAGAGGTGCTTGCTGGTGCCGTCCGGCTCGGTGATCAGGCAGGAGCGGTTGTAGGCCCAATCCGGATCGTAGCTGAATTGCGTGCTGGTGCCGGTAAGCTGAAACGAGGTGGTCCCATACGGCGTGACCAGGCTGGTGAGCCAGTTGTAGTCGTCGTAATTGAAACGGGTCGAGAGGCCGGCGGTGTCCACCAGGTTGGTCAACCGGCCATAGGCGTCATAGCGGAGTTGAACTCCCAGACTGTAGGTCGCGTTGGTGATGGTCGTCACCTGGTCGGGCCATTGCGCATCGTCGTAAGCGAAGGCGGTGCTGATGCCGTCGCGATCCTGAACCGCGGTCAGGTGGACGCGGGAGCTGACCAGCGTGTAGCTATAGCTGGTCGTGCGCCCGGCCGGGTCGGCTTGCTGGCTCAGGAAGTAGCGGTCGTACCCGCTCCAGAAGGTGTAGCGGTAGCCGTAGGTGCTCACGGCCCCATTGGGCCACAGCACCCGGATGGCGGTGACTTCGCCGTTGCCGTCATAGTCGAACTCCATCCGGGAGCGGGTGCGGTATTCGTAATCATCCGGGAGGTATTCGGGATCGGGATACCGGCGCCGGCCGCCGCCGGGCACGTACATCTGCACGTCATACACCACGGCGCTTGAGTCCCGCTCCATGTAACTGAGCCGGTTGCCCTCCCAGTTCGGGCCGAAGCCCCAGCCCCAGTCGTCCGTGCGGGGATTGCGCTGTTTGTACGCCAAGGCGAAGGCTTGCGCCGAGCCGTCCGCGCGCAGGTACTGCAAGGGCGTATCGCTCAGCCAGACGTTCAAGTAAGGCTCGGAAACCGACCACCGGGGCATGCCCGGCCCCTGTACCGTACCGTTTTGGTTCCAGTGCTTGTTCGTTTGGGACGGGACGCGTTGCCTTGGGGATGGGTCGCGCGAGGCTTCGCAGTCGTAGCACCGTGGCGCGACGAAGTTGTTCGCGCCCGGGCCGCCGCCGGAACCGTTCGCGCCTCCTGCGGTGGCCGTCGGAAGGCAGCCCCCGCTGGGACACCCCGTGGTGTCTCCTTGCTCCGCGGGGGAACATTCCCCGCCCTCGTCCTCCAAGTCATCCACTTCATTCAAAACGCCGCGGCCGCGGATCTGATCGGCCTGCGCGGCGTCCACTGCCTCGCACCCCGGCGGGATCCGCCCGCCCGCCACGACGAAGAACCCGGACAGCTCGCCGGTGAGATCGGCGGCGGTCATCCGGAGAACGCGCCGGAAAGCCGGATCTTCCACCCGATAGCGGTCGCCCTCCTGGGCCATGATGCTGACGAAATGCCCCACCGCCAGATGCGCCACACTCGGCACGGGAATGGTGCCGGGGGTTTGCCAGACCACCACCTGCGGACTCAACCCATATTGCGTCGCCAGGGTCGCCAATTGAGACAGGGAGAACCCTTCCGCCGGCGCCTTTGTCATCATCATGGCCTTGAGCAGGAGCGCGGGACGGGCGGCATCCTTCGCAAAGTCGGCGACGGCCAGCAACCCGCATTTATGAATGCCCTCGGGCCGGTGGCGCAGGGTGGCGTAGCGGACAAGCACGTCGTCCAGTTGGCCGCGCAACCTTCCATCGGCGGGTTGGCGCGTCTGCACCGCCCCGATGACGGTGGCGAGCTTTTCCTCCTGGCCCAGGGCGGCGAGCAACCGCGACCAGCCTGCCAGTGCGGCATCAGCGACGGCCCGCGACTGTGGGTCTGTCCCCCAGCGCGTCGCTTCCCAGGCCTGTTCCCAGTGGTCCAGGGCCAGCCGGTAACGCCCCAGCCGCTCATAGTGCCGCGCCAGGTTATGTCGCAAAGAGGGAACCCAAACCGAGTCTGGATAGACCTCCACAAACGTTTCCAGCGCCTCCACGCCCGTACGCGCGCCTTGCCGGTACATCGTGTCCAAGGCAGCCCAAAGGGCCTCGGAGTCCACGGGTCCTGGACGGGTTTCCCCGACCGCGACCAGCGGCTCCGGAAACGCCGGCGTCTGCGCAATGCGCTCGACTACCGGCAGACTAAGTAATCCTTCGTAAACCGGTGCCCGTTCCGGGGCGGCCACGACGTGGGGAAGGAGCAGAAAACCGACACACACACAGAAAAAAACCTTTAAGACCCTGATTCTCATAATCGAGCAACCCAATACTATTGCTAACCAAGCAACACAAGCCCAAAACCGGCCTGGCCAGACGATTGAAGTTTTTTATATGTCTATGAGAAACAGGCTTACTGCTTCCGCGATCCTCCAAGAGGCTGCAATGATGTCGCCGGGGCAGGAGACGAAATTCAGGGGCAGACTTTGCAGGAAAAGCGGCGGAGAGAGTGGCATGGGGCCAGAACGTCAGGGCACACTCACGACTGTTGCCCTGCTACGGACACGGCCATTTGTTCATGGATACTGATCTGCAGCCCTTGTCGCCCGGTCAAAGGGACCGGCCCGGCAGGCGCCGGCGCCTGCCTTTTGCCGTTGTGTCACCCGCGCCAACGACTAAACTGGCACCAAAGCAACCTGGGATCTCATGACGACGACGCCCGTGGCGCAATCGCCTCCGCATCCCTCAAAACCAGCAACGGAAACCGACTATGAAAAGCCCTCTGACACGACGCAGTTTCATCCGCCACGCGGCCGCGGGTTCGGCCGCTCTGACTTGGCTGACCGCCCGGCAGGCGCCCACGCTGGTCGCGGCCGAGGCCACCAAACCGGCCCTGTTGGGCGGCACGCCCGTCCACACCGGCGGCTGGCCCGGCTGGCCGACGTGGCGCGAGTCCTGGGAGCCGGCGGTGCTCGAGGTGTTGCGCAGCCGCAAGTGGTTCCGGGGCTCCGGCGAGACCGTCGCCCGGTTTGAAGCGGCGTACGCCAGGCTGATCGGCGCCAAACGCTGCCTGGCCACCGCCAGCGGGACCACGGCGTTGCTCGTCAGCCTGCACGTCATGGACGTGGACGCCGGCGACGAGGTCATCGTCTCGCCGTTCACCTTCATCGCCACCTACAACGCGGTCCTGATCAGCCAGGCGCTGCCGGTCTTCGCCGATACCGACCCGGCCACGCTCACCCTGGATCCGGCCTCGATCGAAAGTCGCCTCACGGACCGCACGCGGGCGATCCTGCCGGTGCACATCTATGGCCTGCCGTGCGACATGGACCCGATCAACGCCATCGCCCGGAAACACGAGCTGGCGGTGGTTGAAGATGCCTGCCAGGCGTGGCTGGCCGAGTACAAAGGCCGCCAGTGTGGCACGCTGGGCGACCTCGGCTGTTTCAGTTTCCAGGAATCCAAACATCTGCCGGCCGGTGAAGGCGGCGCCGTCACGGGCGACCGCGACGACCTCCTCGACCGCTGCCAGGCCTTCCACAACTGCGGTCGCGCCTACGGCAGTTTCAAGGGTGCCAGGCCGTACTTCACCCGCGGCAGCAACTACCGGATGCAACATTTCCAGGCCGCCATCCTGCTCCAGCAGATGGACAAACTGGGCGTGGACACAGCGCACCGGCGCGAGAACGCGGATTACCTGACGGCTCAACTCAAGCAGATTCCAGGCATTCAGACGGTGCGCCTGCCGGAGAACAGCCGGGGGGTTTGGCACCTCTATCCCTTCCGCTACGACGCGGAGCCGTTCCACGGGCTGTCACGCGCCAAGTTCATCCGGGCACTCAACGCCGAAGGCATCCCGTGCGGCGGCGGGTACACCGAGCAATACAACGATGGCCTGGTGGATGAGGCGATCGCCTCGCGTGGGTTCAAGCGCCTCTTCAGCGCCGAGCGGTTGAAGGCCTATCGCGACAGTTTTCAGGAGCTGAAAGGCAACCGGCTGGTGTGCGAGACCACGGTCGCGATGACCCAGAACCTGCTGCTGGCCCCGCGCAGTGACATGGACCACATCGTCGAAGCCATCCGGAAGATTCAAGCCGCCGGCGCCGAGCTGGCGAAGGCGGTCTGAGAAGAGATACGATCCTTCCGTTGGCCATTGAGAAACCGGAGGAGTTGGGTCCGGCTTACGATCAGCAAGCCCTTGGCTTGAACCACGGCGGCTCTTCCATCAGGCGTTTAGGGTGAAACTCGGTGGACAAGCTGCGTTCTCATCATTTTCCACCCGCTGGGATCGTATAAAACTCGTACTTAATCCGCCAGGTGAACTCCGCACCGGGCTCGATGTTCATATCGATGAAGGGTTCAATCGCGAGTGGCGCCCGGATGGCCCACAAGGCAAGCCGGGAAAGCGGCCGGTCAGCCGTGATCCGGACACCCGCGCCCACATTGCGGTTCTCGATCCGGAGGTCATAGTCCTTTGGATCTGCGCCAAATCCCTGGATGTCCAGGTACACCCGGTCCTCGCCGGTCAGCGTCTTGGGAAAAGCAATCTGATTCCCCCGGACTTCCGCGAGCCTGCCGTCCGGCGGCTGTGAAGTACTGATTTTGAAGGGAACCGTGAGCAAGAAATCGGGGCTGGGCGCCTGCCGGTCGAGGTACAGGAAGTTGTGATTATAGACGCTCGTCTGGATGACCCGCTTGCCGGTGTTACGCAAGCCATGATCGAGCACCATCCGGGGTTTGTCGCCGGCGACCGACACGGTCTTTCGGTACTCATAGGCGTAGCCCGTCGCCGGATCGGCCAGCTCGTGTCGGAACTCGATGGAATCAGGCCGCCGGGTGACCGTCCATCTTCCGCCGTCCGCGATCGGGTAAAGCCGGAAGGGATCGTAGTTGTGGTCATCCGGCTTGCGAAGCACTCCCACACCGATTTTGACAAACGTGCCGCCGGCCCTGGCCTCGTCGAAACCCAGGCCCTTGCCGTTCGCCCCAAACTCTTCCGCCGGACCGGTGATTGCCGTGCAGGGACCGGCAACGATGTCGGCGCCGTCATCGATGAAGTCGTGAACGCTCGGGTCGCTCCGCTGAAACCATTGTGGGTAATAACTGTGGCCGGCGTATTGAAGGCCCCCAAGCACCCCCGCCCAATCGAATCGCGTGCCGCGGTAGAATCCCGTCTTCGCGTCCGGCAGATAGAGCCGCAGCCGGATGGGGCCGTTGGTAATTTCCGCCTCGGGAGGCGAGGCGGCCGAGGCCCAAACGCTGGCGGCGAGCGCGACGCCGAGGACTTTCCAAGCAGTGTTTGTCATGCGCCCCGATCGTTGCGCACCGCGCCCGCGCAGACAAACACGATCCTTCACTCCGGCGCGCCGGTATTTCATTCGGCCGATCCCGCAAACCGCGGCGCTCGCGAGGTTTCTGACCACCATTTTGTCAACTGCCGTGACTGAAAAGCCCCTGGTCTGGCCCCAGCGCAGGGTGCGGCGATACCACGGCAGCTTTGCGGCCGGCGCGGGCCCTGGTTTTGCAGCCAGCCAGCCCGGCTCTGCCGCGGCCAACACGGTTGTGGTGAGCCCGGCTTTCTTCAAGAAATCACGGCGCGTTCCAGCCTCCCGCGTCTGGTCCGGGGAATTCATATGCTCACAAATCAATCGCCACCACCTCATAGTCGAGGATCGACGGCACAGTGACGCTCAGATATTTGCCGGAGCGTTCGGCCTGGACCGACTTATCGGCAGCCAGGAGCCGGACCTTTTGGGCCCGCGTTCCGACCGGCAAGCGCACGCGGACCTTCCGCTCTCCGATGGGAATCGACTCGCGCACCGGCTCCTTTAAGCGAGTCAGCGCTGCAGTTTACAGCCGGGGAAGGGCGGTGTTGCGAACGCCGCTTCGATGATTCTCGCCCAAGCGCTTCCGGGGGAGGTTCATCATTTGATATCCTGTCGGATTGGACGCTTCATTCAACGGATCACGTCGAGGACCGCCTCGGTCCAGTCGCGGAGTTCCGCACCTTCCCGGCTGATGTCAACGGTGACCAGATGGAGTCCTGCCAGGCAGTTGGAAGGAATCTCCACCGTCATCGTGAGCGCGCCCGCTGAGCGTGGCGCGATGCGGACCGGGCCGGCTCCGGTCACGTGGAAGCCTTGCGGGGCGCGTGCGGTTGCCTGAAAAGTCAGCTCGCGTAGCGAGTGGTTGGTGATCCGCAATGCCAGCGGCGCGGACTGGCCGGGACGCCGGGTGAGCCAGTACGGATGCAGGACCGCCCAGCTTTCATCCAGGCCGTAGTTGGGATCCTCGAACGGGAGCAACTCGCTTAGCAGGGGGATCCGTCGCCGGAGGGTCTCGCGCATCTGCGCGATTTGTGCCGGTGAAAAGCGGAACGCGGGCTCGACATGCTGGTTGATGAGGAAACAACCGGCTGGCAGTTGCTCGAGTTGATCGAGGCAACGGAAGTACCCCTGGCCTTCGTGCAGAAAATTCCGGTTCTGCAGGCAATAGTCATCGATGCCGGAGGGGGTGAACGAGTCGCCCACGAAGCAGGCGGACCAGGCGCCATCGCGTTCGACCAGGAGGGCGTTGTGATGGAGGGTCTGGCCGGGGTAATCGAAGATCGTGAATTGATATTCTTTCCACCTCCACCGGTCGCCGTCGCGGTGCTTCGCGGTGACCGCCGTTGGATTCTGGGTCAGGCAGGGCAGCCGGTAGTCACCCGGCCGCTCGATGAGATCCACCAGACTGCCGCAGGCGTGAACCTTCGCGCCGAACTCCGCGACCAGCGCGGGCAAGGTGTCCGTGTGGTCATCGTGATAATGGGTCACAAAGACGTGCTCGATCGAGGTCAGGCGCCCGGCGGCGCGCAGCTTGCGCAGCTCCGCGACGATGTTCATCCCGCCGCAATCCACCAGGAACCCCGCGCGATCAGCCGCCAGGATGAGCCGTGAGTTCGCGATGGGGATGATCGCATCCGGGAGCGGCCGCGTCTCCGCCATGTCCATCCCATCGATCCGGGCGTCGGGTCCGATGACGCGCCGGGCCTTGGCCAGGATATGCTCGTCTTTGAAATACCACCGCACCGCGTCGCGGTTTCCGCTGGCACTGCGAATGACCAGACCCGGGCATTGAATTTCGAGTGTCGCCCCGTCCAGCAGGTAGGTGCCGTCGGCGAGGAGCAGGGTCGCCGCGGTTTTCCCACGGTTGGCGGTTTCGAGGGCCGCCTTGAACTCCGCCATGCTGGCGACGTGGTGAACCTCGCCCCGGGTGAGAGGCAGCGGCGCCCCCGTTCCCGGCGCTGCCGCGAGGCACGTTGACAGCGCGTGAAGCAGTCCGAGGATCGGCAGGACGAGGATTGCCAGCGTGCGGTGGCGCATAGAACGGTGTTCTTCGGGAACCGCAGGATGGTGCCCAAGGCGGGCCGGCCATGCAAGACGGACAGTGGGTTCGCGTTTCAGCCCATTGACCCTGCGTGCTGGCCCTGACTACTCTTCGACTTGCATGAACCCAAGGCCGCTCCTTCGCGGGACCGCCGTTCTCGCGGCCATCGTCGCGCTCGCGGCGTCACTCTCTTCTGCCTCGGCCCGCGCCGCCGCCGAGGCACCGGCCGGGCCTTTGGGTTCGCCGGGAATGCAGGCGACGTACCGTCACGAGGGAGCCGATGGCCTGCGCAGCAATATGGTTCAACGCTTCACGCTCAGCCTGGGACCGGTCGAGCAGGTCGGCGGCCGGCATTGCCAGTGGCTCGAAGTCCAGGCCACCAAGGTCAACGGCCAGCGGTTCGCCGTCTGGATTCTGGGCAGCGCCTTCCCGCCTCGGACAATCGAGCGGGCCGCAGCGACCACGACGCGCTATGTCCTGCAGGAGGGCGATGATCCGCCGCAAGAGTTCACGCACCGGTTCACCGGCGCGCCCGTGCTCCCCTCGCTCGGCGCGTGGGAATACCTTTGGCCACGACCGGAACAGGGCGCCTTCCGCGACGGTGTCGCAGCCTCGCGCACGATCTGGCTGGGGCACCGCTACGTGCTGGAGGCGACGAACCGGCACGGTGCGTTCCTCGCACCGTCTGGGGCCCGCCGTCTTGACTTGCTGCCGGACGTGCTGGTCGGCGTGCCGGGCAACTCGCGCACGAAGGACGATACTCGTCGCTACGATGGCTCGGATTACGAGATGGTCCGCCTGACGCGCGACAACTACGCCGAAATGATTCACGCCGGCATGAACTGCTTTCGCGTGGACGCCGAACAAGCCGGTTGGCTCAAAGACCAACCCGTGTTCTACTGGGGCATCGGTGGCGGCGACGTGCCCTTCCCGGAGTGTTTGTTTCGCAGCACCTATCTCGGCCCCGCGCTGTTCCTGGACGAGCCGGCGGTGGGCACGCGTGACTACGTCATCCGTCCGCGGCTGGCGAAAGACCCCGGCTTCCGCCGCGCCCTCACGCCGCAGGTCATGCTCGAGGCCTTCAAAACGCATTTCCACCAAGCGGTGCACGAAGGAGCGCCGATCGCTTTCATCAAAGGCCTGCGCGCACGCGCAGACGTGGACCTGGGGGCGATGGATTTTCCTCAGCGCAATCTGTACGCTTGGGAAACCATGGTTGCGGCGGCCGCGTGGCAATTGACCGCCGAACCGGACGGTGGGCCGCGTGCGATTGTCTTCGAGCCACCAGGCCGGCTGGGCACGCGGCGCACGTTGCCCGAAATGAACATGGCCTACGGTTGCCAGTTGCCGCCCGATGATCCGGCGAACCTGGCGGGTGTGATCTTCGGCTTCCTCCGCGGTGCGGCGCGAGCAGCGGACAAGGACTGGGGCGTGAGCATCTATGGCCAGGTGGATCGCGCCGACGCACCCTGGCTGCTCACCCACGCTTACGATCTCGGGGCGACCCATTTCTTTTTCTGGGACAACTCCCAACTGGCTTGCGTGCCCTACGGCGAATGCCTTGCGCTTGCACGACATCTCCAGGCGCACGTCCAAAGTCATCCCCACCGCGACCCTTCGCGACTCCGGCGCACCGCGGAAGTCGCGATCCTGCTGCCGCCCGGCTACGACCTGGGCCACACGCACATGGGCCGCGGGAATTTGTGGGGCCTGGGCGAACTCAACCTCGAACGCGTGAACCGCCACGGCGTCCGCTACCGGCAGGTCATGGCGAACTTTTTCACCGAGATCGAACGCTGCCTCCGGCTGGGAATCGCGTTTGATCTGCTCTGGGACTTGGACGGGTTAAAGTTGGAGAGTTATCGCGAAGTGGTCCGCGTGCGCGAAGACGGTCGGGTCGAGGTCTTGGCGGACGGCCGTCGGTCGCTACGCGAGGGCGCACGCGTTCCAGAGCGTCCTTCCGGCAAGTCCCCACAACTGGCGGTTGAACTGTCAAGCAAAGCCGGCAATGTCCCTCGTACGGTCACGGCACGCGCCCGCATCACCGGAGGTTCCGCGCCAGTCTATTACACGACGGGTGCAGACCAACACGGGGTCTATCAAAACGCCCTGGCGCTTTGGGAACTCTACGGGCCGGGCGAAGAAGATTATCGGATGTTGCCGGCCGGCCGCGCGGTTCCACCGGAGACCCGCGACGGCTCCGCGTTGGTGGAAATGCGATTCGAGATCGAGCAACCAGGTCGCTATCGCTTGCGAGTTGCGACTACTGACCTGGCCGCACGTTCCACCGTGGTCTGGAAGGAATTCCAGGCCGGCCGGTGAAACCCCAGCAAGGCAGTGTAATTGCCAGAGCCTCCAGACGCACGTGCCGCAATTGGATTTCCGGCTGCGCGCGGAAACCCTGGCGCTGCTGAAGGCGAGCTACCCGCAAGACCCGGTGCCGGGCGTCAGGCTCGGAATCAAACAATGACCGAAGCTTCATTGAGGCAGTCGCAGAATCTGCGCTTCCTTTTGGGGGCGACCCATTTCTTCTTCTCGGACAACTCCCGCTATCTCGGCATCCCTTTCCTGGATGCCTGCCTCGCCACGCGGTTGCCCGACAAGGGAAGCAACGATCAACCCCTTGAGCCGATGGACACAAACAAAGCCGCCCTGTTGTTGGGCGGCGAGGCCAAACCAATGGCTGGGTTCAACGGCAATCCGGATGAAGCGGTTTGGCTGCCGAACGAAGCCGTGGCAAAAGCCTGGATGGAATACGTGAAGCCCGGCGCAACGGGCGGGACCACCCCGCCATCCGCTCCGTTTGGCGTGCGGGTATCGTCCCCAATGGGGGATCAGGGGACAGAAATCGTTTGGAGCGCCGAAGCAGATTTTGAGAGCGGCATCGGCAGTTTCATGGCGATGCGGGATGGGCAGGAACTGGCGAAGGTGCCGGAGAAGCCATATTTTCTCCTCCCAATTCCTTGAGCCGTCTTCTGGCGATGGTAGCTTCGCTGGTCTTGGAGGATTTGTAGATTTGCTTGCCGCCACGTTCGAACGGCGCATAGTGCGTCCGAGATGACGCGAGTCGGTACAGGTTTTGCCCCACCTTATGGAAGACCGGCGATGCCGGTGGCGCCGGCCGGTTTGCCTTCACGCGAGCCTCATAGGGTTGCAGGATCGGGTGACAAGAACGCAAAGCACGCTGTTGCTTTCGATTCGCAAGTTTTTGCGCTTTAGAAGTGTGCGCGAGTAGCTCAATTGGATAGAGCGTCGGCCTCCGGAGCCGAAGGTTGTGGGTTCGACCCCCGCCTCGCGTACCATACGTTTCCTCGGGGCAGGCCCCCTCTTTCGATCGTTGCTTAAAGGAAAGGTCGCCGGCTCACTTTCCGTTTGTCCAAGGCAAGCACGAGTGACGCACGTGCCGCGCTTTGTGCTGCGGCTGGACGAAGCCAAGGAATTTAAGGGCCGCGCCCCTCGCTGACCGAAAGGTGGGCCTGAAATGTTCTGTCCCGCGGTCAGTAGATCTTGCGGGTGCTCCGCTCCATCAGCCAAAAGACATCGCGATTGTTCGCCGAAGCGACGTTTAGGGACAGCCCTTTCGAGAGCGGCGGCATGGTGCGCGCGTCCTGCCATTTCTTGATGTCGGAATGGCCATCGACGAAGGCGAAGCCACCCGCCCCATTGTGGTAGCTGGCCGGGTAGTCCACGATCTTCCATTGCGCAGGCTGGTCCGGATAACCCCACATGCCCACTACCATCTCGCCGTCGTTGATGCTGTCTTCCCGTTCGTCCAGGAACAGCCAGGTCATGCTCGGCCCCGGATCCGCCACGTCGCTCATTTTCTTGTAAATGCGGAATCCCGCCGGTCCGAAACCGGCCACATCCGTGCTATCGAACCAGGCATTCATGGCAATGCTGCGGACGCGCGGCAGGACCTTGCCGTTGACACGGACGGTGCTCTTGTCGGCCGGGCAGCGCCAGATGCCCGCGGAATTGCCGCAATAGGACCAAAGGAGGCTTTTTGTAAGATCGTGGTTGACATCCCAGTTGTCCGCCTTGGCACTGAAATCCAGATCCCCTTGAACCCAGGCGTTGGGGCCGAACGATTGCGGCACCTTGTCCTGGTAATCGTCCACGTACTGCCGCCAGGCCAGCAGCATTTGCCGCCCGTTGTTGAGGCAGCCGATGCCTTGGGCCTTGGCCTTGGCCCGGCTCAACGCGGGCAGCAACATGCCTGCGAGAATCGCGATGATGGCGATGACCACGAGCAACTCGATGAGGGTAAATCCCCCGCCCTGGAACCGACGTGAGAACGTTTTCATGGTGGCAACCTGATGGACAGCGTTCCGACGCTACGCGCTCGCGTTGCGCTTTGCAAGCGGGGCTCTCTGGAGGACGAGAACGTCCAACTGAGGCGCCGGGACACCGCTGTTGTTCTGCCCGCGACTGGAAACCGGAACTACCGACGGTGGCGAACTCCCAGCCGCTTGCCTGCGATTTGCTGCCGGGAGTGGTTTTTGCCTCGCTTGATGTCACACTATCTGTCGCAATTGCGACAGATAGTGTGACAACTGGGCAGATCGCGTAGGCACCGGATCCCGCCTCGGGGTCTCGGTGCCGCGGTCTGGCTTTCGGCTCGACGCCTGACTTCGCCACGGTTACAAGGCCGCCATGAAGTTCGCCCGTCTTTGTTGCGCTGCGTTCTGCCTGTCGCTGGCCGCCGCTTCGCTGCGGCTTTGCGCGGCCGATGCCAGGTACGAACCCAACTGGGCATCGCTCGACCAGCGTCCCGCGCCGCAATGGTTTCTCGACGCCAAGTTCGGCATCTTCATCCATTGGGGAACCTACTCGGTTCCGGGCTGGGGGGTGAAAGGCCAGTACGCCGAGTGGTATTGGAACAACATGGCCAACAAGAAGCCGGACAATCCGTGGTGGCAATACCACCAGCGCGTCTGGGGCGCCGACTTCGACTATCAAAACTTCGCGGAGTTGTTTCGCTGCGAGAACTTCGATCCCGGCCAATGGGCGGACCTCTTCGTCCGCTCGGGCGCAAAGTACATCGTGCCGACGTCGAAGCATCACGAGGGCTTTTGCCTCTGGCCCAGTGCCGAGGCGAGCAAGACGTGGGGCCGACCGTGGAACGCGGTCGAGACCGGACCGAAGCGGGATCTCATGAAGGACCTGTCTGAGACGGTGCGGAAGCGCGGGCTGAAATTCGGCTTCTACTATTCGCTCTACGAGTGGTTCAACCCGCTCTGGAAGTCAGACCGGAAGCGCTACGTGGACGAGCACATGATCCCGCAATTCAAAGACGTGGTCACGCGGTACGCGCCGGCAATCATTTTCAGCGACGGCGAATGGGACCTGCCCAGCAAGGATTGGAAGAGCGAGGAACTGCTCGCCTGGCTTTACAACGAATCGCCCTGCAAAGACGAGGTGATCGTGAACGACCGCTGGGGCAAGGAAACCCGCCACCACCACGGCGGTTATTACACCACCGAGTATGCCGCCGGCATGAAGGACGCCTCGCATCCGTGGGAGGAAAACCGCGGCATGGGCTTCTCCTATGGTTGGAACCGCGCCGAGAACGTTGACGACTACAAGTCCGCCCGCGAACTCGTGCTGGTGCTGTGCGACCTCGTCAGCCGCGGCGGCAACTTCCTGCTCGACATCGGCCCGACCGGCGACGGCCGCATCCCGGTGATCATGCAACAGCGCCTGATCGAAATCGGCGACTGGCTGAAGGTGAACGGCGAGGCGATCTACGGCACACGTTACGCGGGGCGCGCCTGTCAGTGGACTGAAGGCAAGATGCCGGAGCAGAAGTTCGGCGAGTTCATGGTGAAGTACAACCTGCTCGACCAGGTGGGCCAGCAGTCGAACAAGGACGGCCTGGCGGTGAAGCAGGTCTTTTTCACGAAAAAGCCGGACACGCTTTACGCCATCACCGCTGGCTGGCCGGGTGAGAAGCTGGTTTTGCGCGACGTCGAGGTGCCCGCCGGCGTGGAGGTGACCATGCTGGGTGTGCCGGCCAGGCTTGTGGCCAAAGCCGAGGGCAAGACGTTCACCATCCAGATCCCGCGGCTGAGCCCCGATCAAGCGCCGTGCCGGTATGCTTTCACATTCAAGATTCCGGGTGGGAAGCTGGTCGGCGCGGACGGCTCATAGCGCGGTAATCCACGGCGGGGGCGTACCGGACTGGAGACCACTCCGCAAGCGGGCCGCGATGGGGTTAACCCGCGGATTCCACCCGCCGCCGGCTTGCTTTACGCTCACGCAGCCGCAACAGATGCCGGAATGGGGTCGGATTTCCAGTAGGCCAGGCCTTGGAACAAGGCTACGAGATCGCCGGCGTCGTCGCGAATCTCCACGGTGTAGGTGCCGAGGCGATGGTTCTTCGAGACCTCCCGCGCCTCGGCCCAGAGCGTGCCTTCGGTGGTGGCCTTCATTATCGAAATGCTGGCGTTGACGGCCACCGCCACGGTGCCATGCGAATTCGAGGCGAGGGCAAAGGCGAAGTCCGCCAGCGTGAACAGTGCCCCACCGTGCGCGATGCTCAGCCCGTTCAAATGGAACGGCTGAAGCGCCATTCGCGCCCTGGCCCGGCCCGGTACGATTTCCCCCACTTCGATGCCGCTGTGCGCAGCGTAACGATCGCCGCGGAAGAACGCTTTTACCCGGTCGATGGCAAGGAGGCGGCGGTTAGCTGAGCAATCGCTTGGCCGCCTCGATCAACTTCACCGTGGTAAGGCCGTGCTTTTCGTAGAGGTGCTCGGCCAGGTAGGCCGACTGACCGAACTCGCCTTGGATGGCGAGCGAGACGGCCCGGTGCGCGATGCCACCGCGCGAGAGCGCGTGGGAAAGTTGTGCACCCATGCCACCGATGGCTTGGTGGTCTTCGATGGTGACCAAGCGACCGCCACAATCCTTCGCCGCCGTGCCGATGGTGTCCACGTCCGGCCGGTTCGGGAACGGGTTGTTGATCACGGTGGCGCTGATGCCTTGGGCGGCCAGCGCCTGGCCGGCTTCGATGGCCTTCCCGGTCAAAGTGCCGCAGCTTACCAGCACCACGTCGGTGCCTTCGGCCAGGACCTGCGCCTTGCCCCACCGGTATTTGGCGTCGGGCAGCCAGTTCACCGGGTAATTCTCGCGGCCGAGGAAGAACACCGCGCTTTCGCCGTCTTCGCCGCGTTGACGGGCGTCGCCGAGGCGCTTGATTGCCTCGAACATCAACGCCTCCGCTTCGTCCGCGCAGGAGGGCATGACCACGACGGTGTGCGGGATGGAACTCACGGCAGCGAGGTAGGTCGTCGCCTGGTGCGAGGCGCCGTCGGCCGCGTCCTGCAAGCCGGCGTGCGAGAAAACCGCGATCACCGGCGCCTGCGACAGCGCGGCCATCGTCAAAGGAAGGTTGCCTTTGGTGACGCCGAATTGGGCGAAGGTGTCCACAATGGGAATGAAGCCCAACTTGGACAGTCCCGCGCCGGTGCTGACCATGTTCGCCTCGGCCACACCCACCTCGATGAACCGGTCGGGGAAACTCTTCTGGAACGTGCTCATGCCGGTCGATCCCTGGACATCGGACGAGACCGAGAACACCGGGTAGCCAGCCTGGGCTGCGCGAATGGCGCCTTTGGCCAGGCCACTTTGGACTTTGTCCTTCTTGACGCCGGGTGGGGCTGTGGGTGCCGCCGCGGCCTTCGCTTTCTTCGCGGCGTCGCGGGCTTCCCAATCGGCGCGGAGTGCCTTGGCCCACTCGGCAAACTCAGCCGGCGGGGCGCCATCCCAGATTTCGCTGACAAACTCGATGATCTTCTCGCCGCTGCTCAGCGGGAATCCGTGGCCGCCGGAAGCGCTCTCCATCGTCGCCTTCACGCCGTAACCCTTGATGGTTTTGCAGAGCAGGCAGACTGGCTGCTTCGCGTTGGACTGCACCGTGGCGACTGCTTTTTCCAACGCGCGATAGACGGCCTGCAGGTCGTGCCCGTTTTTCACGTCGATGACCTGCCAGCCCAGCGCCCCAAGCGCGGCGAAGGTCGGCGCCATGCTGAACGCGTCCTTGGCGATGCGGCCGGAAAGCTTGGTGTCGTTGTCCGAGAGCACCAGCACGAACGGGTTCAAGCGGCCTTTGGCGGCGAGCCCGGGAATCGCCGCGAAGGCTTCCTTGGCCTCGCCTTCCATGGAGGCGCCATCGGAGACTACAGTGATGGTGACGCGATCATTGCCGGCGAGTTTGTCGGCGAGCGCCAGGCCCTGCGATTGCGGCAACGCGGAGCCGAGCGGGCCGTTGCTCAGCAAAATGCCTTCAGGGTTCAAGTGCGATTCGCCGTGGCCGGTGAGCTTGCTTTGCAGGCTGCGAAAGCCTTTGAGCGCTTCGAACGTCAGGCCGTCGAAACCGTACAGCGCCCGCAGCGCGTACACGCCGTTCTCGGTGTGGCCGGCGTCATTCACGTAGTTGAACGCCTCGAACCACTCGCGGCCCTCGGTGGCGAACATCAGGCCGTGGATGGCGGCGTTGATCTCGGCGAAGGCGGCCGGACCGCCCCAATGACACGCCGCCCCGCCGTTGACCGCGTGCACGTTCATCAAGGCCACCAGGGCGCGCGTGGCGCGGGGATCCGCGAGCACGACTTCGGCATCGGCCAGGTTGCGGACTGCGCAAGTGTACTTCGGCTGCTGGCGCGGCGTTTTAGCCAGCTTGGATTTGAGTTTGAGCGGTGTCAGCGGCGGTGCTTCGACCGGTTTGGTCACGGATTTGTCTTCAGCCATAGCGCGTACGATTCGTCCTCGTGAAACGGAGCGCCAACTGTACCCGCCACCGAGAGGAAGAAAAGGGTGAACTGCCGCGCGGGAAAGCCGGGCATTGCCAAGGCGCAAGGCTTCCGGTAGCAGGTGCCAATGATCTTCGCAGCATTTCGCTTCGGGAAGGCCCGCCGCCGGTCGTGGCTGGCCATCGCGGTTGGTCTGGCTTCGTTGGCCGCGCAGGCGCAGGAAAACTGGCCGCAGTTCCGCGGGCCGGAGGCGCGTGGGGTGGGGGAGTCGGCACGTTTGCCGGTCGTTTGGGGAGCGGGAACGAACGTCGCCTGGCGCAGTGAAGTGCCCGGTCGCGGCTGGTCCTCGCCGATCGTCTGGGGCGACCGCGTGTTCGTGACCACCGCCGTGAGCGAAGGCGCGGAGGAGGCGCCGAAGAAAGGGCTTTATTTCGGCGGCGAGCGTCCACAGCCACCGGCCCAGCGCCATCACTGGCAGGTGCTTTGCCTCGACTGGAACTCGGGCAAAACGCTCTGGACGACCGAAGTCCACGCCGCGCCTCCGCAGACGCCGCATCACGTGAAGAACACTTACGCCTCGGAGACGCCGGTCACCGACGGCGAGCATGTGTATGCCTACTTCGGGTCGATCGGCGTCTTCTGCCTCGACTTCGCGGGCAAGGTGGTTTGGTCGCAACACTTCCCGCCCCACAAGATGGCGAACGGCTGGGGCACTGCTGCGTCGCCCGTGTTGAGTGGCGACCGGCTGTTCGTGGTAAACGACAACGAGGAGGAATCTTTCCTGGTCGCCTTCGACAAACGGACCGGCAAGGAACTCTGGCGGGTGCGCCGCGATGAACCCAGCAATTGGGCCACGCCCCTTGTCTGGCAAAACAGCGTGCGCACCGAACTGGTCGCCCCCGGCCGCCGGAAGGTGCGCAGCTACGACCTTGAAGGCCGTCCGCTCTGGGAGCTCAAAGGCCTGTCGAGCATCACGATCCCGACCCCGTTCGCCGTCGGCGACCTGCTTTACCTCGCGGCTGGTTACGTGGGCGACAACCTCCAGCCGAACAAACCGGTTTATGCCCTCAAATCTGGCGGCGTGGGCGACCTGACTTTGCCCGCCGGCGAAAACCACAGCCGCTTCATCGCCTGGATGGAACCCAACGCGGCGCCGTACAACCCGTCGCCGCTAGTCGTGGCCGGCCGGCTTTACGTGCTCTGGGATTTCGGCTTCCTGAGTTGCCGCGATGCGGCCACGGGACGCGAAATCTATGGCAAGCAGCGGATCAAACCGGACGGCCCGGCGGGCTTCACCGCCTCGCCGTGGGCGTGTCGCGGGCGCGTGTTCTGCCTGAGCGAGGATGGCGACACGTACGTTTTCTCGGCGGGCGATACCTTCAAACTGGAGCGCGTGAATTCGCTCGGTGAAATGTGCATGGCCACGCCGGCGTTGACGCGCGACAGCGTCGTGATCCGCACCTTGTCGCACCTGTACCGAATCAAGGAACAGCCGTGAACTCGAAGCCCGCCTCCGACGCGACCGCCGGGAAGGCAGACTCGCCTTCCGCCCTGGCGCGGTGGCAACCAGTCCTGTTCGGCGCGCTGGCCGGCGGTTTGGGCTGGGGCATCCGCGGTCAGTACGGTCACGAGACCGGGGCCATGATCGCCGGGTCGCTGGTCGCGCTGGTGTTGGCCTTGCTGTTCTGCCGCGACGCGCCTTCGCTGCCGGTTGCGCGGGCCGTGGCGTGGGCGACGGTGGCCATCGGATTCGGCGGGTCGATGACTTACGGCCAGACCGTGGGTCTGACCCATGACACGGCGCTGGTCGGTCACTGGGACGCGCTGTGGTGGGGGCTGCTCGGCCTCGCGCTAAAAGGCGGCCTTTGGATCGGCTTCGCCGGTGCTTTTCTGGGCATGGGGCTGGGCGGCGTGCGTTACCGGGTGCGCGAGTTGCTGGTGCTCATGCTGGCGTTGCTCGCGCTCTTCTTCCTGGGATGCCGCTTACTGAATCAACCCTTCGATCCCGCCCACCACATTCTGCCGCGGCTTTATTTCTCGGCCGACTGGCGCTGGTTGCCCGAAGCTGTGCTGAAGCCGCGGCCCGAGGTGTGGGGCGGCATGCTCGCCGCGTTGGTGGGGTTGGTCGGGTACGCGGGCGGGTATCGCCGTGACCGGCTGGCGCTCAACCTCGCCCTTTGGGCCGTACTCGGCGGCGCGATCGGTTTCCCGCTCGGCCAATCCCTGCAGGCTTTCCATGCGTGGAACCTGGATCTCTTTCAAAGCGGCTCGCTGGCGCGGATCGACTCGTGCCTGAATTGGTGGAACTTCATGGAAACAACGTTCGGCGCCGTCATGGGCGGCGTCCTCGGCTTGGGACTCTGGCTCAACCGCCGCCGCATCGCGGTCGCGCGCCTTGCCGGCCCGGTGACTGTGTCGGCGCCCGTAGAGTGGACTCTTGCGGCGATCTATGCTGGCCTGTTGGTGGGCAGCGAGTTCCTGCCCATCCCCGCACTGGACGTGTTTGCCGACGTGGGTTTGCTGGCCGGCTTGGTTCCGGTGGTGGCGATCGCAGGCGGGCGTTGGTGGCCGTACCTATTGACCTTGCCCATCACGGTCCTGCCGATCGCGGGCAAGACGGTCAGGCAATTGGTTTACAGCGAAAAGGCGATCGGGTTCGCGGCCGGCTGGGTGTTGTACGCCATCGTGCCGGTGGCCGCTGCGGTTGCCCTGGCAGTGGTGCTCGCCCGGCAAGCGAATTCGGGCGAAAGCGCCCGCCGCTTCACGCGCAGCAGCCTTCTCCTGGCCACCTGGCTTTACTTCGCATTGAATTTTGGTTTCTTCCGCTATCCGTGGCCGTGGGCGACGTGGACGCGGCGGACGCCGAACGCAATCGTCTTTACCGTCTGCGCTCTCGGCCTGTCGTGGGCCGCCTGGAAATTCGGGCGAGCGGGCGAGCGGCGGGCAGCCGGGGCAAGCGGGAATTTATCGGGAGTCGGTGAATAGCCAGCGATCGCACCGGCCGCGAGCTGAGAGTCAAGTCCGCGATCGCATCGCCAGCCTCAGCCGCACGCGCCCACCAATGGCGGGTAAGCGTCGGCGATCCAAACGAGCGTGCCCACCGGCAGGCGGTCGTATAACGGCAGCAGGTCGCTGGCGGCCAGGTGCACGCAGCCGTGCGAGGCCGGGCGGCCCAGCGTGAGTTCATCGCCGACGCCGTGCACGTAAATGTACCGGCGAAACGAATCCACCTGTCCGCCGCGGTTGCGGCCAGGCTCGAGGCCGTCGAGCCAGAGAATGCGATGGGCGATCGCGGCCTGCGGCATGCCGTGCCACGTCAACCCCACCGGTCGTCGGCCGCGAAAGACCGTGCCGGGCGGCCAGCCGCCGCCGACTTTTTGCGCGACGCGGTGGAGGCCCAGCGGCGTGCAATTCGAGCCGGCGCGCGAGCCGATGCCAAAGCGCGAGGTGGAAATGACGTACCGCCGACGAAGCTGATAAGCCGGTTGCCCAGAAGCCGGCGAACGTTCGAGCCAGTCCGCGCGTTGCCCCGCGACCCAGACGAGCAGCAGGTGCGGCGTCAGTGTCACGCCCAGCCGGCGGCAGGTTGACGCGAGCGAGCGGGGCAGCGGGACGGGCGACATGGCTCGCGAGCCGCGACCTTACTTGAGGCGCTTGATCAGAATTTTTGAGCGGCGCCCGCCCTGCTCGTATCTTTCGCGCCGCGCGGGCGGCAGGTCTTCGACGGTGCCTTCGACGAAACCGCCCTTAGACTGGAAATAGGTGAACGCCTGGGTGGACAGCGCCAGCAATTCTTTGAGTCCGAGCTCCCGCGCCTTGTTTTCCGTGAACTGGAGCAGCTTGCGACCGATGCCCTGGTTTTCGTGGGAATTCTTCACATACAGGCAGGCCAGCTCGCCCTTCCTCAGTTCCGGGTGGACGTGCAAAGCCACGCAGCCCACCGGGTTCTTGTCGATCTCGAAGAGGTAATAGTCAGCCAGCGTTTTCTCGACGCTGGCGCGGGTGCGCCGGACCAGCTCCTCGCTTTCCACGGAGGGCTGAATCAATTTCAGGATGCTCGGGATGTCCTTCTTCAAGGCGCGCCGGATCTGCTGGTATTCGTTGGCATAGATCAGCGTGCCGACGCCCTCGTTGGAGAACACTTCGGTGAGCAACGCCTCGTCCATGCGGCCATTGAGGATGTGCACCCGTTGCACGCCGGCCTGGCACGCGGCGGCGGCATGCATGGCCTTGGACAGGGACTCGCTGGTGAATTCCGCGCGGTTCTCGGCGAGGAGTTTGGCCAGGTCGCTCGCCAGCATCTGGCGAAAAAACTGGCCCTGCCGCGTCAGGCCGTCATAGGTCGTGACGAAAATGACCTTCACCGCCTTGAGTGCATCCGCCAAGGCCACCGCCACGCCGTCCGAATTAACGCGGTACGTGTGGCCCTCGCCGTCGAAACCCAACGGCGGAACGACCGGGATGATGCCGTCCTGGAGCAAGGCGTGCAGCAAATCCACGTCCACGCGCTCGACCTTGCCGGTGAAGCGGTGGTCCACGCCACCGAGGATGCCCATCGGGTGCGCGACGATCGCATTCGGGCACGCGGCGCGGAGGTCGAGCGTGGCGAGGCCTTCGAGGATCTCGTGGGTGAGGCGGTTCGCGGCGTTGAGCGCCAGTTGCAGCGTGGCGGTGTCCGTCACGCCGGTGCCGTCGAGGTCGGACGGCACCACCTGCTGCTGGTCAGCCAGGGCTTTGATCTGGGCAGCGGCGCCGTGGACGAGCACCACGCGGATGCTCAACGAGCGCAGCACCGCGACATCCATCAGGATGTTGGCGAAATTCTCATCGGTGACGATCGCGCCATCCACGCTGATGACGAACGTCTTTTCGCGGAAGCGGGGGATGTATTGCAGGATGCCCCGCAGATCGGTCGGTTTCACCTCGATTGCTGTCGGTTGTTGACGGCGGCAATCAGTAGGGCGGCTGGCCGCGGTTGCAACGCTTTTCTTTCGGCCATTCCGGTCTTTCGCCCGGTCCGGTCATCGTGCCGTGACGCACACTCTCTGGAGACCGCGTCTCCAACCAAGCAAGAGTGTGCTTTGCGGGGCGTCCGCCTGTCCAACCCCGAGCCACCAAGATGCCCAGGGCAGGAGTCAGCGGAAGCTATTGACATAACTAAAGTCTTCCATTAACAGTCCTCCCGTCCTATGAGGATCGTTCCGCTTGGCCGCACGGCACGGATGCTTGGAACCGCAGTGGTGGCGGCCGTCTGGCTGCTTTGCTGGACGGCCTGGCGTTGCCAGGGTCAACCGGTTACTCCGCCCACGCTGCAAATCGAACGGAGTTCCCCCCAGCAAGTGGTGCTTTCCTGGCCGGCAGCCGCCTCGGGATTTGTCCTGGAAGAGACTTCGGACCTTGGCGGCATCATTCCTTGGGACCTGGTCACGGCCTCCCCGGTGCAGCAAGGGGCGAGCCTCACCGTGACCCAGGACATGATGCAAAGCACCCGTTACTATCGTCTCCGTTACGTTGGTACCGCGCTGCCGCTGACCACCGTGGTGGGCAGTTCGCCGATGCCCGCCGAGGACGAGGTGGCGGTGACGCGCGAAACGGTCCTGTATTTCAGCGCGCCGCTGGCGGCCAACACCCTCCTCAGCCCCAGCCAATTCTACGCGGAGTTCGGTGGCCGAAAGCCGGTGTAAAAGTCTTTCTGTAAATTGTCTTTCTTCCATCCGTCTTGCCCCCTCCGGGGTGAGGCGGAGCGAAGGCGAGCGTAGCGAGCCGAGCGCAGCCGAACCCCGGAGGGGGCAAGACGCTC
>JAKANS010000264.1 GCA_021823625.1 bacterium | reverse complement strand
CCCGCCGCACCGCGATAAGCCGCAGCGTTTCCAATGATTGATGATCGAGTTTCCGTCCGTCCTGCTTCGCCAGGCCCAACCCTAACACTTCCCATTCGTGTAGTCTATCCTAAAGACTTGTCAGTACGCGCTCAGCACCTATACGAGTGCGTCATCTACCGTCATATGGGTAAGTTGGCGAATGCCTGCCAACGTTGACCGGCGTCCATTTGGCCTCCGTCTTCGGGCACGCGGAGGCGAGTATGTTGACTTGGAATACACCGGGGGCGGCGAGTGGCTCAAAACCCGGTTACATGAGGACCACTTCATAGTTCCGTCCTTGCCGACAAATCTAAGCAATTCGGAGGTGACCCTACAGACCGGGAATGGTGAGCAAATTGCCGTTCTAAGACTGCGATGAGACCTTACAAGGCGATCCACCGAACGGCGGTTAAGCGCCAAGTTTCCAACCTTTCGTCAATCGACCGCCGTCGGTGAGCTCACCTCTGAGGGGATCCGTCAACGGGTTTTGTGAGGGAAAGCGGAACGTGGTTTGGCGGGGTTCTTGCCGACTTCGACACGGCGGAAGAGAGGGACGAGCGGGCTCTTGCGCTGGCGCAACACGGTCTCATAGCGGGGGTTCTCATAGGGTGTGTGCGTTTGCCTGCAGCGGAAGAGGATCCGTTGCCATTTATAGCCCAACGCGCGCACGGCGGTGTGATGCGTGACGCCGCGCTCCCGTTGCTGGAGATAGTAGGCCGCGGCCCAGCGGCACCCGAGGACACTCTCCTGGGCGTACTCGTGGAAGCTCTGGCGCTGGAAGAGCGGGCAACGACACCGCCGGTGGACGACCCGTTTGCCGCCGCTCTGTTTGGTCACGGGTGCGATCCCGGTGAAACACTGAAGGGCGGCGGCATTGGCGGAGCGTTCCCGTTGGGCGCCCAGGGCCGCGAGCAGGCGGGGCGCCAGCACGGGTCCGGCCCCTGGCAGGCTGGCGAAGATCGCGTGGTCGGGATGGCGGGGGAACAGTTCGGCGATCTGGCGGTCGTACTGGGCGACGGCGCGGGTGACCAATTGGAGTTGCCGGGCGATGAGCTGGACGCGCAGGGCATAGGTGTCCAGCAGCGCGGTTTCATCGGTCAGGGGGACGGCCTAAGCGAGGCGCTCCAAGCGCCGGGCGATGAGGGTCGGACTGCGGGAGCCCTGGAGGTGGTAGAACACTTTGAGGGTGGCGGGCTTGGCCTTCTGGACGGCCTGGAGGGTGGGCCACTTGAGCAGGAAGGCGGTGGCCAGGGGGCGCCAGAGTTCCTCGCCGCAGAGGTCAAGCGCCTGGGGAAAGTATTGCTTGAGCAGGGCTTGGAGCCGGTTGGTCAGGGCCGTGCGTTCATCGACCACGGCGCGGCGGTGCAGGACCAACTGTTGGAGGCGCCGGGGCTGGGCGTCTTCGGGCACACCCAGGGCGTCAATTTGTCGGGCTGGGTGAAGAGCAGTTCGGCCAGGTACTGGGCATCCTGGCCGTCGTCCTTGGCGCGGCTGGTGACGAACGCTTCGCGGAACTTCTGGAGCGTGAGGGGATTGATGGGGAAGAGCGTGATCCAGGCGTAGGTCTCCAGGAAGAGGATCCGGTTGAGGGCCGGTTGCTCGACACAGAGCGCGACGCGCGCCCGCGGGTACTCCTGGCGCAATTGGGCCAGCCCGTCGTGGAGGCGTTCGGGGGCGGTGTCGAGGGTTTGGCGCCAGCGGCGGCCGGCGCGGGGGTCGATGAAGGACAGGTCGGCTTGGGTGTCGGAACGGTCCAGGCCGATGAGCCGGTCGAAGGCGTGCGGTTTCATGGCGTTGTCGGAATTGACGGTGGCCTTCGCGCTCACCCGCAGGCTTGACCGGTGGCGACGGCAATATAGAAGAGTCGGATCGGTTGATCGGACGGCCGCTTGAGGAGTCGTTCGCAAGTCAAGCCCGCCCGGCGGGCCGGTCGCTGAAGCTCACAGTCGTCGGGACGACGGGTCGTTAGCAGACCTGACCCGCCGGGGCGGGTAAGCCGCGGGAAAGGGTAATCAACAGGCGGTCAAAGAACGAGCGGACGAGGCGCGGGGCGCCGGCCGGCGGGGTGATTCACCGTCGGCGGGGGCGCGGGAGTCGCTGCGCTCGCCTCGCCGACCGTGAATCACCCCGGATCACCTATATTGGTCGTTCGGCAAATCGGAATTGAACACCCTTTGGTTATCGTTTAGGCTTCCTGCATGCAAAGCCCGGTCGATCTAAAACAGATGACAGTGCCCGACAAGCTTCGGCTCATGGAGGCGCTTTGGGACGAACTCTGTAGCCGGGAAGAGGAGATTCCCGTGCCGGATTGGCACAAGAGGGTTTTGGACGCACGAGAGCGCCAGATCGAAGAAGGGAAAGCAACATTCATTGATTGGGAGACAGCAAAGGAGAGGATTGCCAAGCGGATTTCATGAGGATCGAGATCCTGGACACGGCGGAGGATGATCTGGTTGCGGGATTTGAGTTTTACGAGGCGCAGGAAAGTGGGTTGGGCATGTATTTCTTGGAGAGTTTGTATTCCGACATTGAGTCTTTGAAGTTGTATGGCGGGATTCATCGGCGGGCGCACCGAGATTTTCATCGCATGCTCTCAAGCCGATTTCCTTTCGCGATTTTCTACAAGACAGTTGCGGATACCGCGTACATTCATGCTGTCGTCGATTGCAGGCGGAGTCCGGCGTGGATCAGAGCTCGCTGGCGATGAACTTGCCGAACAAGGCGCTCCACACGAACCGCCGCCCCGCTCTCGGCTTCGGCCTGAGTCGTGGGTTGTTCGGCAGTGCTCGGCGTCATGATGTCAGCGTCCGGGCGGCGGTCGGTGAGCTTGGTCGTTGATAGGGCTTAAATCTGTCAAGCGCACAGTGCTTCGGTTCTCCGAAAGTTTTCATTTTTCTTTCGACGCTTGCTTCACCACTGCTTGACCGGGTCAGAGACAGGAACGCTTTGCTTCCTGCGGTGATCAAGGCTGAGATACGTGAGTCCACTCGCAACGGTTGCCCGTCACGAAGTTATCAACAGAACACGGTCCGACGCGGCGTCTTGCTTCGTCTAGCACGAGGGTCGGGTTGGGTACCGCCTCCAACGACCATCAAGCGTTTCGCCTGACCGGATCCCTGTCTCTGGCACGATCAAGTCTTGCGGGCTTTGGTCTGCATGCGGTTTCTTTTTCTTAAAAGCGGTCTTTGTTCCCGCCGCCCTCAGGCGGCCTTCCCTTTCCCTGCCTGCATTTCGAGGGCGTGCGGCTGGACCATCCGACCGATGGCCCACACGAACCCCGCGAGTTCGCGCCCCAACGCGGCGGCGGCCACCTGGGATTTCTTGCGGCCCACGTCCGTGAGGTGTTGGTATCTCTGATGCAGGCGCGTCTGCGCCGCCCACGCCGCTTCGGTCACCGCCTGGGGCAACCCGGCCTGGCGCGCCAGCACCGTGCGGCTGATCCGCGCCGGGGGGCGGTTGTTCCACGCGGCTTCGATCATCGCCTGGCGCGCAAGCCCGTTCCCCATCTTGGGGATCCCGCCCTGCTGGCGGATTGCGCCGCTGGTGTGTTCGCCGGGACACAACCCCAGGTAGCTCATCAACTGCGGTGCACTCTCAAACCGGTGCAGATCGCCCAACTCCGCCACCAGCGTCGCGCCGGTCAACAACGCCACCCCGCGCAGACTCATCAGCGCTTGGACCACCGGCGGCCACCGCCCCCCTTCCACCCCGCTGGCGATTTCCTTTTCGTAGCGTTCCAGCCGTTGCCCCGCCTCCGTGATGACATTGACCAGCTCCTGAAACACGAACTGTTGCTCCGCAAACGGTAGCTTCACCGTCGCCAGAAACCGCAGGGGCGCCGCCGTCCACGGCTTGGTCCCGGCATGGCGGATATTCTGCCGCAACAAAAACATCTTGAGCTGCTGCCGCGCGCGGTGCTGTTGCTGGCTCACCTGGTAACGCGCCCGGATCAAGTCCCGCACCGCCTCGTCCTGCGGGTCCGGCACGTAGAGGCCGGTGAGTTCGCCCGCGCGCAAGAGCCGGGCCAGGTGATCCGCATCGCGCCGATCGGTCTTCACGCGGTCGCCCGGTTGGCGCGGCACCTGGGCGGGCGCCACAATGATACAGTCGCACCCATGCTGGCGGATGAACCGGCAGAGCGGATAGCCGCGCGCGTCGAAGGCCCGGAGCATCGCTTGGATTTGCGCGTCGCACCCGGCGATGAGGGTCTGGTGCTGCTGCCACAGCGCGTGGGTTTGCTTGAGGGTGAAGAGGTGTTCGGCCCGCCAGTCGCCGCGCAGACTTTTGGCGAGGGTGTCGCGGCTGGCCTTGATGCGATGATCCTTGAGCGCCGCGAGCGTTTGCGGATCGCGTTCGCCCTTGAGGATGGCTTCGAGGATGGCCTGGCCGGTCACGCCGGTGAGGTCGCTGACGACGTGGTGGAGCTGCACGTTCATTTGCGTGAGCGCCTTGTGCAGGTGGCTGACGCACCGGCCGGCCCCACGCACCAGCGCATCGCGATGGCGCAGGATCGTGCGCACCGCGCAGACCTGATCAGCGGGCCGGAAGCTGCCGCGCAGCAGCCCGACGCAGTGGAGATGCTGGAGCCACTGGCAGTCCGGCACGTCGGTCTTGCGGCCCGGCAGGTTTTTGCAGTGGCGGGCGTTGACCAGGCAGACTTCCAACCCGGCGGCTTCGAGGATTTGAAAGAGAGGACTCCAGTAAACGCCGGTGGACTCCATGGCCACGGTGGTCACGCCGCATTCCTACAACCAGTCGCGCAAGGCGTGCAGGTCTTCGGTGAAGGTGGCGAAGGCGCGCACGGGGCGGGCGCTGCTGCCGGGAGGAACAGCCACGTAAATCTCGCGGGCGCCGAGGTCAATGCCGGCGGCGTGGGGATGCAGGACGGGAAGTTGAGGAGAGACGGATTTTGCTTTTGGCGGATTGCCTTTGCGACGCGGCGCCCTACAGTTCCTTTGGTTCAGGGTTGGTGGCAGACGGGCGGCCCGCAGCGTCGAATGAGCAAGTGAGCAGTCTCCTGAGCGGGATGAATCCAGACGCGTCAACGTCGGGGTTCTCCCCAGTGACTTGCACGGCGGCGGCGGCCCCAAGCTAACCCACGGGCTATGTGGAGCACCATTGGCAGGCCGGGGTACAGTGCCGACCGTCCGCCACCACCAACCAACAACCCGAGACGCACGATGCCAAGTCAGTTTCTTCCGTTATTGCTCCGCTTCCGAAGCGGTTGGTTCGCTAGAGCATATTAAATAACACTATAGCCACAGCAGGCAAACCAGTTGATGGCGTCCTGAGGAGTGATGGTTTGCAGGGC
>JAKANS010000002.1 GCA_021823625.1 bacterium | reverse complement strand
CTTACTGCGCGTTGGCTTGTGGGTTTTTGTTTGGTGCATGACCTACCTTGTGGCAGGTCAAACCTCCGCAAGCCAACTTCTCCTTTCCGACTTATCAACCCTGTGGGACGGCTGTGAATTTGAATGTCATCGAATCAGTCTTCGGCGGTATGGCCAAGGCAGTCATTCACAACAGCGATTATCAGTCAGTTGCCGAGGCTGTTGCCGCGATTGACCGGCATTTCGCCGAGCGAAACCAAGAGTTCAAAGACCCCCCCCAAAAAAGCTGGAGGAAAAATCTGGGGCGGCGAGAGCGTCGTGCCGAAGTTCAGTGAGGCGAACAACTGCAAGGTCCAACGCTACATGAACTCAAGGTGACGAATTCTCACACCGGCTGCTACTGGCGGCAAATTCGTCGCGACGCCAATCGAACGGTTTTTGGTCAAAACCCGTTGGGGTTGGTTTCCATTTGGGGACGCATACCCAAGGTAGCCCGTTCCTCGCAACCTTGGGCTGATGGACTGAATCCCGTTGGGATTCCCGGCCAGTTGAGTTTGAGCCTCCTCACGTCGGCTGCTACGGGTTGAAAAGTTTTTCCACCTTCGCCTTCACCGCGGCATCCATCTTGATTAACGGTGGCCACGGTCTTTTGAATCCTTCACCGGCGAGCTTGCGCGTGGCGTCAATGCCCAGCTTTGTTCCCATCGCGATTTCAGAAGTTGCATGGTCCAAAACATCGGCCGGCCCTTTGGTGAAGATTGAATCGCGCTGGGGGTCGGTGTTCGCACACAGGCGAAACAGCACTTCACTGGTATTGTGCACATTCACGTCGTCGTCCACCACCACGAGGTATTTGGTGAACATCATCTGCCCCATGCCCCAGAGGCCGTGCATGATTTTGTAGGCTTGCATCGGGTAGGTCTTGCGGATGCTCACGAACACGAGGTTGTGGAAGACGCCTTCGGCCGGCAGCGCGAGGTCCACGATCTCGGGGAAGTTCATCTTGAAGATGGGCAGGAAGAGTTTCACCGACGCGCCGCCGATGTAGAAGTCTTCCATCGGCGGGATGCCGACGATGGTGGCGGGATACACGGCGTCCTTGCGGTGCGTGATGGCGGTGACGTGGAAGACGGGATACGGCTCGGGCAACGTGTAATAGCCGGTGTGGTCGCCGAACGGGCCTTCGTCGCGCAACGGCTCGGCCGGGTCAACGTAGCCTTCGATGACGAAGTCGGCGTTGGCGGGGACTTCGAGGCCGTTGGTCTCGCACTTGACGAGTTCGACGGATTTTTTGCGGAGATAACCGGCGAGCAGGAGTTCATCGAGGCCATCGGGCAACGGCGCGGTGGCCGCGAAGGTGAACACGGGATCGCCTCCGAGGAAGATGGCGACGGGCATGCGCGTGCCGGTTTCGTGGTAGCGGCGACCGTGGCGAGCGCCGACTTTCTGGAGCTGCCAGTGCAGGCCGGTGGTGCGGTCGTTGTAAACCTGGATGCGATACATGCCGACGTTGCGTTCGCCGGTGTCGGGATCTTTGGTAACGACACAGGGCAGGGTGATGAAGCGCCCGCCGTCCAGCGGCCAGCACTTGAGGATGGGGAGATTCAGGAGGGTCGTGGGGCCGCCCTCACCCCAGTCCTCTCCCCCAGGAGAGGGAGAAACGTTCGCAGCCGCTGGCGAATTCGAAGCGTTGATGTTCGGCGCAGGCGGCCACGGCGAGGTGCGCGTGGGCGGGGCGTCGAACTTGTGAATGACTTCCTTGCACGGGCCGTCCTTGACGAGCTTGGGCTTGGCGTGGCGCAAATCGAGTGCCGTGCCGAGCAACTTTATCGCCTCGCGGAAGCTGGTCGGGGGCTTGGCTTTCATCAGCGAGCCGAGTTCAGCGGCGACTTCGTCCACGGAATTCGCGCCCAGGCTGAGCGCCATCCGTTTCCAGGAGCCGAGCGTGTTGATCGCGACCGGGAAGGGCGAGACGGCGCCATTTACGGTCGGCTTTTCGATCAGGAGCGCCTTGCCGCCGCCGGGCGATTTCATCTGCCGGTCGGCGAGTTCAGTGATTTCCAATTCGGTGGCGACCGGCTGGGAAATGCGGATGAGTTCGCCCGCCTTGTCGAGGTGGTTCACCCAGGCGCGGAAGGATTCAAAGGCCATGGCGGCCCGAAGCTAGCAGACACGGGGCCGGGTTCAAGGCAGGCCGTACGCGGGGGCGCTACAAAACCAGCGTGGGGCTGGGCGCCTCCTGCGAGGTCGTCTCGACCCGCACCTGGCTGGCGCCGATGGCCTGGAGGCGGTCACTCACCGTGCGGTGCGCCAACGCGGGCCGGTTGCAGTCGCGGCTCAGGTGGCCCAGGTACAAATGCCGCAGATCGGCCGACAGGACCTCGGCCGCCACCGCCGCCGCGGCGTCATTGGACAAATGCCCGTGGCGGCTGAGGATGCGTTGTTTGACGCTCCACGGCCGCTTGGTGTCGTCCTGGAGCAAACGCAAGTCGTGGTTGGTTTCCAACACCAGCACGTTCGCCGGGCGGACGCGCTCCAGGACCAAGCGCGTCGCGTGGCCCAGATCGGTAAGGAACCCGACGTTGGCCGCGGCGGTGTGAAGGCAGAAGCCCACCGGGTCCTGGGCGTCGTGCGGCACCGAGAAGGTCTCGACGTGCACGTCACCCACGTCGAAGGCCGCGCCGGTCTGGAACAAGCGGCAATCGAACCGCGCTTCCAACGCGTGCTCGATGGCGTCCTTGGTCAGCCGGTTGCAGAAAATCGGAATCTCCAGTTTCGCGCAGAGCACCGCGAGCCCCTGGATATGGTCGGAGTGTTCGTGCGTGATCAGGATGCCGTGCAAGGTCTCCGGCGAGCGCTCGATCGACGCCAGTCGCTGGCGGATTTGCCGGGCGCTGAAGCCGGCGTCGATGAGCAGCCGGGTCTCGTCGGTCTCGAGGTAGGCGCAATTGCCGCCGGAACCGCTGCCGAGAATCGTGAACCTTACGGGCACGCAGAAACGTTAGGAACTCGTCGCGGGCGGGGCAATGCATTTGCTCGCGCTTTGGCGGGCGGCGGAGTTCCCGCTTGTGGAACTACCTTGTCGGCCTATCCTCGCGGCATGGCTCAGGGCCTTCAACTCTCGCAACGGATGGCGTTGCAGCAGGTGCTGGCGCCGCAGCTCCAGCAGTCGCTGGCGTTGCTGCAGGCGCCGGTGCTGGAGTTGCAGGCGCTGGTGGAACAGGAACTCGCGCAAAACCCCGTTCTCGAAGAAGTCCCCGCCGCCGAGCAGGCCCAACGCGAGCAACAGGAACGCGAGGGCTCGCCCGTTGCCGACCCAGCCGATCCGCAGGAGCCGCCCGCGGATGTGAAGTTCGATCCCGCCACGGAAAAGGAAACGAAGACGCCGGTGGACGATTTCCAGGTCGAGTTCGAGCGCCTGGCCCAGATGGACCAGGAATGGCGCGATCATTACAACCAGGCCAACGCGCCGCTACGGGGCCGGGAGGAGGACGAGGAGCGGCGGCAGTTCATGTTCGATTCGCTCGTCGCGGGGACTTCGCTGCAGGAACACCTGCTCGAACAGGTGCGGCTCTCCGAGATCCGCGCCGATCAGCGGGCCGTGGCGGAGCTGATCGTGGGCAACATCGACGAGCGCGGCTATCTCCAGTCCAGCCTCGAGGAACTGGCGGTTTCGACCAACGTCCCGCCGGAGACGATCGGCGAGGTGCTCAAGGTCGTGCAGAGTTTCCACCCGCCGGGGGTTGGGGCGCGCGACCTGCGCGAGTGCCTGCTCCTCCAGCTCGAACGGGCCGGGCGGCGGGGATCGCTCGAATACCGCATCGTGGACGAACACATGGAGACCCTCGGCAAGCGGCGGCTGCCTGAATTGGCCCGCACGCTCGGCGTCGCGCTCGAGGACATCAAGGCCGCCGTCGAACGCATCAGCCACCTGGAACCCCGGCCCGGGCGCGACTTCATGCCGGACGACCAGCAGTACGTGGTGGCCGAAGTGTTCGTGCAGCGCGCCGGCGACAATTTCACCGTTTCGGTCGCCAACGACGCCGTTCCCCATCTCCGCATCAGCAATACCTACAAGGATCTGATGGCCCAGCCGGACAGCTCGACTGAGGTTCGCGAGTACATCCGCGAGAAAATTCGGGCCGGCAAGTTTCTCATCAAAAGCCTGCACCAGCGCCAGCAGACGCTCCTCAACATCGCGAAGGAAATCGTCAAACGGCAGCGGGAGTTCATGGAAAACGGCGTTTCGCATCTCCGGCCGATGACCATGGCCCAGGTCGCCGAGGTGGTGGGCGTGCACGAAACCACGGTGAGCCGGGCCGTTTCGGGCAAGTACATGGAAACCCCGCAAGGCGTGTTCGAGATGAAGTACTTCTTCACCTCGGGCCTGCCCACCTCCGGCGGCAACGGCGCGGTTTCGAACGAAAGCGTCAAGCAGATCATCGCCGAATTCGTGGCCGGTGAGTCCAAGAACAAGCCGCTCTCCGACGAGGACATCGTCAAACGCTTGAGCGAAAAGGGCATCCTGATCGCACGCCGCACCGTCGCCAAGTACCGCTCCGAACTGAACATCCTGCCCTCCCACTTGCGCCGCGTGTACTGAGCCGCGCGGCCGCCGCCTTGCAGCGTCGAATCCTGGTCATCACCAACCCCGCCGCCGCCGCCGGTCAGGCCCAGCGGCAGGTGGACGCGCTTCAGTTTCGTCTTTACCAGCTCAGTCTGGATCTCCGCAACGTCGTCACAACGGCACCCGGCCACGCCGCGGAACTGGCGCGACTCGCGGCTCCCGACTTCGACCTCGTGATTGCCGCCGGTGGCGACGGCACCGTCCGCGAAGTGGCGACCGGCCTGCTCTCGAATCCCGAGCGGCGGGCCGCGCTGGGCATTCTGCCCATCGGCACTGGCAACGATGTGGCCGAGCAACTCGGCCTGCCGGATGTGGATGGCGCTCTTGCCGCGCTGGCGGCTGGCGTGGCGCGCCCGCTCGACGTAATCGAAGCGCGCTGGACCGAAAACTCCCGCCTGGCTACGCAACACGCCCTTTTGTTCGCCGCCGCGGGCTTCGCCGCCGACGTGTTGCAGTGGACCGGGCCGACCGTGAAGCGCTGGTTCGGCAAAAGGTTTAGCTACTCCGTGGGCTTCTTTCGCGCGCTCCGGCATTACCACTCACCCACGATGCGGGTGTGCGCCGACGGCCGCGAAACCGCCGGGCGGATGTTTCACGTCTGCGCCGGCAATAGCGAATGGGCGGGCGGTGGCGCCATGCGGCTTTCGCCCGGCGCGCGCATGGACGACGGCCGGCTGGAGCTGTGCCTGATCGAGGCCTTGGGCAAAGTCGAGGTGCTCCGGCGGTTTCCGCAACTGCTGCGCGGCACGTTTCCAGGCCACCCGAAGGTGCGGTATTTTCCGGGGTGCGAGCTCCAGATCGAGTCTGATCCTCCGGTTCCGCTCGCGCTGGACGGCGACGTGGTCGGGCAAACACCGGCAACCATTCGCCTCCTCCCTGGTGCCCTGCAGATCGTCGCCCCACCCAGCGCCGTTACCGCGTGACGAGTCCAGCCTCCGGTTAAGCCTTTGTCACACTATTTGTCGCAATTGCGACATTAATTGTGACACTTCGAAGTTGCATATCACACCAGGCTCGCATCGGTCGCTCACTTAGCCACCAACCGGACGCGGCTGACGGAGAAGGCCGGAAGATCCAAAGTTAACCGGCCATCGCGGACCTCTGCCGCCGAGTCCACCGAGTCCACCGGCTTGACAGCGTCGGGTTGTTCGAGGGTGTTTCCCGACCACGGTTTGTCAGCCGCCAGCGTTTGCACCTGAGCTGGTCCGCGCGCCGCGAAGTCCTTCAGTTCCACCGCCAGTTTCAGCGGACCGGTACCGCAGTTCACCAGCGAAAGCAGGAGGTCGCCATTCGGTGCCAGTGCCGCCAGGGCGTCCACGGTTTTGAAGTCGCGCTCGCGAACGACGTTTCGGAGTTCGGGCAGAACCAGCGGAGCGTGTTCGGTGGGCGCGGTCAACTCCACCGCCACCGGCGTGGCTTCGGCGAAGTCGGCAAACGCCGTCTGCGCGTAATAGCACGGGTTCGCATAGACCCGCTCGCGCTCTTTCCGCAAGCCGCCGCCGTGGTTCACGATCGCCGAGTGCGTGATCAGTCCGACAAACGGCTGGAGCCGCACCGCCGCGTGGTAGATCAGGATGTCGTACAGCGCCTCGGTGATGCTGCCCTGGCTGGGCAAGTTCTCCCGCGTGAGCCGCGCAGGCTGGCTGATGTCGCCGCGCGAACCGAGATGGGCGAAAAGTTGAAGTTCCGTCACGGCCAGGCGCGGTTCGCGCACGCCGCCGCGCGCCAGGTCGTCGCGAAGAGAAGCCCATTTTTCCTCCAGCACGCCCGGCACGGCCATGAAATCGCGGAAGACGTCGAGCGGATCGGTCGTCAAGGTCACGTTGCCACCGATGAGCGGATGATCAGTAATCGACCGCAATGCCGGGCCGAGGTCGGCGATGAGCGTGTCGTTCCAATTCTTGCCCCAAAAGATCGGCGCGCCGCAGGCGTAAAGTTGAATGGTCGGATCGACGGTCAGCATCGCCTTGGCGAAGCGTTGATAGCGGTCCACGTTGCCGGTGGCGGTGGTCCAATGAAACTGCCAGCGGCCCCAAAGCTCGTTGCCGACTTCCCAATGCCGGACGTGGAATGGCTCGGGATGGCCATTCGCGGCGCGGAGCCGGCCCATCGGCGAATCGGCCGGACCGTTGCAATAATCGATCCAGCGTGCGGCCTCTTCGGGCGTGCCGTCGCCGGCATTCACGCAAATCATCGGCTCGCAGCCCACCGCGCGGCAGAACGCAATGAACTCGTCCGTGCCGAACAAGTTTGGCTCGACGCCGCCCCAGGCGTAGTTCGGCTTGGTGGGCCGGCGCTCGACCGGTCCCACGCCGTCTTCCCAGTGATAGCCGCTGACGAAGTTCCCGCCCGGCCAGCGCAGCAGCGGGAGCTTCGATGCCTTCAGGAAGCGGATGATGTCCGGGTCAAAGCCGTCGATGTGGTCCGCCGGCCAGAGGCGGACGCGGCCAATCACGAACTGGCCGGGCGAATCCGCGGTCAGCGCGAACCGGTAGGCAGCATCGGCCGGTGCGTCAGCGGGCAAAGCCAGCTTGCCTTTGATGACGTGCCAATCGGTGCTGACGCCGGTCAGGCTCACCTTGGTCAGCGGCGGTTCGGCAGCGCCGGCCGAGACGGCCACGGTGAATGTGGCAACCTCCGGCGAGCGGAGCAAAACTTCGAATTCGTATTCGCGCACGCGGTGCAGCGGCAGCCAGGTCCATTGGGCCACACCTTGTCCGGCGGCTTTCGCCTGGATGCGCTGAGCACGGCCGCCTTGCGGCTCCACAGCGGGGCTGACCTGCACGGCGTTGCGCGGACCGACCCGGCCCCAAAATGCCGCCAGGCCGTCGAAGTAAGACTCGACAAGGGCGTCGCCCTCGCCAGGCGGCCAGCCCGTCCGCCCTGCCTGTTGGCGGATGGCCTGGCTGATGCGGTCGCGCTCGTAGTGGAATGTGGCGATGCCGTCGGGCGATTGCTGGCCGGTGGCGAACGGGTACGCGGCAAAGGTTGGGTTCCGCAGAATCTGCGCGTCCATGCCGTTGTAGATGTTGTTGCCGAGGTGCTCGGCGAACTTGCCGGTGATGAACCGCGGGATGCGGACGGCCGAACGGTCCGCGACGCGGACGACCAGAGTGGATTCCGTCGCCTGAGTGATTGTGGGCAGCAGCGCCAGCAACGCCAGGGTGGCGAACGGTCGGAACGGAAGAAGCGAGGTTTTCATGGAACGCCCAGAACTTTGCGGGGCCGTCGGCCCCGGTTCAATGGGAATCGCGCCGCGCTCTGTTTCTCACGCGCCGCTTTCTCCGTTGACTCGGTTGTGGCGGGCTCTGACCAGCCTCTGGCTCGGTTCCTCGCCCATACAACGGTTACTTCAAGCCGCCGCTGTCCCACAGTTTCCAGAACGCTTCCGGGGCCATCTTGCCGTCCAAGGTGGTACCGATTTCGCGCAGCGTGCTCATTTGGCGGGCGACCGCCAACCCGTTGGTGATCCGAGCCGGATCGAAGATCAAGCGGGTCAACGCCAGGCCCCCCAGCGGGGCGAGGTCTTGCACCGGTGTGTCGCCGAGGTGGAGCCGCTGCAGCGTCTTCACGCCGGCCAGCGGGTGAAGGTCGGTCACTCGCGTGCCTTCGAGCGTCAAGGTGATGAGTGGACTCTGCGCGAGCGCGGCAATGTTCGTCACCGGCGTCTGGTTCAGCCACAGGCCTGCGAGCGGTGCTCCGCGGAGCGGTTCCAAGTCCTCCACCTTCGTCCCGACCAGCATCAGCTCGGTCAACGGCATGCCCGCCAACGGCGTCAAGTCGCGCACGGAGGTTTGATTCAAGTAGAGCTTCGCGAGCTTCATGCCTTTCAACGGCGCCAGGTCGCTGACCCGTGTCTGTTCGAGACCCAGCAGGTTCAAAGGCATCCCGGCCAGCGGCGTGAGGTCCGAGACCGGTGTGGCGCGGAGGTCGAGCGCGCCAAAGGCGATGCCTTTCAACGGGGACAAGTCAACGACCGCCGCCTCGGCGATTTCGCCGACGAGACCGAGCTCCGGGTTGTTTTCAAACCGAGCCTCGTCTTGGTAATACTGGTTGCGCGCGCGCAGGAGGGCGTGGACGCGCTCCGGGTTGGCGACGATTTGATCTCCGGTCAGAACCGATGCCGGACTCTCGTTCGCGGCCGTCGCAGTGTTCGTGGCGGGAGCGGACGGCGTGGCTTGGACCGGCAGCGGCCTGGAGCGTTCGCAGCCGCTACCGAGGAGGATGAGGCCCGCGAGCGCCAGGCCGGCGATGGTTGAGGCATTCATGCGTTGGGTGACAGCGCAACTCGCCGCTGTTCTACCCGCATTTGAGCGGCCAACATCCTCGCCGTCCAGCCCAGGCTAGCGCCACCTCCCGGCCGACACCTCGGCTTACGGCGGTGTTTGGGGCAGGAAGGCCGCGGCAAGCGAGTCGGCGGCAGAGCGGGCGTCGGCCAGCATGGCGGTCCACTCGCGCTCCAACGGCTCGTCCAGTTTCGCGCTGCTGGCCAACAAGGTGGCACCGTCCGGGATCGACAGCGGATGCGCTTCGAGTTCGGCCAGCACCGGGGGCAAGGCTGGCCCGGCGGAACCGGAATCCGCAGACCGATTGAACCAGTGCCAGCCGAGAAAGCCGCTCACAACAACGGCGGCGGTGGCGGCGAAGGCGAGCGTGAAACGGCTTCGGTGCGGGCGCGGGCGGTCCCCGGCAAAACCGTCGGCCAGCCGCGTGGCGGCGACGATTTTAGCCGCCAGGAACGGCGACGGGGGACGGCGCGTGGCCGGGGCCGCAGCGCGGAGGCGCAGTTCGAGCACGCCGGCGTCCTGGACGGCGGCGCGGCATTCGGGGCACCTGGCCAGGTGGCGCCGGCAGCAGCGGGGCACGGCGTCACCGGATTCGCGGCGCAGCGACAACAGGAGTTGGACTAGGCGACAGAGGAGCATGGTGTCAACGGGTTAAGGCGAGGCGGACCGGCGGTCGTACCCCGCGGCAGCCAGTTTGTGAAGGAGCGCCCGGCGGGCGCGGTGCAACAAGACCTTCGCGTAAATCGAGTTGGTGCGCAGGACGGCGGCGATTTCCGCGACGTTGAAACCTTCGCCGTAGCAGAGCCACAGGGCCTCGTACTGGCGGGGCTTGAGCTGGCGCGCCAGGCGCCAGAGCGTTGCCCGATCGTCGCTGTCGGCGAGCGTCGCGCTCGGGTTATCGGCCGTTTCCGTCTCGGCAAATTCATCGGGCAACGGATCCGTGGGCCGGCGGGCGCGCAGGTGGTTCAGAGCGGTGCGGCGGGCGATGGTGAAGAGCCAGGGCAAAAAGGCCCGCGACAGGTCGAAGCGCACGAGGCTGCGGTGGACTTTCAGGAACGTTTCCTGGGCGAGGTCTTCGGCATCGTGCGTGTTGCCGGTGAACTTGAGCAGGAAGTTGAAGAGCCGTTCCGCGCACTGCTCGACCAGGAGCGCGAAGGCGTCGTCGTCGCCATTCCGACACCGCGCCAGCAGGGCCGCGAGCGGCGGGTCGGCCGCGGAGACGCCCGCGTCGGCCGGAGCAAGACGCGCCAGCGCGGCGGAATCGGCCACTCCGGAGGGGGCCGTTTCCGCCGGGCTCAGCCACGCATTCGCTGGTGCCGTCGAACCCATGGTTTCGGTTAGTGGCCGGCGTGTTTTCGACGCTCTTCCTCGACGATCTTCTGGTTGATGCGCGCGACCGGCAAGGAGATGTCCACCTTAACCGTCTGGTTGTCCAGGCCCACGCGGGTGCCACCAACCAGGGTTTTGAGATCCTGGTTTTCGACCTGGCTCAGCGAGGCGAGCGCGATCATGCCTTGCAGCACTTGATGCATTTGCCGGGCAGCCTCCGGGGTCTTGGCGCTCAGCGCCAGGCTGGCGGTGACCTGGTCGCCCTTTTCGCCCAACACCACGCGGAGGCCCTCGGCCATTTGGAGCACGCGGGCCTGGGGCGGCACCGGGGCAGTGTCGCTGAAACCGCGCGCGGCGGCGACGAAGAAGAAGCCGTTGCCGACCTGGCAGAGCTTGCCGAAGGGGGCGTCGTTCAGGTTTGGGGCGCTCCCGTTGAGGACTTCGCGCGCTTTGAGGACGGCTTCGCGTGGGTTGCCCACGATGACGGGCACACCCTTTTGGGTGGCGATGTACAGTTCCTTCCTGATGGAGTACAGCACCGAAGATCCCTCCTCGAGGCGCTCAAGGCCGCCGTCTTTGAGCCCGCCCACTTCGGCCAGTTTCTTTTGGACGGCCTCGAAAGCTTGGGCGATATCCATGTCGGTGTCCACGAGCATGACGCCCCGCAGATGCTTGGAGGCGGAAAAATCGGAGCCGTAGAGGGTCACGGAGCGGATGCGGCGCCAGTCAAAGTCAACGCCGAGATGCTGTTTCAGATCGGCGGTGGGCTTGGCCAGGTTGGGATCCAAGGCTGCGCGGGCGAGTGTCTCGCCCACGGTGGTCCGGAGCAAAGCCTGGACATCCAGATGAATGACCCATTTCGCGTCGGCGGCGACTTGTTCCTTTTGGAACGGTCCCGCCAGGGCAGCGAAGGCCGCGCTGGCGGCGAGCAGGAAGATGTTGAGCGTTTTCATGACGGTTTCGTCCGTGATTCGGTTTGCGAGTGCCGGATTCTCTCGCCGGCGTTCGCATTCACCCAGAGTTCACTGTGTGCGGTCCGGCGGTTACAGCCAAGTGGGGAGGCTCAAGCCTGCGCAGCCGATGCGCGAAGCGAAGAACGCCCTGTTTAGCGCGCGCTTCGCCCTCCAAGAGCTTGTGAACCACGCGCAGAAAAGAAAAAGGGCGGATCCCCGCGGCCCCGCCCTGTCCCTGAGGAGGACTTGAATAGTGCGCGCTCAACCCGCCATGAGGCTGGCCACGATGATCTCGAGATCTTCGCCTTCCAAGAAGCCTTGAAGCTGCCGCAAGCGGGTGGGGTGCCGCATCTTGCGCAGCGCTTTGGCCTCGATCTGGCGAATGCGCTCGCGGGTTACCTTAAACTGTTTACCGACTTCTTCAAGCGTGCGGCTGTAGCCGTCGGCGAGGCCGAAGCGCAGTTCGAGCACCTTGCGCTCCCGCTCGGTCAGGCTGTCCAGCACGTCGTTCAACTTGTCCTTGAGGAGACTGTAGCTGGTCATGTCGGACGGGTTCTCCGCCGACTTGTCCTCGATGAAATCCCCGAAATTCGTGTCGTCGCTGTCGCCGACCGGGCTTTGGAGCGAGATGGGTTGCTGGGCCATCTTGAGGACCGCGCGGACGCGGTCCACCGGCATCTGCATCTCGTCCGCGATCTCCTCCGGGGTGGGCTCGCGGCCGTAATCCTGGAGCAGTTGCTTCTGCACCCGCATGAGTTTGTTGATCGTCTCGATCATGTGCACCGGAATGCGGATGGTGCGGGCCTGATCGGCGATCGAGCGGGTGATGGCCTGGCGAATCCACCAGGTGGCGTAGGTCGAGAATTTGTAGCCGCGACGGTACTCGAATTTCTCGACCGCCTTCATCAAGCCCATGTTGCCTTCCTGGATCAGGTCGAGGAAGGAGAGGCCGCGGTTCGTGTACTTCTTGGCGATGGAAATGACCAGGCGGAGGTTGGCCTCGACCATCTCGGTCTTGGCCTGATGGGCCTTGGCGGTGAAGTGCTGGAGCTGCTTGTAGGCAGCGAGGTAGTCGGTGTGCGGCATGCGCACGAATTCCTCGAGCGCGCGAATCTTCTGCCACTCGGAATCGACGATTTGTTGGGCCTGCTGGTTTTTCCGCTGGTGCTCCAGCTCGTGAATCGCCCGCAATCCGAGTTGAATCTTGTCGTGGATGTTGTCGGCCACGAGCGCCATTTCCTCGATCACCTTCTGTTTGTAGAAGAACTTCGGGAAGGTGCCCTGAAGCTTGGTATCCACCTTGCGGAAATCCGCGTGCAGTTTTTCCTTTCGGGGCTTGCCGGCCTCGCGTAGCCAGGCCGCGTATTTCGCATCCACGTCCTGGTCCACCACGCGCACGTCCTTTACCAGTTTGCGGAGCGCCTTGAGGTGGTTGTCGCGGCTCTCGATCTTCTTGTCCAGAATGACGCGGTCGAACCTCTCCTTGGGCGGCTCGGAAATCAGTTTTTCGGCCAGGGCGATGTGTTCTTTGCCGGAGAAACCGAAGCTGTAAATGATCCGTTTGACCTCGTTCTCGTTGTCTTCGATGCGTTTGGAGATCTCGACCTCCTGCTCGCGGGTGAGCAGCGGCACCTGGCCCATCTGCTTGAGGTACATCCGGACCGGGTCGTCCAGGATGTCCAGCCGGGCCTTGTCATCTTCTTCCTCCGGCTCGGGCTGCTTGACGCGATCCACCTCCGCCTGATCCACGATCTCGATTTCGAGGCTGCGGAGCTTCGAGTACACCTCGTCCAGGTCATCCGGCGAAATGACGCTGTCGGGGATGATGTCGTTGATGTCGCTGTACGTGAGGTAGCCCTGTTCCTGCGCCAACCGGACCAATTCCTTGATCTTTTCGGTAAGATCCACCCCGGACTGGGTGTGCATCTCCGGGCTGACCACCGCCGCGGGAGGCCCCGCCGGACCTGGGGGGGTAGCCGGAAGGGGCGCAGAACCATTCGGGCCCGGCCCGGCCGGTTTCGTGGGCGCGGTCGCGGGCTTGGGCCGCGGGCTCGCGACCTTGGCATCCGGCGCGGGCGACGGCGGTTTGGCGAGCCGGGGTTGCCGGTCACTCGCCGGTTTTGCGCTTTTGCGAGAAGGGTGGTGGACAGCTTTCTTGACCTTCGATTTGGACATACGTCACGTTTCCGGCCTGACTCGCCCCCTGGGCGGGTAGAACGAAGCCCGTCAATATCTCTGTGAGGGTCAGGCGCGTCAAGCGGCGAGTCCCGGATTCCGGCGCGCCGCTGGCGCCTCGAGGCTTGAATGGCCGCGCAGACACAATTCCTGCACTCCCAATCGCAGTTCAGGGCTGGTGTGCCACGCCGGCGCCGCTACAATGGCGGGGTGAAGCGGATCGGTCTCTTTGGCGGCTCGTTCAATCCCGTGCATCTGGCCCACCTGCTCATCGCCCGGGCCGCGCTGGAAGAACTGGCGCTGGACCGCCTGTTTTTCATCCCTGCGGCCCAGTCGCCGTTCAAACCCGACCAGACTGTGGTGTCGGGGGCACAGCGCGCCCGTCTGCTGCGTCTGGCGTTGGCGGGCTGGACGCGCTGCGAGGTCGAAACCCTGGAACTCGATCGCGGCGGCGTGTCGTACACGATCGACACCGTCCGGGCCTACGCCGTCCGTTTTCCCGACGCGGAGTTGTTTTGGCTGATCGGCGCCGATCACCTGGCGTTGCTGCCAAGCTGGCGCGAGGCCGGAGAACTGGCGCGGCTGGCGACCTTTGTCGTCGCGGCACGCCCCGGCGAGGCGTTCGCCCCGCCGGCCGGCTTCCGCGTCAAGCGACTGACGGGTTCCCCCACCGCGATTTCGGCATCCGAGATGCGCGCCCGCGTGCGGGCAGGCCAGCCTCTGGAGCCTTGGATGCCGGCCCCTGTCGCGGAAGCGATCCGCAATTCCGGACTTTATCTCTGACCCGCCTTTGGGCAACGTGCCCGCAATGGACTCGAAACAACTGGCTCTGCGATGCCGGGAGCTCGCGGAGAGCAAAAAAGCCGAACAGGTCGTGGTGCTCGACCTGCGCAAGCTGTCTTCGGTGACCGATTTCTTCGTTCTGGCCACAGGGCTGAACGAACCGCACCTCCGCGCCATCGTGGACGAGATCAGCGAGAAACTTGCCGAGGAATACGCGCTGCGGGCGCGCGCTCAAGACGGCACGTGGAAGACGAATTGGGTGGTGTTGGACTACTTCGACGTGATTGTGCACGTCATGCGGCCGGAAACCCGCGAGTTATACGCTTTGGAAAGCCTTTGGGGTGATGCCCCGCGGCTCCGTGCCCGACGCCCTGCCCGGCGGAAGCCCATTGCTCCCGACTAAGCGTTTGTCACTGCCGATGCCTCTCCGGACGGCATCGCCTCCACGCTGGTGGATAGCAGTTCCGCCGCCGCCGCCGTCTTGGCCATCGCGGCCAGGGCACTCGCGAAATCATCCAGACCGGAGGCCGGCACGATGACATTGTCGTGCCAGCCGGCCACGTCTTCGGTGATTCGCAAGAATCTTCCGCGCGGGTTTTCGCGCAAGGAGAGGGTGAAGAGCTTTCGCTCGATTTGCAGCTTCTCGCAGCGCAACGTCTTTTCTTCCACTCCCACCTGGTTTGGCATCGCCCGCGGTTGATGTCCAATCGGAGCGGTTTTAGGATCACTGAACGTCATGTTATCCCTCCGGTCTGACTAGTTTCTAGCGCGAGGCAGTGTTCCTTAGTTGGAGGGCGCTGTCAACGCCGCAGTTGACGGATTGACGACTTTTCAGCCGGTAGTCACAGCCGACTTTGAGGCGGTCTCGGGCCTCGGCGAGGCGAGGAATGACTCGTGCGCCAGACTCGATGCCGCCCTCCCCAAGGAGCTTTGCCGAACCCGCGGTTGGTGCGTGGCGGGCGGTCTATTTGATGCCCACCAGCCGTTCGCGCCAGATCCGGTGGAGTTCGACGGTGGCGCGCACGTCGCGCAGGCAATACTCCGCGATTTCGCGGTGACGACCTTCTGCGAGCAGGCGGTTCACGTCCATGCCGCTCACGCCGTGGCTCTTGGGCGATTCGATGCCGAAGGCCTTGCAGTAAAAATCCAGATTGAACCGTCGGGCGGCACCGTCGCGACCGCTCACACCGTAGAAGGTGAGTTGCTCGGCGAGGTCGCAGTGCGGCTCGGTGGCGAACCGGTAGCCCAGCCAGTTCTTGCGGGTGATCGGGACATTCAGGACCGCCGAGCGCAGGTACAAGAACGGCACATCGAAGCCGCGGCCGTTAAACGTCACCACCTGGTCGTAATGGCGGGCCACGTCCCAGAACGCGTTCAAGAGCTCGCTTTCGTCCATGCAGGGGACGAATTCCACGGCCGGGTCGCTCGCTGCGCCTTCCTCGAAGTCCGCGGCGATGAATTGTACCTGTCCCCGCGCCGTGTCGGCGTTGAGCATGGCGATACAGACCACTTGGGCGGTGAAGGGATAGAGATTGAGCTGTTGCTGAAGCTCGCCCCGCCGCTGTTCGCGCGCGGTTTCGTCGGGGATCCGCTCCGCGTCGCGGAACAAGTATTCCCACTGGGCTTCGTCAAAATGCTCGCGGGACAGGCTGGAAGTCTCGATGTCGAAAACCAAGGTGGCCACGGGAAGGGAGAACTCGACCGGGAGGCGAACCTCGCCTAGGCGGGGTTTGCCTCCCGGTCATCGCTGATGGTTCAGGAGTTACTTTTTCTTAGCTGCTTTCTGGGCAGGTTTCGGGGCTGCGGGTTTGGTTGCTTTTTTGGCGGGTGCTTTTTTCTTGGCAGGCACTTGGATGTCACCTCCCCTCTATGGTTGGATTAAAATCGGTTTCGCGAACTCGCACTTTTCATCGGGTTTAACGTTGGGATTCTGAACGACCCTTTTCCAGACTGCAACAACGCACTTCGTCGAATTCGCAAAATTTCCTGCCACCGGTCCGTTCGGCTCCGTGCCCGTAGCCACGGCGCCGGAAGCCCGCGATTTCGGGGTGTCTTCAAGGTCGCCGTTCCGCGATCGTGTCTGTGAATAACTGGCGGCAGTGGTCCGTTGACACTCGCCGCAATCGTCCCAGGCTTGTGTGTCATCACCATGATCCATCATCCCAATCAGCGACCGGCCGGCGTGGCAATTCTCGCGACGATGTGGCTGGCGCTGCTGGCGGGCTGCGGCGGTGCGCCCGAGGTCGAACGCGGCGTTCACCTCATGGACGAGAGCGACACGCTCGAACCCACCGCCACCTTCGAATTCCGCTTCGAACAGCCGGTCGTGGCCGGCAGTCTGGTGGGCAGTGTGGCGACGCCATCGCCGCTGGTCATCACTCCGGACCTGCCCGGCGAGTGGACGTGGCTGAGCCGGCGCAACGGCGTCTTTCACCCGCATTCGGCGCCACTTTTGGGCCGCGCGTATCGTCTGTCGCTGGCGATCGGCAGCGACATCCAGTTCGAGCGCGTTTTGCGAACGCCGGAGTTCGCGGTCATCCACACCGTGCCGCGCGACTTCAACCCCGACAACCTGTCCTGCACGCCGTCGGTGCGGGTCTATTTTAACGCCGATCTCAAACCGGCGGACGCGGCCGGTTTCGTGGAGTTCATCGACGCCACCGGCCGGCGCGCCCAGGCCAACGTGCGCCAAGTGACGCGCGCGGACCAGGACGACTGGAGCGAGACGGGACCGCAGGCGCCGCTCACGTGGAACGAGCGCTTCGTCGAGGCGAAGCCGCGCGAGTCAGCGGCCAGGCCGGCGACACCGCGCGCCGCTGGCGCGAAGGAACCGGACTCCGCCCAAACGATCGCGAACGGCCTGGTGATCTTCCCCGCCGAACCGCTGCCCGTGGGGGCGAACTGGCAACTGCGATTGCGTGCCGGGTTGCCAGCCGCAGATCCTTATCTCCAGTTCGCACGCGACACGACCATCGCCCTCGGCAACGTCATTCCGTTCGCGGCGACAGACGTGAGCGCGCGCAGCAGTCTCCAATCCGGCCGGCGCATCTTGATCGAATTCTCCAAGCCGGTCTCACCCGAGTTGAACGGCTCCAATGTCCTGAAATGGATGGCAGTCACGCCGTCGCCTTCGAACTTGGTGGCGTCGCTTGCCTCCTCAACCGTCAGCCTCGAGGGCGATTTCCAGCTCGACGAACACTACCTTGTCACCGTGAAAGCCGGGCTGCCCGCGCGCGAGCCGGTGACGCAGGCAGAAGCGATGACGCAGACGGTCACCTTCGCCCCGTTGCCGCCGCGTCTGTCCCGGCCGGGACCCCGCCCGCCGCCACGGTCACGCCGCCCGCCGCGGGGCAGTATCTGATCGTCGTCACCGCCAAAGACGCAAGCGGTCACGAGGTGGTCACCGCCGTCACCGAATATGTCTCCGGCGAGGAGAAACTGGCGTGGAACTACCGCGCCCCCGCCATTCTCGATTTGATCCCGGATCGCACCAATTATCTCGCGGGCCAGATCGCGACCGTCCTGCTCAAGGCCCCGTTCAGCGGCACCGCCGTCGTCAGCCTCGAACGCGACCGCGTCACCCGCTCGTTCGTGACCAACCTGGTCGGCAACGCCCCGGCCATCCAAGTGCCCTTGACCGACGCCGACGCGCCGGCCACGTACCTTTCGGTGTTCTTGTTGCGCGGGCAGGCGGACAGTCCGCGCCAAGTCCCGGAACCGGAATACTCGCTCGGTTACTGCGCGCTCAACGTGGACCGACCGGAGACGCGGCTGAACGTGGCGTTGACCTTGCCCGCGGCCGATTTTCGTCCCGGCGAAACCGTGACCGTCGATGCCACGGTCGCCGACGGCACCGGCCAGCCCGCACCCGCTGCCGAGGTGACGCTTTACGCCGTCGATGAAGGCGGGCTGAGCCTCACCGGCTACGAAGCGCCCGATCCGCATGGCTTTTTCTACGCCGTGCGCCCGCTCGCGGTTTGGGCCAACTGCACGTTGCCGGCGCTGCTGCCCGACGATCCCGACGCGCCGATGTTCCAGAACAAAGGCTATGTCATCGGCGGCGGCGGAAGCGTCGGCGAAGCGCTGCGAAGGAACTTCCTCGCCTGCGCGTTTTGGAGTGCCCCTTTGCGCACCGATGCCGCTGGCGACACGAAACGCCTTCGCCTCGCCAGGTCGCGAGGCGATCACCGACGCGGTGGAGTCCACTTTTCCGGTGAACAACCCCGCGCCATTGCTGCACGAAGTCCACGTTGCGCGGAGCTTCACGCCCACGACCCACCTGCTCGCGCGGGCAAACCCGCAGTTGCTCGAAACCGACGGCGCAGTTCGCGTGCGCGTCTCCAACACCCGCGTCGGCGAATTCGGCGAAGCCGTGGCGCACCTGCTGGATTACCCTTACGGCGGCGCCGAACAAACGGTGTCCAGTCTGCTGCCCTGGCTCGTGCTTCGTGATTTTACCAACCGCGTCCCCGCGCTCGCGCGTCCGCCCGCCGAGGCCCGCGCCGCCATCGACCGCGGCCTGAACCGCCTGCTGGCCATGCAGACCGCCGACGGCGGTCTCGCCTGCTGGCCAGGCGGACGCGAATCGATGTTGTGGGCGAGTGCCTATGGCGGTCTCGCGTTCGCGCTGGCGCAACACCAGGGCGTGCCGCTGCCCGTCGAGCCTGCCGACCGCTTGTTCAAGTACCTGGCGGACTCGCTTCGCATTCCCGGCCGGTTCAGCGACAACGAAGCCCTGTCCGATCGTTGCCTGGCTTTGTGGGCGCTGGCGCTGGCGGACCCCAGCGAACCGGGCTACCACGAACTCTATTTTGCCCGACGCGACCGCATGTCGGTCGAAACACGCGCGGTGCTCGCATTGGCGATTTTAGACTCCAGCGGCGACGCGGACAGGGTCGGCGAACTGCTTCGGCCCAAGGCTGGCCTGCCCGCGCAGGACGAACTGCGGTTCGGCTGTCCTGCCCGCGAACTGGCGGTGCGCCTGCTGGCCTGGTGCCGGTTCCGGCCCGCCAGTCCCGAGGTGGACACACTCGTCGCGGAGTTGCTCGCGACGCAGCAAAACGGGCGCTGGACGACCACGCAAGGCGACGCCTGGGCGATGCTGGCGTTCGCCGATTACGCGCGCTCGTGGAGACGAAACTTGAACCCGCCTCCGGCGCGGTGGTCTGGGGCGCGGAGCGGCGCGTCTTCGATCTGCCGGCGGTGGCGCAGACATTCGAAACGCAGTTCACCGGCGCGACGAATTTGGCCGAGGTGCCGCTGGTTTTGGAAAACCCGCAGTCCCGCCGGCTCTTCACTCAGACTCGCCTCGAAGGCCGCGCCCACATGGCAGACCAGCCACGTCAGGACCGCGGTTTCTCGCTCCAGCGCCGCTATGAAATCGTCGCTGACGACGGCACGGCGCGCGACTTCCAGAACGCCCGCGTCGGCGACCGCGTGCTGGTGACGCTCCGCCTCGAAACCCGCCAGCCGGCGCATTTCCTGGCGGTGGACGATCCGCTGCCGGCGTCGTTCGAGGCGTTGAATCCGGAGTTCAAGTCGCAGGCAACCCGCGCCGGCGAGGCGCTGGCCGAGGATTGGGTCAGTGACTATCGCGAACTCCGTGCCGACCGCGCCCTGTTCTTCCGCGACTTTCTGCCGGCCGGCCGTTACACGATTCGCTACCTCGCGCGAGTGCGCGCCGCCGGCATGAGTTTGGCGCCCGCGGCGAAAATCGAGGAGATGTACCATCCGGAACGGTTTGGGTTGACCGAGACGATGTGGGTGCCGACCGAATGACCGCGCGCCGAGCCAAAACCCGAAATCCGAAATCCGAGACCCGAGACCCGAATGCCGAACGAACGCCGAATGTCGGATGCGGAACCGCGACCCGCTCGGAAACGCGCGAGGCGGCTGGCCCTTAGGTTTGGCCTTTGGGGCGTTGGCCTGTTCGCTCTGCTGCTTGGCGCGGGCTGGTGGGCGTTGCAGTTTGTGCCGTTGCCGCCCGATTTGTTCGCCCCCCCACCGCCCTCGGTTCAATTGGTGGACCACCACGGTCGCCCGCTGCGCGAACTCAGTTCGACCGACCTCGTCACCCGCCGCGTCGCGCTGGCGGAAATATCGCCTCAATTGGTTTCGGCCACGCTGGCCGTGGAAGACCGCCGGTTCTGGGACCACGCGGGCGTGGACGCGCGGGCATACGTGCGCGCGGCCTTCCAGCTCGTCCGGCATGGGCGGGTGGTTTCGGGCGGTTCGACGATTGCCCAGCAGGTCATCAAGCTCGCCCAGCCCCGGCCGCGCACGCTGCGCACGAAAGTCATCGAAGCGTTGCAGGCCCTGCGGCTCGAACAGATCTGGACCCGCCAGCGGATTCTCGCCGAGTACCTGAACCGGCTCGATTACGGCAACCTGCGGCGCGGCTGCGCGTCCGCCGCGGCGTTCTATTTCGGGCGGCCGGTCGCGGATCTCGGCACCGCGGAGGCGGCCTTTCTCGCCGGCCTGCCGCAAGGCCCGTCGCGGCTGAACCCGTACCGGCACTTCGATCGCGCGAAGCGTCGCCAGGAACGGGTGCTGGCCGCGATGCGCGCCGCGGGCTACCTCGGCGAGGCTGAGTACCGTCGGGCGCGGCGCGAACCGATCCGCCTGCGCCCGCCGCAACGCGATTTCGCCGCGCCGCATTTCGCCGATCTGGTGCTGCAACTCGCAGCGGATCGGGTCGCGACTTCGGATGGCGGGAGGTTGCGAACCACGCTCGACTTGGACCTGAACCGCGAGGCCGAGCGCACGCTGCGCGAACATTGGGGCCGGTTGCAGGACCGCAACGTGCGGCAGGGCGCGGTGGTCGTGATCGAAAACCGCACCGGCGACGTCCTGGTGCTGGTGGGGTCCGCGGATTACTTCGCGGTGGACGCCGGCCAGGTGAACGGGGCGTGGGCGCCGCGCTCGGCAGGCTCGACCTTGAAGCCGTTCACGTACCTGCTCGCCTTGGAGCAAAGCGCCACGCCGGCCAGCATCGTGGCCGACGTGCCCACCGAGTTCGCCACGGCCACGGGCGTGTTTGCGCCGCTCAATTACAGCCGCCGCTGCCACGGGCCGACAAGTTACCGCCTGGCGCTGGCGAATTCCCTGAATATCCCGGCGGTGCGCGTCCTCAACGATGTCGGTGGACCCGCCGTTTTGCAGACGCGTTTGCAGGCGTTTGGGCTGACGACGCTCACGCAACCACCCGACTTTTACGGACTGGGCCTGACGATTGGCAACGCGGAGGTGCGACTGATCGAACTCGCCAATGCCTATGCCAGCCTTGCGCGGCTCGGCGATTACCGGCCGTTTCGCCTGCTCGCTGACCCGGCGCCGGAACTCGAAGGCGGGGTCACCTGTCAGCGCGTGGCCGACGCCGGCGCGGCGTGGTTGATCGCCGACATGCTCAGCGACAACGCGGCGCGCGCGCTGGAGTTTGGCCTGGATTCGCCGTTGCGCTTCGATTTTCCAGTCGCGTGCAAAACCGGGACGAGCACCGATTTCCGCGACAACTGGGCGTTTGGCTACACGCCCGAGTTCACGGTTGGCGTCTGGGTGGGCAACTTCGACGGCACGCCCATGCAAGGCGTCTCGGGCGTGACCGGCGCGGCGCCGGTGCTCCACGATTTGTTCACGCACCTCCACCAACGCTTCGGCACAAGCTGGTTCGCTGCGTCGACGAACGTGGTCGAGTGTCTTGTGAATCCCTGGACTGGCAAGCGGCTCGCGGCGGCGCGCCCCGGAGCCGTCCGCGAAAAGTGCCTTGCGGGTTGCCTGCCGCTGCTGGAGGGCGCGGACGACTATGACGCCGCGGGCCGGGTGCGCTTGCCGGCGGAGTACGCCGAGTGGTTCGCCAGCAGCGAAAACGGGCTGGCCGGTCGCGCTGTGTTGGCCTCACCGAAGCGCGGCGTGGAGCGCGGAAGTCCATTTCACGTTCCGTTGACTGGCACGCTTGCGGGCGCAGGCGATCGCGGCGGAACCGACCTGGCCACCGCAGTGGCCACGCCACGTGTGCGCTCGCCCCTGCCGGGAACGGTGTTTTTTCTCGACCCCGACCTGCCCGAATCAGGCGACCGCGTACGGCTCCAGGCCGAGGCCGATTCGGCGGCGGTCTGGCAATGCGCAACGCTGCAGATCGAATCGGCGGGCAGTCAGACCTTCGCCCGGCTCACCGAGGGCCGGCACGAGTTGGTGGTGCGCGACCCGGCCACCGGCGGCGAGGCGAGGACCTGGATCGAAGTGCGGCGGCTGTAGCTCCGCATTGTTGGGCGGAGCCGCCGAGTTCGCGCTTGCCCGGCGGGAACCCCGTGCGTAAATGCCGCCATGCTTTCGCCTCGCATGCCGCCTCGACCGGTTTCCCCGCCCGCGAAATGTCGACGGCTTTGGCGGAGGCTGGCGCTGCGGGCGTTGCTGGTCGCGAGTGCGTTGGCGGGCTGGTTCGCGTGCGCCCAGCCGTTGCGGCCGCTCGATCCCTACGACGAAGAGGAGGAGGAAACGCCCGAAGAGGCGAAGATGCCGCAGGACGAAAAGATTGCCCGGCGCGCCTGCTCGATGTGCCACGTGTTCGTCGAGCCGGACATGCTCACGAAGAAGAACTGGGCGGAGCAGATTCTGCCACGAATGTCGGTCCGGCTGGGGGTGGCCAAACCGGATTTCTCCAGCTCGCCGGAGGGCGAGTTGATCCGCGCGAAGAAAGTGTACACGGACAAACCGCTGGTGCCGGTCGAGTGGTGGCCGTCGATTCAGCAGTACTACCTCGCCCACGCGCCGGAGAACCCGCTGCCGCAGGAACCGCACGCGGCCATCGAGGTCGGGCTGCCCGGCTTTCGCACCGAGCCGGCCCGGTTTCGCACGCCCGAACCGTCCACGACGCTGGTGAAGATCAGCCCGGGCCGGCGCCAGATTTTCGTCGGCGACGACAAGCTCAAGTCGATCTTCCTGCTCGACGCCAATGGGACCTTCGTTTCGCAGATCGAGTTGGGCAACGTGCCGGTCGCCGTCGTGGAAACGGAGAAAGGCATCTACGTCACCTGCGTGGGCAGCTTCCTGCCGTCCGAAGTGCCGCGCGCGGAGTTGCTCTTCCTCCCCCGGGAAGGCGACGGCTTCGGCGCGAAGAAGACGATCTTGAAAGATCTGCCCCGCTCGACCCAGGCCGAGTTCGCCGACTTCAACGGCGACGGCAAGCTGGACTTCGCGCTGTGCATGTTCGGGAACCTGACCGGCCGGTTCTCCTGGTTCGAGAGTCTGGGCAACGACGAATACCGCGAGCACGTGCTCACGAAGGAGACCGGGGCGATGTATTGCGCGGCGCGCGATTTCAACGGCGACGGCAAGGTCGATCTCGCGGTGCTGATGGCGCAGCACCTCGAATCGCTGATCGTCCTGCACAACGACGGCAAAGGGAACTTCAGTGGCAGCAGCGTGTTTCAAAAGCCGCCGGTCTATGGCCATTCTTACATGGAGGCCGTGGATTTCAACGGCGATGGCAAACTCGATTTCCTCGTGACCAACGGCGACAACGGCGAGTATGACAGCCCCACCAAGCGTTACCACGGCATCCGGCTTTACCTGGCGCAAGGCAACGACGAATACGAGGAGAAGTTCTTCTACCCGCTCAACGGTGCCTACCGCGCGTTTGCCCGCGATTTCAGCGGCCGCGGCAAGCTCGACATCGCCGCCATTTCCTACTTTCCGGATTACCGCAATTCGCCCCGCGAAAGCTTCGTGCTGCTGAAAAACCAGGGCGACAGGAAGTTCGCGCCGGCCACGTTCCGCGAGTGCATCGCCGGCCGCTGGCTGGTCATGGACGTGGGCGACCTGGACGGCGATGGCGACCTCGACCTGGTGCTGGGTTCGTACGTCCACGGACCCGGCGCGGTGCCGGCGTTTCTGCTGCAAACCTGGCAGGAGCGCGGCCCTTCGATCGTGATTCTGCGCAACCTGGCAAAAGACGCCACCCGGTAAGGTCGCGCTTCCACCACTCCCAACATGGCCAAAGCCCCGCCTGCCGACCGCCTCGCGTTCGAGCGCCAGTTCTGGCGGCAAGGCTTGCGCGTGGTGGCGGGCGTGGACGAAGCGGGCCGTGGGCCGTTGGCGGGACCGGTGGTGGCCGCGGCGGTGGTGTTGCCGGCCACGTGGGGCGAAGGCGCTTTCCCCGCCGATTTGCGCGACTTGAACGACTCGAAACAGCTCAGCGAAAACCAGCGCAAAACCTTCTTCGCCCGGCTCACGGCCTGCCCGGAAATCCAGCGTGGCATCGCGAGCGTCGAGCCGGCGGAGATCGACCGGATCAACATCCTGCGCGCCACCCACCAGGCGATGGTCGCGGCGCTCGCGAGTCTCGCCCCGTCGCCCGAACACGTCCTCGTGGACGGTCTCCCCGTTGCGGTGCTGCGCTGGCCGCAAACCGCGTTGGTGAAAGGCGACAGCCGCAGCTATTCCATCGCCGCCGCGAGCGTGCTGGCCAAGGTCACGCGCGACCGGCGGATGCTCGAATACGACCGGCACTACCCGGCGTACGGCTTCGCGCGGCACAAAGGCTATCCCACGCCGGAGCACCTCGGTGCCTTGCGCCGGCACGGACCCTGCCCGATCCACCGGCGCAGCTTCGCGCCCGTGCGCGCGGAGCAAGGCGAACTGTTCCCCGTGCCATGAACCTCTGGGGACGGCTCCACAGCGCGTTTGGCTCCGCGCCCGAGCCGGAGCATTTGCGGCGCGGGCGCCTGGGCGAGCGCGTGGCGCGGCGGCATCTGCGGCGGCTGGGTCTGAAGTTCCTCACCGCGAACTTCCGCTCGCCGCGCGGCGAGATCGACCTGGTCTTCCGCGACGCCGATTGTCTCGTATTCGTGGAAGTGAAGACGCGTTCGTCCGAGGAGTGGACGCGTCCCGCGGCGGCGGTGAACGCGGCGAAACGGCGGCGGCTTTCGCTGGCGGCGCTCGATTATCTCAGACTGCTGGGCAACCCACCGGTGCGGGTGCGTTTCGACATCGTGGAAGTGCTGCTCGCCGACGGTGCGGTGCGCGAAGTGCGGCATCTGCCCAACACCTTTGCCCTCGCCGCGCCGTACCGGTACGGTTGAGGCCATGCCGGAACTGCCCGAAGTCGAAGTTTTGGTGCGCCACCTCGAACCGCTGCTGGTCGGCCAGCGCGTGCGCCAAACCGAGGTGCGGCGGGCGAAAGTCGTTCAGCCTTCCAGCGCGGCGGGGCTCGCCTCGGTGTTGCGCGGCGCGCGGTTCACGGCCTTGCGGCGGCGCGGCAAGTACCTGGTTTTCACTCTGCGCCCGCACGGGTCGCGCCAGGAATTCGCGTTGCTGGGCCACCTCGGGATGACCGGCCGGATGTACCTCCAGCCCGCGCGGGAGCCGTTGCCGAAACACGCGGCGGTGGTGCTGGATTTGGGGCGGAGTCGCTTCGTTTTCGAGGACCCCCGCTACTTCGGCCGGCTGACCCTGGATCTGACGCCACTGGCGCGTCTCGGCCCGGAACCGCTCGACGGCGAGTTCACGGCGGCAGTGCTGGGGCACGCGCTGGACCGGTCGCGGCAAGCCGTAAAGGTGAAGTTGCTCGATCAAAGCGTCGTGGCCGGCGTGGGCAACATCTATGCCAGCGAAGCCCTCTTCCGCGCCGGGATCTCGCCGCGTCTCGCCGCGCGCCGCTTGAAGCCGGCGCAGTGCGCGCGGCTCTGCGAGGCGATTCGCGAAGTGCTCGCGGAGGCAATCGCCTTTGGCAGCACGGTGCCGCTGAACTGGGCGGGCAGGACAAGCGGCGACGGGTTGTTTTATTACGGGCGGGCGGAAGGCGCGGCGGATTATTACGAGGAGCGGCTGGAGGTTTATGACCGCGCCGGCCAGCCGTGTCGGCGGTGCGGGGCGACGGTGCGGCGGTTGGTACAGGCGGCGCGCAGCACGTTTTATTGTCCGGGCTGCCAGCGCAGTTGAGACCGCGTCGATCATGGCAAGGGCGACCTCCGGGCCATGAAGGCATGAGATTCGCATTCTGAATCTGGAAGTCTGGAAGGTGGGCAACCCAAGCCCGTCATCGCCTGAATTCCGCGTTCCTGAATTGCTCATTGGATTTCTGCTCGTCGTCGATTCCGGGCTACTCGCGCTGGGGGAAAACGTCATCAGGCCGTGGCTGTCCGCTGGCACCGGTTGGAGGGAGCATCCGTCGGACGCTGACTTCCCGGCGGAATGATCATCGTTGCTGGCACCGCCACGCTGCCGGTCGGTTTGTCCCCCCCGACCGCGGCTCCGCGGCGGATGGGTTTGCGAGCCGCCTCTGCGGGGCGCCAGCATCTTCCGGTTCCGCCACCGCGCCGGCCGCGATGCGACCGGTGTCCGGTTGGAGGGCGGGCGACGCTTTGCCCGGCTTGGCCCAGGTCTCGCCCGAAAGATCGGTTTGACTGGGTTTGACCCGGACGCGGCGGGATCAGCTTCGCCTGGCGGAACTGGCGGCTCCGGCGGCCGGCCATAAAGCTCACGGCTCCGGCGGCGGCGCTCCTCCGGGTTGATCGCGTCCTCGAGAATCCAGTCGTGCACCGCCGGAGTCTTGCCCAGCGCTCGAACTGCGCCACCACCTCTTCCTCGGTCCTTTCGCGTTCCCGCTCCAGCCGCGCCTGTTCCATTTTTAACCGCGCACCGCTGTGGTCGCCCCGACGCAACTCCACGATGTCCTGGCACAGGCCGCGCAAAGTTCGCAACTCCCGGCGGAATTCAATCGTCGCCTCGCCGTTCCAGCCCGCCAAAGCCGCGGCGTAGCGGGCCGCCAGCACCGTGGCCAGGTGGTCCGTCAATCGCTCGTCCGTCGCCGCCGCGAGTTCTTTCGCCTCGGCCGCCAGTTCCCCTGGCCTGGGCCAGGGTCTCCTGCCGCGCCTGCCATTCCGCAAACCCACCGGCCCGCCCTTCGCACAGGTTCTGTTTGCTGATGGCGCAGGCGCCAAACTCCCGCGCTAGCACCGCCTGCGTGGCTGGCAGTGCGTTGAGCCACGCGAGCAGCGAACCGCCCGGCTCGTTGTCCTGCAAACGGCGGTTCAATTCCTCACGAATTTCGCGCGGCAGGCGGGCGAGCTTTCCGTTGCGGCTCATACGGCTGGATCCTGGGGCTGGCCGTCTCCATTGGCAATGCGCCGGACGGACTAGCCAAACAGGGCCACGCGTGCCCTCAAGATTCTGGCATCGTCCTCAGCGCGCGTGTTTTCCGCCAGCGCCTGGTCCAGCTGGGCAAACGCCCGGCCATGCCCCGCGGTCCGGGCTCGCGCCGGCGGTGTTGTTTGGCGCGGTTTCATAACAGGTTCAACTCCCTCACGATCGCCTCCCGCACCGCCGGGCTGATGCCGCGGGTTGTATCCGGAAAGACCTTCTCCCGGATTTCGGGCCGTTGGAGCCATTGCCAGAATTCCTGCTCCTTTTGCGCCTGGTGGTTGGCCCGCTGCCAGTCGAACTGTTCGCGCTCCAGTTGCAACCGGGCAGCCAGATGATCCCCGCGCCGCCGCAGCGCCCAGTCCTGCACGAAATTCCGTAACACCTTGTAACGTTCTGCCGCGTCGCTGGCCGTCAGCGCGTCCCGCGCGGCCAGCAGGTATTGCGGCGCCAGCCAGGCGGCTACCGCGTCGGTCACGGAACCGCCGGCTGCCGCGTTCAGCGTCTGGGCCTCGGCCACCATTTCCTCCAGGAGCCGTTGGACCTCGGCGCGGTTGGACTGGGATCCGTTCACTTGTACCTCCCTCGGATGTGCTGGTTGTAGTACGCGCCGAGGGACGGCGCCGCCATCAGCGCCTGGTAACCCCACGCCGGCACCCCGGGATGCATGTAAACCTGGTCGCTGGTGGTGAACACGATGGCCAACGTGTAGCCGTCATAGCCGACGGCCCGGATGGCGGACGAGTTGACGGGTATCAAACTCATGCCGCCATCATATTAAGGGCCGGAAGCCTCCGAAACACCACGGCCTTTGCCGGGTAGCCGGGAAACACCGCGCTATTTGGCGGGTGCCGGCCGTTCCCAGGACAGCGGCTTCTCGTCTGGCGGCAGGAACGGGAAAAGGTTGCGGAACACCTGTCCGGCTTCGCGCCGGGCGTCATGCCACTTGGTCACGTCGCTCCACTGGCGCCCGGAAAACTGCTTCGTTTCCCAGACGGCCGGGAAGCGGTTCCGGCGGGGTCAACGAGGTCCATGGCCGTAAACCTGGCGGGCAACCGCATCACGGCCAGACGCGTGAGATTCGCCCGCCAGTCGCCAGGCTTGTGGCCCTGCCCGCTGGGATTCGGAAACTGCTGCGGGCGGTTTGCCTTCGCCCACTTCCGGAATCCGGCGGCGAGTTCATCGTTGGCGAATGTGCCCCAGTTGATCTCGAATACGCCGACTTCCGAACTCGCCAGAAACAGCGATGGGGGGATCTCCTCTCCAGGCTTGGCGCCTGCGCGCCGGCTCTTGTACCACGGCGCTATGTCCTCAGCGAAGAAGGCATGGCCGCGCCGGAACGGAACCAGCGGAATTGCTTTGCGGTCGCTGCGAATCGGCGCCCGATCCTTCCGCTCCGCCTCGGCCACCGTCTGCCAGGGGCGGGGAAAACTGCCAGTGATCGGCGGCGCCTCGGGATGTCGCGGCTTTCGATCCTCCGCCTCATCGAAGAAGAATCCGCGCAGGAACACTTCCGCCGGGTAACCGATGGACTGGATGCGTTCGATGTCGGCCCCGACGAACGCCCACGCTTCCCGGTTAGCCATGTGGCACCACTTGGAATCAATGCACCGGCGTTTGACGTCCCGGATGAACGCCGACTCGCGGGCAAACTCCCAGTAGCAGCAGGCGACCAACTCGCTGTCCGGGACGCGGTCGAAATTCCAATCTAAAGCGTCAAGCTCTGTGCTATCGCCCATGCAACCTTCCTCCCGCGGCCCGGCCTGTAACTCACGTCACCTCCAGCACCTTCGTGGTTTCCTCGCCGAATTGGCTGAGGACGCGGATGGCGATCTTCTGGCCTTTCTTCACCTCGAACGGGTGGCTCTCGTGGCCATAGACGCGGGCGAAGGCTTCGTCGTCGATCTGGAGTTTTAGCGTTTGCTCCGCCTTCTTCTTCGTGGCGGCTTTGGCGAGGTCGCTCAGGCCCTTGCGCCATTCCTCGAACTCGCCCTTGTCGCCGCCGCAGAAGAAGACCTGGCGGACGACGAAATTCGAGCCGTCGTAATTGTCGTCCAGCATCCAATACGCGATGTCGTGGACATCGCGGCTTTTTACTTCGTCGGTGATCGGGTCGTAGATGTCGAGGCCGGCGATTTCGACGGTGGCGGTGCCGTTCTTGCGGTGGAGGCGGATGTCCGGCTCGCCGATGGTGACGAAGCTGGCGGCTTTTTTGTCCCGCTTCAAAAGGCCCTGCTGGAGCAGGTCGTCGTGCATCCGCACGATGCTGACTTGGAAGTTGCCGAAGCTGCGGCTGAGTTCGGCCATGCCGCTCTCAAAGGCGAAGCCGAGAATGAGCAGCCAATCGGCGTCGCGCTTGTCGCGGCAGGCTTTGATGGCTTCCGTGACGGCCTGCTTGCTGACGGTGCCGAACTTGGGGCCGATGTGGAGATACGCTTTTTTCTCGCCGCTGGGCGTGCCGTACCAGCCCTCCGCGTGCAAGGCGGAGGAGGAAAGCCGGTCGAGGCGGACGAAGACGGCGTTTTCCTTTTTGTCGCCGGTCTTCACACCGGCGGTTTTGAGGTGCTCGAAAATGAGGTTCTCGAAATTGCCCAGTTCGGCGTCCTGCTCGCGCTGGCGGGCGAGTTCCTCCGGGGAGATCGGTTCGTAGCTTTGGAGGGTCTCAACGGTGAACGGGCCGGCGACGCGAAGGCGCTTCTTGTCCTCCTGCGGCTGGTCGTAGAGGGTTTCCTCCGCCGGCGGCTCGTTGTTGGCGATGCTGCCGAGCGTGACGTGCGGGACTTTTTTGTAAATGAAGCCCTGGCGGAGATCGCATTCGCCCGTAGCGCGGCCGTCCCGGCTGCGAGTTGCCGGAGCGTTCCCGGCACTGGCGGCGGGGACGCCGCCAGAACCCGCAGGCGAGGACGCCTGCGCTACACCGGCGTGGCGGCGGCCTTCCTCGGAATCATACAGCAGGTAATAGGGGAAGGTGGCGGTCATCAGCCGCGCCTTGGCGATATTCAGCGCGATGCGCGAAGTGTCGGTGGTGATCCAGCGGCGCCCCCACTGCTCGGCGACATAGGCCGTCGTGCCTGAACCACACGTCGGGTCGAGAACCAAATCGCCTGGGTCGGTGGTCATCAGGAGGCACCGCTCGACTGCGGTCTGCGCTGTTTGCACGACGTAAAGCAACTCCGTCCCAATCTGCATGGACTCCCATCGGTCATTGATTGGAACGACCGGGAAATCAGCGGCATAACGTTTGTAACGCAGGCGCGTACCTTCGACCGCAAGGCGGCCGGCAGCAGCCAAACGCTCCATACCCTCTTTCGTTGTTTTCCAATGATTGCCTCTCAGGCATTCAAAATCCTTCCCTTTCCATTTGAAGGTGAAGCTGCCACTCGTCGTTTCGCCGGTGCTAAACAAGCTTTGGAGACGGAATCGCTTTCCGTCGGGCAGAGGAGCTTGGCCGCGGACTTCCTCTGCTGTCAGCCTCCGTTCACCTCCGGTTTCTAATTCAATTTGGTCGTAACGGTCGAGCGAGGTTTCGCCTTGCTGCCGAAACTCGAAGAGTTGCCGATACTTTATGGCGGATTTTTCGCGCGCATACCAGACGATGTAATCGAGAGTTGTGGGAAGTAGGTTCGCCGATGCGCTGCCTGTTTTTTGGAAGGCGATGAGGGCGCAGAAGTTTTCACTCCCGAACACTTCATCCATGAGGCAGCGAACCAGGTGGATGTTTTCGTCGGAGATTTGGACGAAACAGGAACCGGATTCGTGTAGAAGTTCCTTGGCGACTTGGAGGCGGTCGCGAAGGTAGCTGAGGTAGGAATGGATGCCGAGTTCCCAGGTGTCGCGAAAGGCTTTGATCTGCTCCGGTTCGCCGGAGAGCGAATCGTCCTGGCCGTCGGTGACGTTGCGGTTGTTGAGTTTGATCTGCCAGTTGGAGCCGTATTTGATGCCGTAGGGTGGGTCAAGGTAGATGCACTGGACGTGGCCGGCCATGCCCTCGCGTTCGAGGAGGCTGGTCATCACGAGCAGGCTGTCGCCCTGGATGAGGCGGTTGGTCCAGCCGTCGGAGTGGGTGTAGTAGTCGGACACCTTGTCGAGTTCCTCGTGGCCGATGGCGTTGCCGAAAAGCTCGTTGACGGAAAAGAGTTCGTCCTGCGTGGCGGATTTTTCGGCGACGATGCGGTAGAGGCCCTTGATGAGCGTCTCCGGGGCAAGGTGTTCGTGGCGGTAGAGGGAGCGGATGTCCACGCTGGTCGCGGCTTGGTCGTCGTCGGGGCCGTATTTGTGCATCCAGAACAATTCGGGGTCCTGGCCGCGATGGACGACGGGGTTACGCGGGAGGGCGCGCTGGTTCGGGGCGGCGGCGACCTTGGGGCTGGCGGCTTCGTAGCCGGCCTCTTCGGCGCTGGGGATGTGGGCGCGCTTGTCGGCTTTGTGTTTGTGGGAGGCGACGGGTTTGGCGGGGGAGGGTTTCATGGAGGAAAGGGGCGGGAAGTCTGGCCTAATTTTTAGGGGAAACGGCGGCTGGCGGCCTGCCGCATCCCACCGGTTCGCGTTGCATTGCACATTGTCTTACAAGGTGAGAAAACGTCCGACAAGTCAGACAATCGGAGACAGCTGATAATGAGGAACATGTGACGTTCACAGGTGGAGATGGGGGGTGAATGCGCTAATCGAGCGGCGGTATTTGGCTGACTTTTGCGCTAATGAAATACGCGGAGCCGAGGCCGCGTTTGCCGTTGTGGGTGATGGTGCCGTCGCGGGAAAGGTCGTGCAAAGCGCGTTTGATCTTCGCCAGTGAGATTTCGAGGCCGATGCGGCGGTGAAGGGCAGACGGTGTGGACGGCGTGCTGGCGTCGGGGGAGTGGGTTTCCAAGTCCTCCCGAATCAAATAGCGAAGGCGATGCGGTGCTTGGCAATCTTCTTCCAATCCCAGCGCCGTGGGTCAGCGGGAAAACAGAGCAGCGATTTTTTGTCGAATGTCGTGCCTTCGTTCATGGGTTACGGCTTGGCCAACTGCGCGAGGATGCGGTTCCTCGCGTCGTTGACTTCAATTTCCTCGTCGAGTTCGATGAAATCCCAACGCGGCCAGGCACGCTGGGCGCGGACGGCTTCCACGGCGGGCAGCCAGCGGTTTGCGACCGCCCATTTTTTCTCTGGCTTGTCGCGTTTCATGCCGGAGACTTCGACGATCAGGTGGAGCGGCCCGGCCTTGGCGGGCGCGATGCGGAGGATGAAATCCGGGTAGTAGAGCCGGTCCTGGCCGGCGGCGTCGGTGTAGGGGATGTGGAAATCGAGGAAATTGTTCTTCACCCAGGATTGTAGAACACCCTCGTCGGCGAGGTCGTCGAGGATTTTGGCGACTTTGGCTTCCCAGCCGCTTTCGATGACAACGACATTGACGTGGCTGTGCCGCGTCGGGTGCGTGTCCCGGCTGGTCTGGCCGCGCACAAACCGACTGCTGCCGGTGGGATTGTAGTAATTGAGGATCGGGCGGATGCGCGGCTGGCCGTCGTTCGTAGGGGCCGGATTGATGGCGCGGGCGACATGGGCGACGACCTGCTTGGGGTCGGCGAAGTAGAGGAGTCTTTTCCAGCGGGCATCCTTGCCGATGACGCGGACCTTGCGGGCATACCACTCTGCCACGATGGCCTTGAGTTCGTGGAAGCGGTGGAATTCCGGGTTGGCAGGTTCGTTGGAAAAATGATCGCGAACCAGGTCTTTGGTGATGCGGAAAATGATTTCCTGCTCGCGGATGGCGAGGATGTCGTCGAGCGAGAGGTTGCGTTTCTCGGAAGAGACGGCGTTGGCCAGAATGGTCTTCGTGGGGAGCTTGGAGCCATCGAGGGCGTAGTCGTCGAGCTGGTCGAGGCTGTGGGTAAGGGCGCCGTCCGGGTATTCGACGCGGTAGCCTTCCACATCGGGGAACGTGATCTCGTGGGTGTCGATTCGTTCCGCGAGTGCGAAGACACGGGTGGTGTCATTGGGGGGCGGGGGGACGGACTTCCCGCCTTTGAACAGCTTGAAGGGCACGCCGATGATGTGGGCGTACTCGGGCGGGAACTTGCGGCTGACGATGCGGCGTTTGTCGGTCGTGGGTTGGCCGTCCTTGTCGTAGGTCTGCAAATAGTAGCTGCGGCGGCGGAGCGCGCGGCCCGCGACTTGTTCGCAGAGAAGCTGCGAACCAAACGCGCGGATGCCGACGATGTGCGTGACGGTGTTGGCGTCCCAGCCCTCGTTGAGCATGGAGACGGAAACGACGCAGCGAATATGGGCACCGAGCGTGCCGCGCTTGCCCACGGTGTTGACGACTTCGCGGAGCAATTCGGCTTCGGTGATTTGCTCGGCAGCCCCGTGGCCGTGGACGCGGGCGTAGTCGCGTTTGAAAAGCTCGATCTCGCGAGTGAAGACGCGCTTGAAGCTCGCGTCGATCTGCCCGGAATTTTCGAGGGCGTCGCTGTCGATCAAAAGGCTCGGCGGGCGCGGGCGCGGGCGGAGGGTGGCGGGGTCGTAATTGGTAAAGAGGTCGAAGACACCGGGGACCACCTGGGGTGTGGCGTTGTCGTCGTCGGTCGGTTGCTCGTAGCCGGCGATGTACTTGAACACTTCGCGCGAGACGGAAGTGTTGTTGCAGACGACGATGAAAACGGGCGGCTGGTCCTCCATCTCAAGCTGGGCGCGGCCCTGGGTGCCGACGGAGTGTTTGCGGTGGTGGAAGTCCTCTTCGTAATGTTGGTAGAACTGCTTGAGCGCGGCTTTGAGGGTGTCGGGCAATTGCGGCGGGGCCTCGCGCAGTTCCTCGCCGGATTCCTTGGCGCGGGCGCGCAAGCGGCGTTGGCCGGCCTTGGGCAGCTTGTCTTTGACGTGCTCGTAGAGGTTGCGGAGAACCGGCATTTCCAATTCCGGCGTGTCATCCCACTGCGGCAGGAAGGGGATTTTCACGAGGCCGGATTCGATGGCTTCGATCAGGCCGAAGTCGGAGACAACCCATGGAAAGAGGCTGTAGGGATCGTAGCCGGAGCCGGTCAAATAATAGGGCGTGGCGCTGAGGTCGTAGATGGAGCGCAACTTGAAGCGGCCGGCGAGGCGGAGAAGGCCGGTGAACCAGACGGCGGCGCGGACGTTCTCGTCCTTGGTTGGCTCGCCCTCGGCGGTGCGGTCGTCCTGGCGGGGCAGGTAGCAGTGGTGGGCTTCGTCGTTGATGACCAGCAGGCGCGAGCCAGCCTTGAAATGACTGAGGACGCGGGCGACGACCTGGGCGGCGTCTTCGGTGGCTTCCTGCTTCTTGCCGTCGGTGCCGATTTTGCCGTCGAAGGGCGAGCGTTTGTTTCCCTGCAAGGTGCGCGGCTCGAACGTGTGGTAGTTGGTGATGACGATCTTGCTGTTGAGCGGGGCGAGGTTCTTCTCCCGCCACGTCTTGGGCACCAGGTAGCGGACGTAGTAGTAATCCGCGGCCTCGGCCCCGGTGCGTGTGTCCACCCGCAGGACGCCCAGGCGGTCGCGAATGGTGATGCCGGGCGTGATGACGAGGAAGTTGTCGGCGAAGCGCGGGTCGTTGCGGTATTCGAGACGGTTGAAGTAGTGGTAGGCGATGAGCGCCCCCATGACGACGGTCTTGCCGGTGCCGGTCGCCATCTTGAAGGCGATACGGGGCAAGGCTGCTGCAGAAACCTGGCGCCACTCGGTTTCGAGGCGGCGAAGGACGTGCTGGCCGACGTTGGATTTCTCGGCGACTTCGTTGAGCCAGATCGCGGTCTCGATGGCTTCGCGCTGGGCGAAGAAAAGGCATTGCGTGAAATCGCGCTCGTCGTTTAGAAACCAAAACTGGAGAAGTTCGCGCGTGATGCGAGTGGTCTGCGGATATTGCGCTGCGCGCCAGGCGGCGACTTCGCGGCGAAGGAGATTGACGAGGTGGTTGCCGTGGTCGGCGGCGGCAACTTCGTTCAACTCCATCAGGTCGCGCTGGGCCTGTTGCGGAAGGGGGATGGTCAGGATGTCCGGGGTGAAGATGCGGCGGCCCGGCATGGGGCGCGCATAATCCAACTCGCCCGCGCGGTTGGTGGCGTAGTGCTGGCGCGGCTCCTCGTAAGGGTTGTTCAGAATGGGATTGGCGTCAGGCATGGGCGCGGGGGCAGGCGATGAGGCACATGCCCGGATTTCGGTACTTGAGGCTGCGCGTCGAGAGTTGCGGAGGAACAGATTCCCAGCGGAAACAATGCTCGAACAGGCCCAGCAAGCCCGGCGGCGCCTGCCGCTTGAGGCCGGCGGACTCGAGGTCGCCGAGGAGGGTGACGACGGAATCCACCCATTCGCCGTCCTGCCAGAGGCTGAAGGCGTTGCCGTCGGTGTCGATCGGGTTTGACAGCGAATGGAGTCGCTCCCACTGCGCCTTGTCATGCGGGTCTTTGAACTTGCGCGGGTCCACGAGGGCGCTGGGCCGCCCAACGGGGACCTCGGCGGGCGGCAGTTTCTGGTGAGCCATGCGCGAGATTACCGGTTCGGCAAGTAGCCGGTCAACCGGGCGCACTGGCCTCCGGCCTGGCCGAGGTGGTGTTGGACCCACCGGCGGCGTCGGTGTCTGGGTTCTGGGGAGCGCGGGCGTCGCGTCCGCAGCTTTCGGCCTCCGGCCGGAAGCGCTGGGAACCACGCCGGTAACGCGGTTGGGCTTTGCGTTCGACCGCGCGGTCCCGTCGGCGCGGCGCCGTCGGGAGCGACCACGATGGTCGCGCTCCCCGTTTCGAGCGCGCGTTCCACCTCAGGATTATCCGCCGGTGCGATCGGAAAAGACCTGCCGGGCAGCAAGCCGGAGTTCAGCCTCGCCGATTGGCCCGCCACAGGAGCCAGGCGCCCAGGCCTTGGAACAACAGATTCGGCACCCAAAGGATCAGCTCCGGGTGACGTTGGGGGTAGGTCTCCCACGCCTGCGCCAGAATCGCGAAGCTGTGGTAGATGAGCACCAGGACCAAAGCGATGCCAAAGCCGGCGCTGGTTTCGCGGCGGTGCGCCCGCACGGCCAGCGGAATGCCGATCAAGGTGAAGCCAATGCAGCCGAACGAAAACGCGGCCTGGCGATGCATCTGGACCTTGACCGGCGTGACGTCGATGCCCTGACGGCGGAACTCGTAATAGGTGTCGAGGAGTTGCGCCAGTGTCATGTCGGCCAGCGGCGGTCCGCCGAGCGAATGCTGCGAGAGGTTGATGGGCAACGTCAGTTTCATGCCGGCGGACTGACCGGAGATCAAGGCCGCCGGGGTCACGTAGGTGCCTTCCACCTGAGGCATCTCAAGTTGCATGACGCCGGTGTTGGTGTCCACCAGGAGCGTGGCGTCGGGCGCCCGGTAGATGGCGGCCACGCTTGGAAGGTCAGCCGGATGGGAGGGGAGATACCCAGGATTATCCGTGGCGGTTGGCGGCGCGTTGGTGTCCATCTGGTACACCACGAGGTTTCGCAGGTTGAGGCCCTCGACCTTGCCGACGTAGATGATGTAATTGGTGGACAGGCGCACGAACTGGTTTTCCTGAAGCAGCGCGGTGGGGCGCTCGGTCCCGAGCCGGAAGAGCAGGGCCTTGTAAGCCATGCGGCACTGCGGGCCGAGCTGCATGTTGAACCACGCACTCAGCCCGCTGAGCACCACGCTCAGCAACAGGATGGGCGTAATTAACGCGATCAAGCTCACACCGCTGGCGCGGGCGGCGGTGAGTTCCTGGTCGGCGCTGAACCGGCCAAAGACGAGCAGCGTGGCGGTGAGCAGCCCCATCGGCAACGCGAAGACCAGCACGAACGGGATCAAGTAGCCGAGCGCCTGGAGAATGCTCAGCAGCGACGCCTGCCGGTTGACGAGGAGTTCCAGGATTTCCTTGAGCAAGTTGCCGAGCAGGAGCACGAACGTGAACACCGCCACGGTCAGGACCAGCGCAGCCACCACCTGTCGCGTGAGGTACAGGTGCAAGGTTTTCATGCCGGGGCTTGGCGGAAGGTTCGGGGGCGACGGCGGACGCACGCGCATCGCTCCGTGTGGGCTTTAACCGGCGCGGGCTTCCTGCTCGGCCCGTTTCCGGTCGCGCCGTTCCCAATACCACGCGATCCAGACCGCGATTTCGTAAAGGATCTGCAGCGGGACGGCCATCAGCACCTGGGTGAACACCTCGGGGGTTGTGAGTATTGCCCCGAGAACCAGGTTGATGACGATCATGTACGTCCGCATGGCCGCCAGCTTTTTGTAGTCGAGGATGCCGATCTTCACGAGTGCGAGGAGCACCACCGGCATCTCGAAGCCCAGGCCCATGCCCAACATGAACTTCATGACGAAGCTGAAATACGTCTCCGCCCGCCAGTCCGGCATTTGCACGCCCATCCAGTTCGAGTACGCCTCGGCGGCGCGCAACGCGAGCGGCATGATGCCGAAGTAGCAGAAACTCACGCCCAGCGCGAACAGGAACAGCCCCACCCCAAACGCGCGCAGGCCGTACTTCTTCTCCTTGATTTTCAGGGCTGGCAGGAGGAACCCACCGAGGAAGTAGAACACGAACGGCGCCGCGAGGAGGAGGCCGCCGAAGAAGGCCAGGCTCAACGACGACAGGAACGGCGCCGCCGGATCGAGGAAGATCAGGCCCGGGCCGCGGCCTTTATCGACCAGCGCGGCTGGTGCGTTCGTCACGTTCCGGATTTCGAGCACGTGGTGGCCGTTCAGTTCGGTCGCTTCGAGCTGGAGCAGCACGGTGCGGTTGGTGCCCAGGTCGATCCCGGCCATCCGGTTGGTCCGCGACTGAAACGCCGCCACCTTGTTCGTGCCGAAGAAGACCGTGATCTGCTGGACGCCTTTGGGGTCGAAAAACGACTGAAGCTGGCGCGAGCGTTCCAGTGGCCACTTCAGGATTTCGACGAGTTGGTTGACCGCCAGCAGGCAGACCACCATGCCGAGCAGGATGGCCGTGAACGTCTTGATGAGCACCCAGCGCAGGTCTTCCAGGTGCTCGAGGAACGATTTTATGGGGCCACCGCCTTCGTCCTCCTCGGCCTCGTCTGCCTCGCTGGGCGGCGGAGAAGGCGGGGGCGAATAAGGAGATACGGCGGCGTCCGGAGCGGCGGGACGCGATGGATCGCTCGGATCGTCCATGAAGAAGCCGGGCGGTCCGCGTCAGTCAGCTTTTTGCCTCGGAGGCAGGTGACGTGGTATCCGGCGCCGACGCAGTCTGCGCGACGGCCTCAGGCGCCGGGGTGGGTGTCGGGCGCGAAGCGACCGGCGGTGGTGGCGGAGTGGGGTTGTTGATGTCGGAAGTCACGCGGTCGAACTCGTCCTGCACTTCCCGCGAAGCCTTTTTGAATTCCTTGATACCCTGGCCCAAGCCCTTGGCAAAATCCGGGATCTTCTTCGCTCCGAACAGGACCAGCACCGCGACCAGGACGAGGATCAACTCGCCGCCGCTCAAACCGAGCATTGCCAGCATCGAACTCATGGTCATCGACTCTTTGCGTTGGGAGGATTGGCGGCGTCCGGCGGGGGTTCGTTGGTGGCCTTTTTGAACTCCTTGATGCCCTGGCCGAGGCCCTTCGCGAACTCGGGAATTTTCCGGGCGCCGAACAGGACGAGCACGACGACCACGACCAACACGATCTCGCCGCCGCTCAGTCCCCACATGGCCAACATGGTATTCATAGAAATCAAATCAGGGTGCAAGCTAGGCCACGGTTGCCGGATAGTAAAGCGGCAAAAACTGCGGCGCCGGTGTGTCCCCGAGCGCGCGGTCCACTATTGGCCGGCCGGCGGCAACAACAGGATGAATTCGCCGCGACGATTTTTCGCCCATGCGACTTCGTCGTGGCCCGGATCGACGGGCCGATCCTCGCCCCAACTGCGCGTGCGGATGCGCTCGCCGCCAATGCCCTTGCCGATCAGGTATTCGCGGAGGGCCAGGGCGCGCCGCTCGCCCAGCGACCGGTTGTATTCCTCGGTGCCGCGCTCGTCGCAGTGACCGTCGATGAGGAGCTTGTCCTCCGGCTTCAATTTGAGTTGCTCGACCACGGAGTCGGCCTTTTCGTATTCGCTGCGCTTCACCACCGAGCTGTCGAAGTCGAAATGGACGGTGGCCGCGGCGAAGATGTTCGTGTCCATCAGGTACCCCTCGAACTTACCCATGCCGGCCATGGGCGTGCCACCCGTGCCAGGCCCCAGATCGGTGCTCTTGGTCCCGAGGTTGTTTTCGCCCACGCCCTGGTTGGGCACCGTGCCCCCCCCGCCCAGCGGTCCCGGCCCGGTGCCCGGACCCGGCGCGCGGACCGTGCGGGCGGGGATGGGCGTGACGCTTTTGGGAGTTTTCTTGCAGCCGACACCGGCGACCACGAGCGTCAAAGCGACCGCAAGTGCATTGAGAAAATGGGTGCGTTTCATGATTGTAACCTTGCGAAAAGCTAAGTCTATCTGGCCCACGTCGGCTGCGAACAAATGCCTAAACTGTGGGGGACATCCTTGAGTTGTTTGGTGAGCACGTCAAGCAAAGACAGGACTCGCCCGCCGCCGGATCGCCGGGTGAAAATCAGCGTCCGCGAATTCGGCGCCCAGACCGGATCTTCGCCCGAAAAATACAGCTTGGTCTCGCCGCCGCCCGCCGGCACGACGCAAATCTCGAAGTTGCGCATCTGCGACGTGAACGCGATCCACTTGCCGTCCGGCGACCAGTCCGGCTCGGACGGATTGGCCACGCCGGAGGTGGGCAGGCGCCGTGGGGTGCCGCCGCTGGCGGAAATGGTGGCCAGCACCCGACGTCCACCCATTTTGGTCGCGTAGCAAATCGTGCGGCTGTCCGGCGACCAGCACGGGCTGGACTCGTCTTCGCGCGTCCGGGTGAGCTGGCGCAGGTTGCCGCCGTCCGGGTCCGCCACGTACAAATCCGGGCTGCCGCCTTTGCTGAGAATCATGGCCACGTGCCGGCCGTCAGGCGCGACCGCCGGGCTGATGTTCGAGCCGGTGTAGCGCGCGAACACCTTGCGTTCTCCCGTGCCGACGTCGTGCCAGACGATGTCGGCGTTCCCGAACTTGTAAGTGGTGTAGTACAGCCGACGCGCGCCCGGCATCCACGTCGGCGCCGCGACCACCGTGCCGTCGTGGGTGACCGCCTTGGCGTCGTAACCGTCGTAGTCGCTGACGTAGATTTCACTGTTTTGGCCGCGGACGACCTTGAAGGCGATCTTCGTGGTGGCGATGCCTTTTTTGCCGGTGACCGCCGCGACCACGTCATCTGCCAGCGCGTGGGCCTGGGTGCGGAGCGAGCCGCCGCTGTACGCCTTCCCGAACTTCACCGCCTTGCTGACGTTGTCGGTGAGCCGGCCCTCGACCTGGCCGCTGTTGCCGCCGCGCAGCGTGTACTGGGCGGCGCTTTCCTCCACGGTGGCGAAACCGACCACGTACAGGTCGAATTTAAGCACGCTGGCCACTTCGCCGGTGTAGCCGACCAACGCGATGGGGATCGGCTTCTGTGTGGCGCTGGCGTATTCCTTGATTTCGATCGACTCCGCGGAGCGCGCCGGCGCCAGGAGGACGGTCGCGGCCAGCCAGCCGAGGAGCAGCGTGGGGAGGTTTCGCATGAGGTTTATCATCCAGAGGCCCCGGTGGATTCCAGGGTGAAGACAATGTCGAACTCGCGTTGCGCGTCCGTCGCGCCTTCCGGGAACGGTCGGCCGATCGTCGGCACGCGGTCCAGCGCCGCCTGCACCGACCTGTCCAGCGCGGCGTTGCCCGAGCGCTTGCGGATGGTGTCGGAGATCACTTTGCCGTCGTGGGCGATGACCACCCGAACCAGCACCGACGCGCTGCGGTCGGCGGTCTCGCGCGGTTTCAGAGGGGCCCAGGCGGTGCGGTAAATCAGGTCCACAAAGCTGGTGTAACTCGCGTAGGTGGCGCCGCCGGTGCCGGGCACGCTGACGGATGTGCTGCTGGAAAGCTGGTTTTCGAGGCTGCCGACCACGCCCGCCACGCGGTTCCGCTGGAGGTCGGCCAAGCGTTGCGCCTCGGCTTGCCGGCGGGTGCGCGCCTCGGTAGCGGCCTGCTCGCGCCTGGCGCGGGCTTCCGCCGCGGAGAATTCGACCGGCTTAAGGTTGACCTCGATCTTGCGCTTCGGTGCCGGTTTCTCGCCGGTGGGCGAGGTGAGTACTGGCTCCGGCGCCGGCGCTTTCGCCGTCCGCTTCGGTTCGGCAACCTTGGGTGGCGGAACTTCCTTCTCGACCGCCTTTTCCACTTTTGGCGGCTCGGACGGCTTGGGCGGCGGTGCTTCCGGCTGACGAACTGGCGGCTGGCTGGCCGGTTGGCGCGGAGGTTGGCTCGGCGGATTGCCCCCCCCCGTCATGGGGGCATCGACGAGTTTGTCCGGGATGAACGTCAGGAGGGTGACTTCCTCGGTGACCGGCTGGTGGCGGGACGCAAAGCCGGCCCCGACGACCAGTGACACCAGCAGGGTGGTGTGCATCACCAGCGACGCCGCCAGGCATTCTCGTTGCAGCCGGCTCATCTGCGGTTAGACGGTTCGGTGGCCAGGGAGATTCTGGTGATCCCGTTCTTCACGAGGCGGTCGATCACCGGGTAGAACTGCCGCGCCAGGCTGTCCTGGTCGGCACGGACGCGGATGACCAGTTCCGGGTTCGCCTTGTAGGCGCTCACGAGCCGTTGCTCCAACTGGTCGATCGTGTACCCGGTCTTGTCGATCAGGTAGTGCCCTTGCTTGTCCACTTCCACGTTGAGGATGTTGTCACGGTCCACGCGCTGCACGGCCTTGCCGCCGGGCGGCAGGCGCATGTCGATGCTGTGCTCCAGCAGCGGTGTGGTGATCACGAAGATGATGAGCAACACGAACGCCAGGTCGAGGAGCGGGGTGATGTTGATGTCGCTCAACGTGACCAGCGCGTTGCGTTGGGAGAAGCGGCGCATGGCGGGGAAGGTCGGCGCGCGGCCGGCCTAGCCGTTGTCCTCCTCCTGGAGGTACTCGGTCTCCATTTTGGAGACGAGTTCCTGCGCGAAATTGTCCAACTCGACCGTGTGGACGCGCAGGTTGTGAACCAGCCAATTGTAGCCGAACATCGATGGAATCGCCACCAGCAGGCCGGCGATGGTGGTGATCAACGCGGCCGCCACGCCGGGGGCCATGGACGCCAAGTCCGCGCGCCCGCCGGCGGCGGCCGATTTGGCGATGCCACTGAAGGCGCTCATCACGCCCCAGACCGTGCCCAACAAACCCATGAACGGCGCGCCGCTGACCGCGATGGCGAGCAGGATCAACCCGGACTCCAGCTTCAAGGCCTGCCGGGCGACCGCGCTCTCGAGTGTGCGCTTGGTGTGCTCCATCGCCGTCAACGACACGCGCGGCTTGCGACCGCCTTCGCGTGTCCGCAGCCGGTTGTCGAGTTCCTGGCAGCCCGCCTGATAAACCGCGAACAACGGGCAGCCATCCACTTGGACACGTCGATCGAAGATGCCGAGGACGCCTTTTTGGGTGCGGAACTCGGCGTCGAAGTACCCGTTCAATTTGCGGGCACGCCGCATCTCGACCGCCTTCGTGGCCATGATCGACCAGGCGATGATCGAGAAAAAGACGAGCAGGACGATGATCGCCTTGCCCTCCAACGTGGCCTGTCCCCAGACGTAAAGCAGGTCCAGTTGCTCGCGCGCGAAAAATGCCGGTGATACGCTCATCCGTGATCGCCGCCACTGGGCGGCGTTTTCCGAACATGCTTAACGGCTGGCTGCGGGAGCGTCAAAAGCTTTCGGGTCCGGAGCCGGCGGGGCTTGTCCACCGGTTGTTCACCGGCGGCACAGGGCGTGCGCGAGCTCGGAGCAAAACGCCAGACCGGCAGGTGGAGCGAGATTGCGCCACGCGGGTGTCCACGGCATGTTCGAAGCCAATTCAACCGAACGGACACGATGACAGCGACGAACAAAGGTCTTTACGGCGTGGTGGAAGGATTCTACGGCCGGCCGTGGAATCCGGCCCAGCGGCGGACGCTCTTCGGCTGGCTCCACGAAGGCGGCCTCAACGCCTACATGTACGCGCCCAAGGACGACACCAAGCACCGCGCTGTCTGGCGCGAACTCTACGATTTCCAGGAGCTCGCCGCTTTGCGCGACTTGGTCCGCGATTGCCAGTGCCAAGGCTTGCAGTTCATCTACGCCACCGCGCCCGGTCTGGACATCAGGTTCACGGATGCCGCCGACCTAGCCGCGCTGCAGGCGAAACTAAAGCAGGTTCGCGATTTGGGCGTGCGCCATTTTGCCATTTTGTTCGATGACATTTCGCCGGAGTTGACCGCCGCGGACAAGCAACGGTTCGGCACGCCCGCCGCGGCGCAGGCTTTCGCCGCCAACGAGGTGTTGAAATGGGCGGCCGGTGGGTCGGGCGAAAGCCACCTGCTGTTTTGCCCCACCGAATACTGCGGCGCGTTCGCTCGACCTTCAGTCGCTGAATCGGCCTACCTGCGAACCCTCGGCGAACAACTTGATCCCAAGATCGACGTGCTTTGGACCGGTCCGGAGATCATCTCCGAAGTCATGCCCGTGGACTCGATCCGCGAACTGCAGCGCGTGCTCCGACGCAAGCCAATGCTCTGGGACAACCTCCACGCAAACGATTACGACATGCGCCGGCTTTACGTTGGGCCGTATTCGGGGCGAGCGCCGGAATTGCCCAGCGAAATCACGGGCATTTTGTCGAATCCCAACTGCCAGTTCGAAGCGAACTTCATCCCGGTCCGCACTCTCGCGGCTTACGTGCGCGATCCACAGACCTACTCCCCGCGCGCGGCATACCACGAGGCGCTGGCGGCGTGGCTGCCGGCGTTCAAGAGCCGTGGCCGGGGAGGCGCGCTCACGCTCGAAGGGCTTCAGCTAGCGGCGGACATCTTCTACCTGCCGACCGAGTTTGGGGAGCTGGCCGAGCGCTACCTAGCCGACCTGCGGGTGATCCTGCACACGCCGCCGAACGGCTGGGGCGAAGTGGCGGTCCGGTTCGAGCAGACCACCCGCCAGATTGCGGAGGTCTATGACAAAGCGACGGAACTGGCGGATCGCGATGTGCTTTACGCGCTGTACCCGCACCTCTGGGAAATCAAGGAAACGGCCGGCCTGCTGGGCGCCTGGGTCCAATGGCGGCGCGATCATCCCGCGGCCACGGAAGCGTTCGTTTCGAGCGACTTCCGCCCCAAGATCTGGCACGGCGGCTTCGCGGCAACGATCGACCGATGGTTGCCGATGGACGAAAGGGGTCGGTTCAAACCTTCATCTTAGCGTGAACTTCCAAGGAACTGCCACGGAGTCGCGGAGACGCAGAGGTCCAATGAGGAAGTCAGGAACCCAGGAACCGCGATTTGGGCTTTCCGGCTTTCCTGAGTTCCTCATTCAACTCCGAGCCTCTGTGCCTCCGTGGCTTTGATTGCTGGGCTCGCCACGTGTTGCCCGACCCAGTCGAATCCACGCAAAACGAATTCCTCGCCCGCAAACTGAATTGATTCCGTGGCGCGGAGTGGAATGATCGCTAGATCATGCGCCGGCTGATCATCGTCTTGCTGCTGCTCGCGACGGGAGGCATTGCTACCTGGCTTCTCACGCGCGCGCGCTCACCTGTGGTGCAAAATCCGGTCGTTTCCGTTGGCCCGGCCACCACGCGCCCGCTGATGGCGGCATGTGGGCATCATGTGGTGTTCGTGGCGCCGGATGGCACGGTGTGGGTTTGGGGAGCGGATGCGCCCAACGGTGCGGTGGAGCCGAGTCTGCCCGCGGATCCCCGACCGTGGAAGCTGAGTGACGAGCGCGGTTGGCAGGCGATCGCGACGGGTTACTTCTTCACGGCTGGCATCAAGACCAACGGCACGCTTTGGTTGTGGGGAACGCTGCACTCGCCAACGGGGGTCCAGCCCCGAACGCCCACGTCGCCACGCCAGGTGGATGAAGCCACCAACTGGGTGAGCGTCGGCGCCGGTTCGCAGTCGGTGTGCGCGCTTAAATCTGATGGAACACTCTGGACTTGGGGCGCCAACCACAAGAGTCAGCCAGGCGATGGCACTGGCCGGCCCTCCACCAAGCCCATCCGCTTGGACGAAGCGACGAACTGGGTCAAGGTGGCTGCCGCAGGGTATCACACGCTCGGCCTGCGCCGTGATGGTACGCTTTGGGTTTGGGGGAGTGACCCGTTGGCAGGATCAGGTGGCTGGCCCGCCCAGGTTGGCAGGGAGACCAACTGGGTGGACATCGCCTGCGCCGAATTCCTCTCGGTGGCCAGACAGGTAGATGGTCGCTGCTGGGCTTGGGGAAACACCAACGTGGCCGGCGTGTGGTTCGCATGGCCTTCACTTCAGAGTGGCAGCTTAACCCAAATCCCCACGAATCTGAACTGGCGTACAAGCGCTGGCGGCGGCGGGTATTTGCTTCTACTCACAGAGGACGGCCGGCTGCGTGTTTGGGGAAGTCACTACCCAGACAAATTGGGGCGCGGGACATCAGACGCGTCGAGTGCGACTGCGGGACTGCCGGTGCAGGTTGGCGACCGGTTGGACTGGGGCGATGTCGCTGCCGCGGGCGACTTGAGTTACGGGCTTACTGCCGACGGGCAGGTCTGGGCGTGGGGCATCCGCCTGGACCGAGCCCAATTCAAGCGCTCGTTGAGCGATACAGTCAGTACGTTTTTCGCAGTGCTCATGGGCCGAGGCTCCCGATCAAGAGGCATATTCACCGCTGCATCCACTCCGATTCCAGAACCGCTCTTCCGCTTCGTGTGCGCGACCAACACCACGGCCGACTTCCAGAACCGATAAGCCCGAGGCTCGCAGATCGCTCGCACGGAGGTCGAGGACCGGTTAGCGTTTCCTGGTGAACGTTCCGGAGTTGATCGCCAGGCTGGTCGCGGACCCCCGGCTGCCGTTTCTGATCATCGGCGGGTACGCCGTCGCCGCGCATGGCTACCCGCGGCTCACGTATGACCCCGATCTGATGATCCCGCGGTCGGCGGCAGCCAATTGGAGAACCCGCCTCGTTGGTGAGGGGTACGAGGTTCAAGCGGAACAGGCGACCTTCCTGCAGTTCAGCCGCGGCAGCGACGATCTGGGCCTGGACTTGATGCTCGTCAGCGACGAGACCTTCCGCGGCTTGTCCACGGAAGCGCAGCCGATCCGATTCGGTGCCGTGGAGGCCCGCATGCCTTCACTGGATCACCTGCTGGCGCTAAAGCTGCACGTGCTCAAACAGGGTCTCCGGCCTCGGGTCGCGAAGGATCTCAATGACGTGGTCATGCTGGTGTTGAAAAACGGCTTGGACATCCGCGCGGAGAAGTACGAGAAGTTGTTCCTGAAGTACGGCAATGCCGACCTCTATGCCAAAACCCTCCAGGCCACCGCTCCCGACTGACGCTGCGGAAGACAAGACGCTGGAACTGCCCGTTTTCAGCGTGCCGATCACCCTCCCTCCCACCCTGTCGATGGAGGCGTATTGCCGATTCAACGCGCAAATGGCTGAGCAGTTCGGCCACCGGTACCCCTCCGCTAGCGAGCGCGCCGCGAACCGCGGTTTGATCGAGTTTCGTCTTTGAGCCGGAGGGTGACGGCTTAAAAGCAGACTCGCGCCGTCTGGCCGAATCCACTTGGCGACCAGCGACGAACGGACGACAAAGGGCGCGCCGCCCATGACCTCGCTGAGCATTGTCGAACGGGAACTGCGCGTTCGCGCGCGGCAGCGGTTCACGTCCTGGATACGCGTGGGCGTGGCCGCCACGGCGATGCTCATCTCGCTGATGTGGCTTCAGTACACGTCGCGGTCAAGCCCGGCAGAAACGAGCCGGATGGTTTTCAGCCTGCTCACCTGGCTGTGTTTCGCGTTGTGCCTCTTCGAGGGCGCCCGGCAAACCGCGGACACCCTCAGCGGCGAAAAGCGCGAAGGCACGCTCGGCCTGTTGTTTCTCACCGACCTCGGTGGCCTGGACATCACCCTCGGCAAATTCGCCGCCGCCTCGGTGCAATCCTTTTACGGTCTGCTGGCAGTGTTTCCCGTCTTGGGGATCACGCTCGCTGTAGGCGGCGTCACCGCGGGCGAATTCTGGCGCACCCAACTCGCCTTGCTGACCACGTTGTTTCTTGCGGCCGCGGGCGGACTCTGGGTGAGCGCGCGCAGCCACGACGAATTGCGCGCGGTGCTGGCGGTCGTGGGACTGATGCTCGGCCTCGCGGCGAAGACCACGGGACAGGCCGTTGGCCGCGCGCTTTTGCTGGTCATGTTCGTGCCTTGGATTGCTGGCACCGCGCTCTCCCTGCTGGTGGCCGCGAGGCGGATGCCGATATTGCCGGGCTCGCCTTGGTGGCAGTGGCTGGTCTTTGCTTCGGGTTCCCTCGTCAGCTTCGCGTGGTTCGTGGGCTTGATTGTTTGGGCGCGGCGGCGGCTTTTCCATCGCTTCCGGGAAACTGCCGCTGGCGAACTACTGAACCGCCCTCGCTTCCTCACCTGGCCGCGGAAGACCTCGCTTGCAGGGCCGGTCTCGGCTTAACTTCGTGCCGTGGCCGACACGTTGGTCGTCAACGAAATCTATCTGAGCCTCCAGGGCGAAAGCACCTTCGCCGGCCTGCCGTGTGTCTTCGTCCGCCTCACTGCCTGCAACCTGCGCTGTTCCTACTGCGACACTGCCTACGCCTTCACCGAAGGCCGGCGGCGGCCACTGACCGAAGTCCTGGCTGAAGTGCGCCGGCAGGCGAGCCGGTGGGGCGAGACTCCGTCGAGCCCAGCCCAGCCCGAGGCCGGCGACGATGTCAGGGCTCGAGAGGACTCTCGCCCCACCCCCGAAGGGCTGGTGCGTCCTCTCGAAATCCGAAATCCGAAATCCGAGACCCGAATCCCGAGCCGTCTGCCCTTGGTGGAACTGACCGGCGGCGAGCCGCTGCTCCAGCCGGCGGCGCTGCCGTTGATGCGGGCGTTGTGCGACGACGGATTCATCGTGCTGCTCGAAACCAGCGGCGCGCTGGACATCACGCCGGTGGACCCGCGGGTTCGCCGCATCATGGACCTGAAATGCCCCAGCAGCGGCGAGGTCGGGCGCAACCGCTGGGAGAATCTCCGGCAGCTCAAAGCGACCGACGAGGTGAAGTTCGTGATCGGCACCGTGGAGGATTACGAGTGGGCAAAGCGCGTGATCGCGGAGCACGGATTGGCCGCGATCTGCCCGCTGCTTTTCTCTTGGGTTGCGCCGTTGGCGCCGCACCAGCAAGACAAGTCGCTCAAGGCCGTGCCGCCGGGTCAGACGCCGCTCAGCCGCCGCGAACTGGTCGAGCGGATCATCGCCGATGCGTTGCCGGTGCGGTTCCAAATCCAGATGCACAAAGTGATCTGGTCGCCGGATCGGCAGGGCGTCTGAAAGTCCAAAATCCGAATGCCGAAGCCCGAAGGAATTCCGAAGTCCGAAACCCGAACGCGCCGTGAACTGCGGGCTTCTCCGAGCGCGGCGCCGGTTCCTCCCTCTCCTTGGGGAGAGGACTGGGATGAGGGTGAGCCGTGCGCATTTCCAGCAACCCGCGCGGTCCACAGCCAGTCCCGTCGAGTTTCGGCCTTCGGCCCTCGGCTTTGCCCGCCATGAGCCGGACCGCGGACATCCTGCGCCTGCTGACCCGGTACGAGTCACACAACGTGACCTTCATCGAGGCCGACGGTTCGTGGCCGATCGTCTGGGCGCGCGCCCGTGGCTGCCACGTTTGGGACGCCGAGGGCCGGCGCTATCTCGACCTCACGGCCGCGTTCGGCGTGGCGGCGGCGGGACATGCCAACCCGCGCGTCGTCCGGGCCGGCCAACGTCAAATGGCCACGCTGCTGCACGCGATGGGTGACGTGCATCCGCACGCCCTGAAAGCCGAGCTGGCGCGCGAATTGAGCCGGATCACTTTCGAGCGGTGGACCCGGCGGAGTCCGAAATTCGAATCCCGAAATCCGAAATCCGGCAAAGTCATCTTCGGCAATTCCGGTTTCGAAGCCGTCGAAGCCGCGCTCAAAACGGCGATGCTCGCCACCGGCAAGCCCGGCGTGATCGCCTTCGAGGGTGCCTACCACGGCCTCGGCTACGGCGCCCTGAACGCCACCCACCGCGACCACTTTCGCTCGCCGTTTCGCCGGCAACTCCGCGAGTTCGCCATTTTCGCGCCGTTCCCGGCCAGTGTTCCCGAACTGCCGCGGGTCGAAGCCGCGCTGCGTCGTTTCCTGCGCCGGGGGAACATCGGCGCCGTGCTGGTCGAGCCGATCCAGGCGCGCGGCGGCATCAACCTTCCCCCGCCGGAGTTCCTGCCTGCGCTGCGGCGCCTTTGCGACGCGCACGGCGCGCTGCTCATTCTTGACGAGATTTACACCGGCTTCGGCCGGACCGGGCGCTGGTTCGCCTGCGAGCACAGCGGCGTGGTGCCGGACTTGATCTGCCTGGGCAAGGCGCTCACCGGCGGCTTCCCGCTCTCGGCTTGCGTGGGCCGCGCGGACTTGATGGATGCCGCCTGGCCCAAGTCCAACGGCGAGGCGATTCACACCAGCACGTTCCTCGGCCATCCGGTCGGTTGCGCGATGGCGCTGGCACAGATCGCGGAGTTGCGGCGTGGCAAACTGCCCGAGCGAAGCGCCAGGTTGGGCGGGCAGTTACGGGAATTGCTGGCGTCCGTAGCCGCCGATGTCAATCGGCGCATACCTTCCCCCGGAAAGTCAGCGCGGACTCGCGTCCGCGGCTACGAGGCGTCGGCCCGCGGCGAGGGCCTGATAGCCGGGATTGAAGTCCGCCACGCGGACGGTTCACCGGCGACGGAAGAAGTGCTGGGCGTCATCAAGACGATGCTGCGTCGCGGTTTCATTTTGTTGCCCGAAGGCGAGCACGCGAACGTGATCAGCTTCACGCCACCGCTGACGATTGCGGAGCGCGACTTGCGGCAGGCGGTCGCCGTGCTCCGCGAAGTCTTGGAGGAACTCGTCACCGCATGAAACTCTCCGAAATGCGCCAATTGTTGGCCGCCCGCGGCATCCAGCTCACCAAGTCGCTCGGGCAAAACTTCCTCCACGACGCGAACCAGCTCCGCCGCATCGTGGACCTGGCCGATCTGTCGCCCGGCGACCGCGTGCTCGAAATCGGCCCCGGCCTGGGGCCGCTCACCGGCGAGTTGCTTGCTCGCGGCGTGGAAGTGCTGGCGATCGAGAAGGACGCACGGTTGGTTGAGTTGCTCCAAGAGCGTTTTCAAGCGAAGGCGGTTTCGAGCCTCGCCGCTGCTGACGCGGCCGCCACCGATCCAGCAACCGCAAGGTCGGCAAACGAGGCTGGTCCCGCCAAGCCACGTCTGCGTTTGTTGCGCGCCGACGCCCTCGAAGTGCTCCGCCGCGAGCCGCGCGACTGGTCGGGCTGGAAGCTGGTGGCGAACATGCCGTACTCCGTCGCTTCGCCGATCCTCGTCGAACTGGCCTTGGCCGAGCGCGCGCCGGAGCGCGTGGTGGTCACGCTGCAACTCGAAGTGCTCCGCCGGCTCCTGGCCGGGCCGGGTGGCGACGATTACGGCGTGCTCACGTTGCTGGTGCGATTGGGTTACGCACCGTGCGGCTGGTTCAAGATCCCGCCCAATTGTTTCTTTCCCGCGCCGGACGTGGACTCCACCTGCGCTGGCCTGGTGCGTCACCGGGTGCCTTTGCTGCCGGCCGAACAACGCCGGGCGTTCGCGCGGCTGGTCAAACTCGCCTTCAGCCAGCGGCGCAAGAAGATGTTCAAGCTCCTCAAGGCCGCCTGGCCGGCAGCTCAACTCGAAACCGCTTTCGCCGCGGCCGGTCTCGATCCTCAGATTCGCGCCGAAAAACTGAGCCTCGACCAGTTTCTGCTTCTGACAACGGAACTGGCCCGGCCAACTTCCGCGGCAACCGGGGCCGCCTCCCGCTCTATGCTTGAAGAACTCTTCGACGTCGTGAACGAGCGCGACGAAGTCATTGACCGCCGTCCGCGGAGTGAGGTCCACCGGCTGGGCCTGAAACACCGCGCCGTACACGTGCTGCTCTTCAATCGCCGGGGCGAATTGTTTCTCCAGAAGCGTTCGCTCGCCAAAGACTGCTTCCCCGGCACGTGGGACTCCTCGGCGTCCGGCCACCTGGCACCCGGCGAAAGTTACGAAGCCTGTGCCTGGCGCGAGGTCGAGGAGGAGTTGGGCTGGAGGCTGAAGCAACCGCCGGCGCGACTGTTCAAGATCGATGCGTGCCCGGCAACCGGTCAGGAATTCGTCTGGGTTTACCGCGCGCAAGCCGAAGGTCCGTTTGTACTTCAACCCGAGGAAATCTCGGAAGGCGACTGGTTCACGCCGGAACACATTACGCGCTGGCTGGCCGAACGGCCGCAGGATTTCGCCGGTTCGGTGCCAGTGATCTGGCAACAGCTCCAGGCTGCGGGCAAAACCGGCGCGGCGGGCGCAGGCGGCTCGCGCAAGTGACTTCAGGTCGCCGCACATTGCACACTTTCTGTCGCAATTGCGACAGAAAGTGTGCACTAAAGTTATCAGGCTGAAGCTCGCCTGCATTACTTCTCAGAGCAAAGCCGCACCGCACCGTCGGTTTGGAGTTCGCCGACCAGATCGAAGACGTCCCGCTGCGCGCAGAAGGCGACGTCTTCGTGCAACTCCGGCTGCGCCAGCAGGCGTCGTCCGTTTCGTCCCAACGCCAGCGCGGCGGGTACGTCGTTCGCGAACCGGCGGTACAAATGGCGCGCGATCGGTGCCGAGTCCGCGACCTGCCCGTTCGCGTACAACGGCCAGAGGACGTCCACCAGCGCGCCCGCGGCCAGCGTGTCTTCGAAGGCGGCCTGTTCCAGCGTGCCGCTGCCCACCAGAATCAATTGCGCCGGGCGCTGCCGCTCGATCACCCGCACCACCGCGCCGAGGTTCACGAACCCGCCCACCAGGATGCGCAGCGCCCCGGCACAGGCGCGGAGCGCGCGGGTGCCGTTGGTGGTGGTCATGGCGAGACTGCGGCCGCGCACGCGCTCCGGCGTGAATTCACGCGGCGAGTTGCCCAGATCGAAATCCACGCTGCCGGTCAGGTCGGCGCGGATGCGCAGACCGTTGCGCTCGCCGGCGAGCAACACCTCTGGGCGCGCGCGCCGCAACGCCACCGCGGCGGGGATGTCGGCCAGTGGAACGATCTCACGTGCGCCATTGGCCAGCGCGGCGGTCATGGAACTGGTCGCGCGCAAGACATCGAAGACCACGCACACCGCGCCGCTCAAATCGCGCCGCGCCAGGGCGTCGAATTCCGCGGGTGCGAAAGTCACTTCCAGAGTCACACTCATGCGGGCAAGACACTGCCGCCGGCCGGCGGGGTCGCAAATCCGAAATCGCCGGGGAGCGTTACAAGGTGAAGTCCACGCCGGCGAAGCCGTAACCGGCCACGAATTCGTGCCACGGCGCGGCGATGCGCACCCGTCGCTGCGTGAACGGGTCGGTGTAGGCCAGGGCGACCGAGCGGAGCGCCATTGTGAGCGGGCGCGCGGCGGCGGTCGGCGACGCACTTTTTCGCGCGGGGGTGCGGCCGGGTTGCGTGCGGGCACGGGGCAGCGCTTCGGGAGGTGCGGATCGGTTGGGGGCGGTGGCGTAAGCGGTGTCGCCCAGCACCGGGTTGCCACCGGCGGCGAGGTGGACACGGATTTGATGGGTGCGCCCCGTCAGCGGTCGCGCTTCGAGCAAGGTCAGTTCGCCCCATTTTGCATCGAGGCGACTCGCGATCATCCGAAACACAGTTTCGGCGGGCTTGCCGCCGTGTGGGTCCACGCGGGCGGAGTCCGGTCGCTCGGGATCGCTCGCGAGCGGCAGGCGGCACGCCCAGGCCGGCTCGGCGGGTCGGCCGCGAACGACGGCGAGGTAGCGTTTCTCGACGGCGCGCGCCTCGAACATCTGGCTCAGAACACTGAGCGCGCCGTGGCTTTTCGCCATCAACAGCACGCCGCTGGTCTCGGCGTCGAGGCGGTGCACGTAGCGGAGGAACTGGAGATTGCGCGCGCGCGCCCAAAACGCGCGGGTGAAGAGGTCGGACTCGATCGCCGCCTGGAGGTTGCGACTGGTCTGCCGCCAGTGCGCGGGAACGAGCAGCCAGCCGGCCGGTTTGTCGATCGCGAGCGTCGCGCGATCCTCGTACAGGATCGGAATGCGCGTGCCGTCGCCGAGTTCGATGTAATTTGGTTTCGCCACAAAAACAACGCCCCGTCCGGACTCACCGCCTCGCGGCGTCACGCCGTTTCGACTTCGCGAACTCAGGCGCGCGGGCCGCGTACACTCTCATCCTGGAGCGTTTGCCTGGGAAAGCACGGAGGGTGCATCAAGGCGAACGCATCTTGTGGGCGAACGGATCGGCCAGGCAAGCCATGAACCTGGCTGGCGCCAAGCGGGTGCACGGCAAAGCCCCGGACTTGCGCCGTCCCGGACCACCTCCTAGCCTGCGGGCATTCTATGAACGCTGAAGTCTCTTTGAGTGGCGGTTGGCTGCCCGGCGAGTCGGTTCGCTGGGCCGCCGCCACGCTTTTGTTGCTGGGAACTTTGATTTGCGGCTGCGGCCAGGCGGGCGAAGCGCCCGCGCCCCAGCGTATCCGGTACGAAGGCTGGCCCGGCTCCTACCTCCTGAGCAACGGCCAGGTCGAGGCGGTGGTCGTGCCGCTCGTCGGGCGCGTGATGCAGTTCCGGTTCGTGGGCGAAGAAACGCCGTTTTGGGAAGACCCCGCCTTGTACGGCACACCGCCTGACCCGGAAGCGAAGGATTGGATCAACTTCGGCGGCGACAAGACCTGGCCGGCGCCGCAAGCCGACTGGGGCAAGGTCGCGAAACGCGCGTGGCCGCCCCCGTCGGCGTTCGACTCGATGCCGGTCATGGTCAGGGTCGAAGGGCGCGGCGTGGTGCTGCGGTCGGTCGTCGATCCGCATTATGGCATCCGCACCGAGCGTTACATCGAGCTCGATCCCAACCGGCCGGTGATGCGCATTCGCACGATCTACCACAAGGTCGCGGGCGAGCCAGTCAAGGTGGGCGTGTGGGTCATCACCCAGTTGAAAGACCCGGTCGCGGTCTTCCTGCCGGTGCCGAAAAACTCGCCGTTCGCGAAAGGCTACACCAACCAGTCCGCCGCCACGCCGCTGGATTTGAAGGTCGAGGACGGCCTGGTTTCGCTGCGTCGCAAGACTGACAGCGGCGAGAAGATCGGCAACGACGCCAGCGCGCTGCTCTGGGTGGGGGAGCGGCAGATGGTGCTGATCGAGTCGCCGCGCGAGGCGGGTGGCGAATTCCCGGATGGCGGCGCGAGCGCCGAGGTCTGGACCAACGGCGACCCCAAAAAGTACGTGGAGTTGGAGACGCTCGGGCCGCTGCAGACGCTCCGCATCGGCGACCAGATCGAGCGCACGAACACCTACACCTTGCAGAAGCGGACCGGTGCCAGCCCGGCAGCGGAAGCGCGGAAGGTCTTGCTGGGCGAGAAGTGACGTTCAGCCCAGCGGCGCCACGTAAGTTTCGTCCGCCGGCAGTTCGTGCACGATCAATTCCACCGTGCGTTCGAGCGCGCCGCTGCTGGTTCGGACCACGCGCTGGGCGTTTTTGCCGAGCGACTCGCGTCGCGCGGGGTCGGCCAGCAACCCGGCGATCGCCCGCTCCAGTTCAGCGGCGTCACGCACCTGGACCGCGCCGCCTTCCTGCACAAACCGCGGGGCAATCTCGGGGAAGTTCTGCATGTTCGGACCGAAGACCATCGCCTTGCCCAGCGCGCCCGGCTCGATGGGGTTTTGGCCACCTTCGGCCGTGAGGCTTTTGCCCACGAAAATGACGGTGGCTTCCTCGTAGAAATACTTCAGCTCGCCGGTGGTGTTGACGACCAGCGCCTGGAGCGAACCTGGCGCGAACTGCGTGGCGGCGGTGATCACGCGGCGGTAAATGAACTTGAGGCCGCGTTGGGTCAGTTCCGCGCCGACCTCCTTGCCGCGCTCGAAATGCCGCGGCACCAGCACCAGAAACAGCTCGGGGAACCGCGCGCGCAGGCGCAGGAAGACATCCGCCAGGATCGCTTCCTCGCCCGCGTGGGTGCTGCCACCCAGCAGGATCGGGGCGCCTTCGGGCACGCCAAGCTGGCGCAGCAACGCCGCCACGTCCAGCAGGCGGCGCTCGTCCACCTTCGCGGTGTCGAACTTGAGGCTGCCCAACACCTGCACCACCTCCGGCCGGCACCCGAGTTCGATCAACCGCGCGGCGTCGGCGTCGCTTTGGGCGCCGACGCCCGCCAGGCTGGCGAAGAGCGGACGGAACAGAAACCCAAACCGCTTGTAGCCGCGGTACGACCGCTCGGAGAGCCGGGCGTTGACCAGGAAAGCCGGCGTGCCGCGCGAGCGGAGGCTCCACAGAAAATTCGGCCAGATTTCCGCCTCCACGAGCACCACCGCCTCCGGGTGCAGCGTCTTCAAGGCCCGCGACACGCACCGTCGCAGGTCCACCGGGTAGTAGATCTTGGCGACGTGGGCCGGGAGCTTCTGCTGAAGTTCGCCCATGCCGGTGGAGGTGGTGGTGGAGACGATGATCTTCAGGTTGGGCACCCGCGGTTCGAGGGCGCGAATGAGTTGCAGGCAGAGGTTCACCTCGCCGACGCTCACCGCGTGGAGCCAGAGCATGTGGCGGTTGGTGATCGCGACCTTGATCCGTGAACCGTACCGGCCGAAACGCTCGCCGAAACCCTCCCGCCAGTTTCCGCGCCGCCACATTTTCAAGAAATAATACGGCGACGTGAGGATGAATCCGACCAGGAACAGAATGTTGTAGAGTGTGCGCATCGCGACCGCGGAGACAGCATTTTGCGGTCCGGCTGCGCCGCAGGCAATGCCCATTCCCGCGGCCGCCGAAAAAACCGCAAAAATTGGGAAAGAGGTTGTCAAACCGGGGCCCTTCCCGTACGAGAATGAGGGTCATGCGGAATGCCCTGACGCCATCCCGTTCCGCGCCCGAAGAAGTGCGTTTTCCGATTGACCGGGCGCGCCGCCTCGTGCGGACATAATGGATGATGACTGTTTTCGACCCTTAGCTCGATGCCCAGAATTCGCCATGCCAGCGCGCCGCGACCGGCGCAGGTGAACAAGTACGACGCGAACCACACCGCGCTCAAGACGGCCTACGGGGCCTTCGCGGATCTGCGCCGCGAACTCGCGGATTCGCGGGCCGCGGTCGAGGAGCGCAAGCAGTTGCTGGAGCTTTTCGCCGAGTGCCAGGACTCGCAACGCGCGTGGCTCCTGCTTGAGGATTACTTCAGCAAGCTGCTGCTGGCGCGGAAGGATTTTGCCGGCAACGACTGGTGGCCACGGCTGCTGGCGGCCGCCGGGCGCACGCGCCTCGAGGAAACCGCGCTGCTCTTCCTGCGCAACAACCGCCCGCTGCCGAACGAACTGACGGGCTACGCCAACTTCGACCGCCTCGCCGAAATCGAGCAGGCCGAGCAGGAACAGAAGCGCATCCGGGCGCTCGAGCAGTGGTTGCTGCCGCCCCAGGTCGCGCATCTTGATTCGCCCCGCGCCCACCTGCGCGTGATCGCCCGGGCCTTGCCGCGTGAAAACGAGCCGGGCCTGCACGATCTCGGCATCGAGTTCACGCTGTTCCGGCCGCGCTCCGGCGAGAAACCGCGCACCGCCCCGGAGTTGATCGAGCTCACCACACGCGCGGTCCACGAACGGGAACTCTTCGCCCCGCGCGACTGGGATTTCCTCCTTTGGTTGGGCGAAACTTATGGCCAGCGCAGTCTGGACGGCGAACTGCTGAGGCTCTGCGGTCTCGATCTGCTCCAATGGCTGGCCCGCTGGGGCAACCCGCCCTGGATGGAATGGGCCGGCCGGCCGGAGAACCTCTTCTTCGCCGGTCAAATGGCCGAGTTCGCCCCGCACCTGGAAAACGGCGACCGCGAACTGTCCTTCGTCCAGCGGCTGAAGCTGCCGGGCGACCAGGAATTCAAACTCGCCGACGTGCGGTTCTTCGCCGGCGTGCCGCCGTTGGTGGCGGTGCACCAAACCTTTTACCTGCTCCGCAACGCGCCGTCGCCCGCGCTCCTGGCGACCCTGGTCCAGGAACCTGGCGTGCCGGTGCGCAAGCTGAGCCACCGCCTGCTCACGCACCTGCGCAAGATCGGATCGCGCAACGGTTCGGACTGGGAAAGCCTCTGCCTCGCCCACACTGCGCGACCGCAGTTCATCTTCGAACTCGAAGATGAAACCGTGCGCCTCCGGCTGGTGGCCGTGAGCGACCGCGACCAGCGCCACTGGCAATGGAATGGCCACGAGTGGCAGCCGTCCGAGCCGCCGCCGAAACTCGTGGACAAGCCGGAAATCCTCGACGACCCGCGCCTCGATCTGGCCGCGCAGTGGCTGCGCCGGCTCGACTGGTTCACGCCCGAGCCGGGCCTTTGGGTGGGCGACGCGAACGACTCCTTCCTGAGTTCGCTCTCCCTCGTCTGGCCGGACCGGCCGGACCAGGCGGATTACCTGGCCAACTCCGCCTTCCAACGCCTCTTCCTGCAACCCCGCCAGCTCAAACCGAAGATCATCGTCCAGGGCAGCGGCATCGACTGGTTCGCCGTGTCCGCCGCGTGGGAACAGGAAGGGTTGAAACTCACGAAGGCCGACCTCGAATGCCTCGCCGCCGCCACGGCGCGCTTCGTGAAGCTGCCGGACAGCGGCTGGGTGCAGCTCGACCTCGGCGCCGTGCAGCAAGCCCACGAAACGATGGCCGATCTCGGCCTCGAAACCCTCTCCGCGCTGCCCCAAAAAGTGGACATGGTGCAGGCGGTCCACCTGGGCGAGGAAGGCCTCAAGCGCTTCGCCGACCTGCCCGAGGCGCAGGCGTTGCGCGAGCGTCTGGCCAACTTCCAGGGCGTCAACTCCGTGGCCTTGCCCGCGGGCATCCAGGCGGAGCTGCGACCCTATCAAAAGGAGGGCTTCGATTTCCTCTGCCATCTGGCGCGGGTCAAACTGGGCGGCCTGCTCGCGGACGACATGGGCCTGGGCAAAACGCTGCAAACCCTCGCCTGGCTGGCCTGGCTCAAGGAGCAACACGCCCGGAAACACAAGCCTGTGCTGGTCATCTGCCCCGCCTCGGTGCTGCACAACTGGCGGCGCGAGGCGGAGAAGTTTACGCCCTCGTTGAAGGTGCTCGTGCTCGAAAGCGGCCCGGCGCGGCACAACCTCCGCAAACAGATCCCGCAATACGACATCATCGTCACCAACTACGCGTTGCTCCGGCGCGACCTCGAGGCGCTCAAGAAATTCTCCTTCCGCGCCGTAATTCTGGACGAGGCGCAGTTCATCAAGAACCCGTCCGCCCAAGTCAGCCAGTCGGTCAAGCAACTCGTGGCCGACCACCGGCTCGCCCTCACCGGCACCCCGCTCGAAAACCGCCTGCTCGACCTCTGGAGCATCGTGGACTTCGTCCAGCCCACTTACCTCGGCACGCAGCAGCAGTTCCACGACGTTTACGAGCCGGCCGGCGAGAACGCCGAGTGGAACCAGCGGATGGCGCGGCGGAAGCTTTCCGCCAAGCTCCGCCCGATCATGCTGCGCCGCCTCAAAAAGCAGGTGGCCAAAGATCTGCCTGACCGCATCGAGGAACGCCGCGACTGCGAGCTCGTGGACGAGCAACGCAAACTTTACCTCGCCGAGCTGCGCCGCAGCCGCGAGCAGGTGCTTCAGACCGTCCAGGAAAAAGGCCTCTCGCGCAGCAAACTCCAGGTTCTGGCCGCGCTCACGCGCCTGCGCCAAATCTGCTGCCACCCCTCGCTGGTCGGCAGCGATTGCGGGTCCGGCAAGACCGAGACGCTCTTCGAACTCATCGAGCCGTTGCTCGAAGAAGGGCAAAAGGTCCTCGTCTTCAGCCAATTCGTGCGGATGCTCCTGCTGCTCGAAGCCGAATGTAAACGGCGCAGCCTGCCCACGCACCTGCTCACCGGCGAAACCAAGAACCGCCAGGACGTCGTCCAGGCCTTCTCCGACGACCCGAATCCCAGCCTCTTCCTGCTCAGCTTGCGCGCTGCCGGCACCGGCCTGAACCTCACCACCGCCAGCTACGTCGTGCTCTACGACCCGTGGTGGAACCCGGCGGTGGAAGCGCAGGCGATCGACCGCACCCACCGCATCGGCCAGACGCGGACGGTGAACGCCTATCGCCTGATCGCGCCGGGCACAGTCGAGGAAAAGATCTGGGAGCTCCAGCAGAGCAAGGCCCAGACGATCGCCGATGTGCTGGGCGAGGAAGGCTTCGCCCGCAGCCTTACGCAGGCCGACCTCGAATACCTGTTCGCGGAAGACTGAGCCGGAACTCCGAGTTGGGGAGCCCGCCCGCCCCGGGCGTCGCGGGACGCGCCTTCGCGGCCGGCGCTTTGGGCGCACGGCAGGATTCCGGCGCCAGACGGCGAGCGGTTTTAATGGCGTCCGCCCAACCTCGTCCGACGCCATCAGGCCGCCTTGCCTTCTCCCTGCCACCGGGGTCACGATCTACCCAGCCTTGTCCCCAGCGCTGCTCTGACCTCAAGTTTCTGGGGACAAAACCCGAAGCCCGAAAGCCGAAACCCGAAAGGAATCCGAAATCCGAACCCCGAGACGCAACGGCCGTTCGCCAAGCGGTCTGATCTTCGGCCTTCGGATTTCAACCGCATCAACAACTTGCCCCTTTGTTAAGAGCGCCCCTCTTTTCCTCCCTTCCAAGCGTTTTTGGGTTGTAATTGACAGCATCTCCAAGTCAGATGCGCTTCCGCTATTCAGATGGCCAAAACCGCAGCAACAGGCAGAACGGCGTTGGACGACCTCCGGGAGGATCTCCCGGTGGTCTGGCGTTCCATTCCGGAAAAGCCACTGTTCTTCGCTCTGGCGATCGCCTGGCTGACGTGGTTCCAGTTCCTTGGAAACTCGACGTTTGGCTACATCGACACCCCCTCGTTGTTCGGGTGGCTGAACTCGGCCTACAACTCTCCCGGTTCGGAAGATGGCCACGGTAATTTGATCCCGTTCTTGGTGTTGGGGCTGATGTGGTGGAAACGCGACCGATTGCGGGTGATTTCCACAGCCATCTGGTGGCCGGGGCTGTTCGGGCTGGCCGGGGCGGGGGGGCTCCACCTGCTGGGCTACATTGTCCAGCAGCCGCGCCTTTCGGTGGTGGCCCTGGTGTTCGGCCTTTACGCGATCGTGGCCACGGTTTGGGGCTGGCGGGTTGCCCGGGAGATCGTCTTTCCGTACGTGCTGATGGTGTTTTGCGTGCCGCTGGGCGCGTTGGCTGAGCCGCTCACGATCCCGCTGCGGCAGTTTTCGACGGACATTACGGTGGGGGTGGTTCGGCATGGTCTGGGCATCCCGATTTTGCGGGAAGGGGTGCAGTTGGCCGATCCAAGAGGTGCCTACCAGTACGAGGTGGCGGCCGCCTGCAGCGGCATTAACAGCCTGATCACGTTGCTGGTGCTGACGACGGTTTATGCTTTCGTGTCGTTCTCGCGTACGTGGAAGCGCGGGGTGGTCATCGCGCTGGCTCTGCCGTTGGCCGTGGCGGGCAATGTCTTGCGGTTGGTCACCATCATCGTCGCCTCGGAGGCATTCGGTCGCCGGGCCGGGGAGTTCGTTCACGAATGGTTCGGGTTCGTCACCTTCGCCCTGGCGATGGGGGGGTTGCTGGTGGTGGGGCACTGGCTGCGCGAGCCGGAAAACCGAAGCGGCGGAGGAGGATTGGCGCCGGAAATCGCATGAAGCGCTTGCGGCTGAACGTGGGGATCGCGGGCCTTGTCTTGATCGCGGCCGGTGCGGGGATGCTGCTGCACCTGAAGGGCCGCCAGCGACTCGGGGAGCCGGGCGTGCGCTGCGTGGCCGGCGATGGGTTGCGGGTCACGATCCAACTGCCGGAGCGCGTCGGCGAGTTCGTTTCGACGAACGTCGAACCCACGAAGCTGGAGTTGGACGTGCTGCCGAAAGACACGAGTTTCGGGCGACGCCTTTACCGCGCCCCCGATGGTTTCCAGGTCTTGCTCAGCGTGGTGTTGATGGGGACCGACCGGACGAGCATCCACAAACCCGAGTACTGCCTTACCTCGCAAGGGTGGCAGATCCTGAACCGGGAAACCATCGCGGTGCCCATGGAGCGGCCTCACCGCTACGCGTTGCCGGTGCGGGAATTCACGGCCGGGCGGCTGGTCCAGCAGGAAAACGGACAACAGGTGCGGCAAACCGCGGTCTATATGTTCTGGTTCGTGGCCCAGGACCGGCTGACGGCCAGCCACTGGGGCCGGATCGGCTGGCTGACCTGGGATTTGGTGCGGCACGGTGTCTTGCCGCGCTGGGCGTACGTGAGCGCTTTCGTGGGCTGCCCGGCCGGTCAGGAGGCGCAGGCGGCGGAGCGCGCCAAACGGTTTCTTGAGGCAGCGGTGCCGGAATTTCAGAGGACCGCCGGACCACCCGCGATGGCGGCGGCTCCGTAGGGTGCGATCATGATTGCTCTGGAAGGAGTACGGGCGGTGGCCCGTAAAGAATTGCCCGCCGGCCTCCGAGGGTGGCAGAGTTCCGACGCGGTCTGGCGAGTCAGTGTCTGATCACCGATGCTGCGACAACAGCGACAAGTTCAGCAACAGATTCAGATGGCGGTGGACGCCGGGTTGTTCGCTTTAAGCTTCTTCCTGGCCCACGCCGTCCGTGAGCATTGGCAGTTCGAGGTCTTCCGGGGGGCCAAGAACATCTACCCTTTCGAGTACTACTTGTGGGTGTTTTTGCTGGTCATTCCGCTGGCGCCAGTGGCTTTGGTCTTGAGCGGTTTCTACCGGCGCCCGTGGTTGCCCAGCCGGACCCAGACGGCTTGGAGCCTGTTCCAGGCGTGCTCGGGAACGGTCGTGGGTCTGATTCTGTTGCTGTGGATCACGCGGGAAGCGCAAATCATCGCCCGGTCGGTGCTGATCTTCTTCGGGGTGACCAGCTTTGGGTTGATGGCCCTCAAGGAGGAGTTGCTCTTGCGCTGGCGGAGCAGCAGCATGGGACAGGCGCAAATCAAGCAGCGCTTGATCTTGGTGGGTTCACCCGAGGAGACTGAACCGTTGTTGTTCGAGTTGAACCGTGACCAGGGCGGCGGGTTCCAGGTGGTGGCTCGTCTCGACCTGAACCAGGCGCCGGTCGAACTGCTGGTGGACCTGATGCACGAGCATTCTCCCAACGGCATCCTGCTTGCCGCCCAGCACACGCTCTTCGGCCAGATCGAGCAGGCCATCGCTTTGTGCGAACGCGAAGGCGTGGAGGTCTGGCTGCTGGCGGATTTCTTCAAACCCCGGATTTCCAAAACCAGCGTGGCGGTGTTGCAAGGCCGGCCGGTGCTGGTTTTTCGCTCCGCCCCCTCAAGCGTCTGGCCGCTCTTCGCCAAGCAAGCCATTGATTTCTTCGGCGCGCTGGCGCTGCTGGTGGTGACGGCGCCGATCATGTTGGTGGCGGCGATCGGCACGCGGTTGTCGTCCCCCGGCCCCGTCCTTTTCCGCCAGGAACGCAGCGGCCTGAACGGGCGGCCGTTCACGATGCTCAAGTTCCGCTCCATGGTGAGCGACGCGGAGCAACGCCGGCATGAGTTGGAGACGCTGAACGAAATGAGCGGGCCGGTGTTCAAGGTGACCAACGATCCCCGCATCACGCCCTTTGGCCGGTTTCTGCGCAAGTACAGCATCGACGAACTGCCGCAGTTGTTCAACGTCCTTCGCGGCGAGATGAGCCTGGTGGGACCCCGGCCGTTGCCGGTCCATGAAGTGAAGCGATTCGACGACCCGGCTCACCGGCGCCGCCTCAGCGTCAAACCGGGACTGACCTGTTTGTGGCAGGTCAGCGGTCGCAACCAGGTCAAGGACTTCAACGAGTGGGTGCGCCTTGACCTGCACTACATCGACAACTGGTCGCTCTGGCTGGACTGCAGCATCCTGCTGCGGACGGTGCCCGCGGTCCTTTCCGGGGCCGGCGCCAAATAGCCCCCGTGCCCACCCGAACCTCCCGCGAATTACCCGAACGCATGAAGAAAGCCCCGCCCCCGTCCCGCCGTCCTCGCCGCGCTTCAGCACCCGTCTCGGTGGTGACCGGCGGCGCGGGTTTCCTGGGTTCGCACTTGGTGGACCTGCTGTTGGCGCGAGGCCATCGGGTGGTCGTGATCGACAACCTGGTGACCGGGTCGGTGGAAAACATCGCGCATCACGCGGGCGACGCGAAATTCCGGTTCGTTTGCCAAGACGCAACTGAGTACCTCTTCTTGGACGGACCGGTGGACTATGTGTGGCATTTTGCCTCACCGGCGAGTCCGGTGGATTATCTCGAGCTGCCCATCCAGACGCTCAAAGTTGGGTCGCTGGGCACGCACAAGGCTCTCGGCCTGGCCAAGTACAAAGGCGCGCGTTTTCTGCTCGCCTCCACGTCGGAAGTCTATGGCGATCCGTTGGTACATCCCCAGACGGAAAGCTACTGGGGCAACGTGAACCAAGTCGGCCCGCGTGGATGTTACGACGAGGCCAAGCGTTTCGCCGAGGCCTTGACCATGGCCTACCACCAGGAACATGGCCTCGAAACGCGAATCGTGCGGATCTTTAACACATACGGTCCACGGATGCGCATGGGCGACGGGCGGGTTGTCCCGGCGTTCATCGCCGCCGCGTTGCGCAACCAACCGCTGCCGGTATTTGGCGACGGCAGCCAGACCCGCAGCTTTTGCTATTGCTCGGACCTGATCGAAGGCATTTACCGCCTGATGTTGTGCGATTCGCACCTGCCCACCAACATCGGCAACCCGAACGAAATGAAAGTCTTGGAGTTCGCCGAGGCGATCATTCGGGCCACCGGTTCCCGCAGCCGGATCGTTTTTCGACCGCTCCCGCAAGATGACCCCAAACAACGTCGGCCCGACATCTCGCGAGCACGAAAACTGCTTAGTTGGGAACCGAAAGTGTCTTTGACAGATGGACTCGAACAAACCGTTGCGTGGTTCCGGAAACGGGTCGGTTAGCGCCCGGTTCGGCGCTCTCAAACAGCGTATTCAACAGACTTTTCTGTTTGACCGTCCGATTCATTTCCAGTAACCACCAACGAAACTCTCGACCTTGTGTTGGGCCGGACCGTGACACTTTGCAGGTCCGGCTTGAGGCAGTCGGGTAGAAGCAATGCTGAACACGTCGAAATCCTTTTTGTGCATCGACTTTGGCGCCGGGACGCTGAAGCTGGCCGAATTTGACGCCACCGAAGCGGGCGCCCTCCGGCTGCTGCGTTACGCGGTCAAGCCGTTGGGATTTGCGGGCGCGCAGGATAGCGCCCGGGAGGGCGTGGTGCTGCGTGCTTTGCAGGAGGTGGTCGGCAGCAAGACCTTCAACGCGCGCGACTGCAACGTTTGCGCCCCAGGTTTCCAAGCGTTCTCGAAGTTCATCAAGCTGCCGCCGGTGGACGCCTCGAAGGCCACCCAGATCATCCAGTACGAGGCCCAGCAGAACGTGCCTTTCCCACTGGAGGAGGTCGTCTGGGACTACCAGATTCTCGGCAATCTGCCTTCGGGCGAACTGGAGGTTCTCCTCGTCGCCATCAAGACCGACTTGGTCGAGGGCCTGTTCAAGGCCGCGGAAGGGCAGGGCTTGCGGCTGCAACTGGTGGATGTTTCCGCGGCAGCGCTCGCGAATGCCTTCCGCTATAATTACGGCGATCAGGAAGGCTGTTCGATGCTGCTGGACATCGGTGCCAAGACCAGCAACGTCCTCTTTTTCGAGAAGGACAAGATCTATTGCCGCAGCATCAACATTGGCGCGAACTCGATCACCCAGGAGTTCGCCGCCGAGTCGAAACTGCCGTTCGCCGAGGCGGAGAAAATCAAGATCGCCGAGGGCTTCGTCAGCTTGGGCGGCGCTTACGAAGAGCCTGACAGCCCGCGCCAGGCGGCGATTTCCAAGATCGCCCGGCAGGTGATGACCCGCCTGCACATCCAGGTCAATCAGACCATCCAGTTTTACCGGAGCCAGCAAGGCGGCTCGGCGCCTCAGCGGGTATTTCTTTCGGGCGGGGCCTCCATCATGGCCTACACCTCGCAGTTCTTCGCGGAGAAGCTCAACCTGCCGGTGGATTACTTCAATCCATTCCGGAACGTGGAGATCGCCCCGGGCGTCAATATCGAAGAATTGGCGCGGGTGGCCCATTCGTTTGGCGAGGTCGTCGGGCTCGGTTTGCGCAATCCGACGCGGTGTCCGGTGGAGCTGAACCTGATTCCGAAGACGATCCTCCAGCGCCAACAGTTCAACCAGAAAAAGCCTTATTTCATTGCGGCGGTCATCAGCTTGATCCTGGCCGTGTTCGCGATGGGCATGTTTTTCGATCGCGTCGCCGCAGTGAAGCAACAGGCGATCGACGAACGTGACCCCAAGGTGGCCCGACTGAAGCAGAATGCGGAGCAGTTTAAGGCCGCCATGCGCAAACGCGATGAGGCGCAGAAGGTGGTGGATCAGTACACGGAGTGGCTCGAGGACCGGTTCGCTTGGGCGGATATTCTAACGGCGTTGCGTAACTCTTTGGTGACGGCGGAGAAGGTGACCACCCAACCGGGAATGAAGACGGCGGTCTGGATCGAACGCCTGGCGGCGGAGAACCTTTCGGCGCCACCGGAAGAGCAGGAGGACGAGAGCAACAAGCCGAAGCCCATGATGATGGATATCCGGATGATGATGCGTTATGGCTTGGTCCCGAAAGGCTTCAAAATCACGCAGGATACGGGCGGTGACTCTTCGGGCGGCGACGCCAGCGGCGCCAGCGACGCCTCGGGCGCGCCGGATGCGGGTGCAGCACCCAGCAAGCCCAACACCAACGAAATCTCCACCGTGAACCTGACCTGCCGGGCGATCGACTGGCACATCGCCAATCCCACCGCGAACACCGAGATCATGCTGGCGGTGCAGGAGGCGTTGCGGGCCAATCCGCTTTTCCTCAGCGGCACCAATGGCACGGTGCTCTCCGGCAACATGCAGCCTGACCAGACCACCAACACCTTCCGGTTTGAGGTGAAACTGAAGCTCGCCGCGCCCATCAAACTGTAAGGTATGGACTGGATCAAAAAAAACCTCACGCTGGTCATCAGCGGGGTCGCGGCTTTGGCTCTCCTGGGTTTTGCCGGCTATTTTCTCTACCTCAAGATCCAGCATTCGGCGGAGGTGACGACCAAGCTCGAGGCGCAGGACACTGAGTTGCAGGGGCTGCTCCGCATGAAACCGCATCCGGGCAACCGGAAGGTGGACAACATCGCCGCCGCGCGGCAGCAGGAGGAGAAACTCGAGGTCTTTGCCGCGCGGGCGAAGCAACAGTTCGTCCCCGTACCGTACCCGACCAACCTCAGCGGCGGCGATTTCAAACTCCTGCTCGACACCACGGTGGACTACCTGCAGCGGTTGGCGCGGCAGTCGAGCACGAAACTCCCTGACAATTACGCCTTTACCTTCGCCGCCCAGAAACCACTCGCGTTCGTCGAGGCCAACACCGTGGTGCCGTTGACGCGCGCGCTCATGGAAATCAAGGAAGTCTGCGAGATTATCTTCGATGCGAAGGTTTTGGAACTCGAACGGATCCGCCGTATCTCGCTGGCCACGCAAGACACGCCCGGAATCGGAATGATGGGCGGCACTTCGGATTACTGGACGCGAAAAGCCGTTACCAACGACCTGGCCGTGGTGATCCCTTACGAGTTCACTTTCCGCTGTTTCAGCAGCGAGTTGCAGTCCGTGCTCGAAGGTCTGGCCCGCAACCCTCACAGCTTGCTGCTCAAAAACCTGATCGTCGATACCGGGGACACCAATACGGTTGACATCTACGCGCCCACGGGCGGCGGCGAGGGTAACATGCCTGCGATGAGTCCCGCGATGATGATGATGATGCGGTACGGTTTGCGCGGGCGCATGCCAATGGCCCCGCAACCGATGGATTCGGCGACGCTGACCGCCCAGGAAGACGCCGCGAAGATCGTCAGCGAAAAACCCTTCCGCGTGACAGCCTGGGTGGACATCGTCAGGCTCCGCGATCCGAACGAAGCCAAGGCCAGCCGGTCAGGCGGTGCGCGCGGGCAGGCGGCTGCAGGCGATCCGCAAGCGGCTCCACCCGATCCAGCGGCGGCTCCGGAAGCCACGCCCTCCCCCTAAGTTGACGCATGGACTTTCTAAAGAAGCACTACGAGAAGATACTGCTGAGCGTGGTCTTGCTCAGCTTGGCGGTGGCGGCCGGTTATCTGCCTTTCGAAGTGGCCAACGTCCGGGAGAGGCTCGCGGTGGTGACGAGTGCGGTGGATGACCCCAAGGTGGCGCCGATTCCCGAACTCAACCTCTCCACGAACGAAGCCGTGCTCGCCCGACTGAAGGGGCCCATCAAGTTCGGTTTCGGGACCGGCAAACACGGTTTGTTCAATCCTTCCGGCACCTGGATGAAAGGCAGGGGTCCCGGAGGCTTTCCGCCGATTCCCCCGCCGCCTTCAGGTTTGGAGGGACTGATCGTTACGAATATCACGCCGCTGATGCTCCGCATCGAATTCCAGGGCCTCTCTCGAAGCGGCACCGCCACGAGGTACCGCTTCTACGTGCAAAACCAGGCGGCAACCGTGTCGAGCCTGCAGCACGGTCGCATCGTGATTCTTGCCATCAACGACAAACCGGATGTCATCCTGCTCAAAGAGGTCATGGGGCCGAAGGACCGCCCGGATGGCTTTCGCGTGGAGCTGGCGGATTCGCGCACCACCGTGGTGGTTCCCAAGGACAAAGGTTACAACGAAGTGGCGGGTTACTCGGCCGACCTGCGCCACGAGGGCGAAGGCCGCACCTTCTTGAAGGAAAGGCAGGGCAGCAAGCTCACCGTGGCCGGTTCCACCTACAATGTCGTTGCCATCAGTGCCTCGGACGTTACAATCGAGGACGAGAAAACCAAACGCCGAACCGTGATCTCGCTCAACCGCTGAAGGCCGCTCCGTAATCCGCATTGCTTTATGTCTTCCGTTTTGCGAAATAACCCATCCATGATTCGATTTGCCTTCATCACCGTCGCCGCGGCGGCCCTCTGGGTGGCGGTGCCCACTGCCCGGGCCCAGACGAATGCGGCGCAGACGACTGCGGCCGAGGAAGCCGTACGGCGGGAGGAACTTCGGATTCTCTTGCGCAAAGATTTGAAGGAGGCGGCCGCCCAGTCCCGCCAGGGCAACCTCATGGATGCGTCCCGGTTGTACGAAGAGTGCTGGAGCTTGGTCCAGCGCATCGGAGACACGAGCATCGAGAACGAGCGCAAAGAGACCGTGGCCGGCTTCTCCGCCACCTACCTGGCGCTCAGCAAGAAATCCTATGCCAGCGCCGCCTACGAAGAGGCCAACCGGCAGGTGTCGCGCGTGCTCCGGGTGGATCCGAAGAACCCCGAGGCGCAAGAGTTGAAGGTGAAGGTGGACAAGGCGCTCAAGGCGCTCGAGGGGCGAACCCCCAGCAAGGAAATCGTCGCCCTGTTGCCGGAGGCCCACCAGTCCAAGTTGGACGCAGGTAGTTTGGTGCAGGATGCCAAGCTGCTTTATGAAATGGGCAAATTGGACGAGGCGGAAGGGAAGCTTCGGCAGGCGATCAAGATCGATCCGGAGAACCGCGCCGCGGGTTATTATCTCACCATGGTTCAGGAGTTGCGGTACAAGCAAGATGCCGTGAAGCGCGAAATCATGGCTCGCAACAAGATGGTCGAGGTCGAGGAGGCTTGGAATCCGTCCATCTCGCGCGAGAAGCTGCCGGTGGCCAACCCGTTTGCCCGTACCAATACCGTTTATACCGGTCCAGGCCGCCGAATGATTTATTCCAAGCTTGATCGCATCCGCCTCGAGAAAGTGGACTTCCCCGGCGTGTCGTTGAGCGAGGCCGTCACCTATCTGGACGAGGAAGCCCGTCTGCGCGACCCGGACAAGAAGGGGCTCAATTTCATCATTGCCCCGACCATCGACTCCCAGCCGCGTCAGGCGGCGGCCGGGCTGACCACCTTCGATCCGCAGACCGGGCAGCCGGTGACCGCGGCGCCCGAGCAGGAGCAGTTCGACCTGGGCGAAGTCCAGATCAAGATCGAGCCGCCACTGCATGACGTGCGCTTGGCCGACGTGCTGGACGCAATCGTCAAAGTGGCTGAGAAGCAGATCAAGTACTCGGTCGAGGAATACGCGATCGTGTTCAGCAAGAAGATTCCCGAAGGCGAACAGCTCTTTACCAAGACCTTCAAGGTCAACCCGAACACGTTCGTGCAAGGACTCGAAGGCGTCTATGCCATCGATTATTCCAGTGTGCTCGGCGGCAGTGGTACTGGCGGTACCGGGGGTGGCGGTTTGGGTGGCGGAGGTCTCGGCGGTGGCGGCGGCCTCGGCGGTGGTGGTGGTGGTGGCGGTTACGGCGGTGGTGGTGGCGGTTATGGCGGCCAAGGCGGCGGTGGCGGTCTGTCGATTGCGCGGGTGAGTATCGGCGGTGGTGGCTATGGCGGCCAAGGCGGCGGCGGTTTCGGCGGCGGCGGCGGCTATGGTGGCGGTGGTGGTGGCGGCATCGGCGGGGGTGGCGGTGGCTATGGCGGCCAAGGCGGTGGACTCGGTGGCCAAGGCGGTGGCGGTGGACTCGGCAGCGGTGGAAGTCCCACTGGCGTGGCGGGATCGACCCCGATGTCCTACGTCAACGACCTCGTGCGGCAATACTTCACCGCGGCAGGTGTCGATCTGGGCGGCCAGAACATTCTCGGCCAGGGTGGCGGCGGTTTCAGCGGCGCGGGCGGCTTCCAAGGCGGCGCGGCCGGCGCGGGTTTCCAGAACGCCCAAGGCAAAGCTTTGTTCTTTAATGACCGCACCGGGCTCCTCTTGGTTCGGGCGACCATGCAGGATCTCGAGATCATCGATCAGGCGATCCAAGCCCTAAACATGACGCCGGATCAGGTGACCATCGAGGTCAAGTTCGTCGAAATCGGGCAGGACGACGCGAAGGCCCTCGGCTTCGACTGGTATTTGGGTAATTTCAACATGGCGGGCGGCAACGTCGGCCTCTCTGGCGGGACGGCGCCTTCGTATGCGGGCACGCCCTCCGCCGCGAACCCTTACGGCGTGTTTCCGGGCAATTTCGGAGCGCCGGCGGTGGCGCCTAACGCCGGTACGGATCAAATAATCACCTCTGGATTGCGCAGCACGGAGGTCGGCGGCACAGCGATCCCAACCCTCGCGACGGTCACCGGCATCATGACGGATCCCCAATTCCGGGTGGTGATCCGGGCACTGGAACAACGCGGCGGCGTGGATGTGCTCTCCGCCCCGAAAGTGACGACCGTGAGCGGTCGCCAGGCACAGATTCAAATCATCGATCTCCAGACGGTGGTTTCGTATAACCAGGCCGGCGGCATCGGCGGCGGCACCACTACTACCGGCACAGGCACGGTGGGTGGTGGGACGACGACGGGTGTTGGGGTCGTCCAGTAACCGGTGGATCCAACTTTCGACCAGACATTCGATATGAGAATCAAAGCGCTTGTTCTGCTCGGTGCGGCGGTTTTGGGGTTGGGCGGCCTGGCCCACGCCCAGGTGGTCAACCAGGCGGCGGCCACCCCGACGATTCAACCCACCACCGTCCCGGTGCCGATCGGCCCGACCTTGGACGTGATCCCGCACGTTTCGGCGGATGGTTACACCATCCAACTAAACCTGCTGCCGACGGTTACCGAATTCCTCGGCTACGACGATCCCGGCCAATTCCGGGCGGTCGTCGGCAACCTGGCCGCGCCGGTGCCGCTGCCGCGGTTCCGCATCCGCCAGGTCGTGACCAGTTCGATCGTGTGGGACGGACAGACCGTGGTGCTGGGCGGCTTGATCTCCGAGCGCGTCACCAAGGTCAAGGACAAGGTGCCCGTCTTCGGCGATCTGCCGCTGGTCGGCCGCTTGTTCCGCAGCGAGGCGAAGTCGAGTTCGAAGAAGAATCTGGTCATTTTCGTGACCCCCACGATCATCGATCCGGCCGGCAACCGGGTGCACGACGAAAATAATCTCCCGTACGATCCCAACAAATTGCCGTCGCAATCGCCGTTCAGTCCGGCCCAGTGAGCGTTCGAGGGCCGGCTCGGGACCAAGGCCGACCCCAACTTGCCGGAACCGCCGGGGGTGGTCCTCGATTCTGCGGTTTGGGGAGATTTGAAGGGCTGGCGGAGCGATGACGTTCGGTCAGTCGAGTGGCAGGCGACTTGCTAAGTGGTGCTCGCGGCCACGGTATTCAGAAAAGCAGCGTGACCGGGCAGGTCGACCGCAAAGGCGGGGCTTGCCCAACGAAGTGCGAAAGCTTGTGGACACAGCTTACATGAGCGGAACAATGAGTGGACGCCCTCGAAGCGCGTCGGCGAACCCGGCCGTGGTCCGGGCGCGTGACGCTGGCCGGGCGGTCCGGCTGTCCTTGGCCCTCGGGATGGCCGCTACGAGCAGCATGGCGGCGGCCGACCTGACGGCCGCGGCGCAAGGCACCGAGTACCTGATCACGCGCGGAATGCCAGGGGACCAGACGCATCCCCACCTCAGCCTCGACGCCAGTGGCGGCTACGCGGTCTGGCAGGACAACGCCGTGGACGGCGCGGGTCTCGGCATCGGGGCTGCGAAGCTGAACGGCTCGCTTTCACCCATTCCCACGCGGATGTTCCGGGTCAACGAAAGCACGGCCGATGACCAGGAGAATCCGCAGGTTCAATTGCTCAAGGACGGTGGGGCGGTCTTCGTTTGGCAGGGGGGCAAGCAGGGATCGCAGGACATTTGGGCTCGCGTCATCGGCCCGGAAGGCACTTTCACGACGGGCGACCTGCGGTTGAACGCGGCCACCGGCAACCAGCGCGCCAACCCGGCCATCGCACTCCTGCCCGACGGCAACCTGGTCGTGCTCTGGAGCGGCTTCGGCCAGGACGGCAGCATGCAGGGCGTCTTTGGGCAGCGCCTCGCGCCGAACGGCGACAAGCTGGGCGGCGAATTTCAAATCAACCAGTTCAGCAGTTTCAACCAGCGGAATCCGGCCGTGACCCCGGTCGATGGGGGCGCATTTGTCGCGGCGTGGGTGAGCGAGCAGCAGAGCTACGAAAACAGCGTGGAGGTCTTCGCCCGGCGGTTCGACGCTTCCGGCAATCCGCTCGGCGACGAGTTCCGGCTCAACACCGCGACCAACCTCTGCGCCAACCCGGTGCTGGCCCGCGGTTGGAACGGCGGCTTCGTGGCGGCCTGGAGCGAGCGTTATCTCCCCGACCTGACCAACATGTGGGACGTGGTCGTGGGTAATTTCGACACCGCGGGGCAGCCGGTCGGCGCCCCGGCCGTGGTCAACACCTACCGGCCGAACAATCAGTTTTCGCCGCAGCTCGCCGCCCTGGGCGACACCCGGCTCGTGGTGTGGGACAGTCTTTGGCAGGATGGCTCGCGCGACGGCATTTACGGGCGCTTGCTGAGCTCGGACGGTCCGGCGGGGGGCGAATTCCTCATCAACACCACCACCGTCAGCCAGCAACTCCAACCCATGGTGGCGGCGGATGGCAGCGGGCGGTTCCTGGTGGCTTGGGCCGGATTCGCCGGCGGGGACGCGAGTTTCGAGATTTTTGGCCAACGGTTTGCGGGTGAACAGGTGCTGCCGGCGCCGAGCGCACCGGTCGTGTCCGCGCTGGACTCGTACTCGTTGATGGTGAGCTGGGCGCCGCTGGCCGGCTACACCGACCTCGCGGGCTACCGTCTCTTCGTGGACGGAGCGGCGACGCCGGTGGCTCTGACCAGCAATTTCTACATTCTGAGCGATCTGGATCCCGCAACGGTGCACAGCTTCCGGCTGGCCTATGAGTTGACGGGCGGTCGCGTTTCGCCGCTGTCGGACGTGGCCAGCGGCACGACCTGGGGCCGCGACCGCAACCACGACGGCCTGCCCGACGATTGGCAGACGCTGTATTGGGGGCCGGACAGCTCGACCTGGCCAATTCCAACGGTGGATTCCGACGGCGATGGCGCCTCGAACCTGGCTGAGTTCCTGGCCGGAACCGACCCAACGAAAGGGGACAGTGCCCTGCGGGTCGGCATTAAGCCCACGACCGGCGGTCTCCTGGTCCAATGGAACGCCCTGCCGGGTTCCATCTACCAACTCCAATCCTCGACCGATTTGAAAACTTGGTCGGATGCCGCGGGACCTGCGTTCGCTCCGGGGAGCGTCGCTTCCTCCGTCATTCCCGGCACCAACTCCACCGCTTACTATCGCGTTATTCGCGTCCGGTAACCTATGCGTGCTCTGTTCGCTCGAATCCTGCTGGTCCTCGCCCTCGCCGGCGCGTTGCCCCGCGCCCAGGCGTTCTCGTTGCTGGGCGCGTTCGACACCTGGATGACGCCGGAAATCGGCTACCAGCTCGGGGGGCTGGATCTTGGAAACAACACCCTCCCACCGGACGTGGGGGGGCCGATGAACTTGGGGGAGGAATACCGGTGGAACCTGCCTTTGATCACCTACGGGTTCGACGAATCGTTCCTCAATTATTTTGGCGCGAAAGGCGTGGAAGAGGTGGAGAAGGCCATCAAGGTCTTCAACGACCTGCCGGCAACCTCACAAATGAGCGCGGATCTGTCTGAGTTTCCCTTGGATACCCGCCGCTTCAACCACCGGGCGACGGCGCTGTACCTGTACGATCTGCGGTCGTACGCGATGGCCGCGCTGATGGAGGTCATGGGGGCCGCGCCGGCAGAGCGGTACGTCTGGACGCTGCGATCGCGCGTCGTGATCAACAACATTCCTTTCTACACGGTCATCAGACGCAACTTCGATCCGCTCTCGCTTCAACCCAGCGCGTACGTCAACTCCGTGCTTTACACCTATCAGATTCTCCAGACGATTACGACGCCCACGTATGAAGCGGTGGAGTTCGAGGTGGATCCTACTGTTCCGAGCGTCAATTCCGTGTCCTCGTTCATAGGGCTGTCGGTGGGAATCTTTGCCTCCGGCTGGACGGTCAACACCTCGCCTGGGCTGTTCTTCACCGGCCTGACCCGCGACGACGTGGCTGCGTTGCGCTACCTGTACCGGCCCTCCAACTACAACGTCGAAACGTTGGCCACGAACGTGGTGCAGGCGTCGCCGGGGACGGCAAGCGGCACTTACCTGATCGGGGGCAGCACCGGATCCGGCAGCTCAAACCCGTGGGGTGCTCCTTCCGGTTTCACCAACGCGGTGGGAACCAACCTGGCGGCGATCGACGTCGCACTCCGTTCGGGCGTGGACAAGGTCAGCTTTGCGCGGGTGAACTACGATTCCTTGGTCGGCGGCTGGGTGGCGCTGACGAACGTGTACGTGGACAAGTACATCACCAATTACACCCAGCGTAGTCAGACCGTGCAGCGTACGCTGACGGCCCCGGACGTGCTTTTCACCGCGGCGGACCTCGGCATCGGGGTCACGTCGCCGGTCATGTACCGCCGGACCATTCCGCTGGTTAACTTGGATGCGCAGAACGGCAGCGAGACGTTGGCCGGTCCCGGGCTGATACAGCCCCCCGTCACGATCACCTTCAGCAAGTTGGGCCAGTTTCTCATCAACGTTCCCGAAGGTGGAGAAGCCGATAGTATCCCGGGTTTCTTCTGGGGGACTTATGACGGGACTACGGCGGAGCCGGTCATTTATCCTTTCGGTGCAAGCATCCAAGACTTGGAACGCCTGGTCCTCTCGGGGAGCATGAGTGACAGCAGCCAGACCCCGTGGCTTTCTCCGTTCATCACGGTTACAGCGACCGGAACAACCAGCACGACCGGGACAGGTGGAACAACCCCGTGAACCCAGATTGAGCCAGGAGTTGGCTCGGAAACGACTTTGATTCGGCTATGAAGCGGCTTTTGACATTCCTGGCGGGGGCAGCAGTGCTGCCGGTGCTCGTGCGCGCCGGCTCGAGTACCCTGCCCATTTACATCAACTCGGGCACCATCGTCACCAACCCGCCGCAAATCGACGCCACGGCGTTTGTCAATCTGGGCACGTTCCAGGCGTTCACGCCGTTGCCGTACGATTTCACGATGACGCTGCCGTACGATTTCACGAATACGCGGTACTACACGAACCGCGGCGCCATGATCGGTGTGCCGGGCTTTCGATTCGACTACATCGACGACAACGGTTTCCATCGCCCGTCGGCCAATTTCGTCAACGACAATTCCGGCCGGGTCGCCGCACTGGAGTATTACGTGCTTCCGGACTATTGGGGACCAGGCGCCTATAGCCAGACGATGCTGCTGATCTCGGCCACGAACGTAGCCAGTTCGGGCTATATCGGCGTGGGGAACGCCGGCATCCTCTCGATCACCGGTCAAAACGTGAATTTGTCTCGCGGCAGCTTGGAAGTGCAGCCGCTAACCTCGTTCGGCTTCGCCAACGCGATATTCGATGTCGATCGGGACAACGTACCGGACTCTTTCTACCCCGACAGCGCGATGTTCGACCTTTACTGGGGTTCCGGCGTACAGGATCCGCCGCCGATTTTCGGTCCCATCAACACGGCGGCGATTCTGCGACCGCAGAGCGGGGGCTTCCTGGTCAACTCCCCATTCCATGCGGTGACGAACAAGTTCGGATGGTTCCTGACCGGTGTCAGCACTTTCATTCCACCCGAGTATAACACCTCGTTTGGCAACACCGGCGTCGTGGGCTTTACTGGGTTGACCCTGACTAACTTCGATGGGTCGATCTCGAACCTGATCATGCCCACCAATATTTATCGCCAGGCGGTCCTTGTGGGGGTGGGCGACACCAATTTCACGGTTCGGACCAAATTCGGCCCTCCCGGTCCGGCCGGAATGGGTATGGGCACCGTGGCGGTCGAGATTGCCTCCCAAACGACCAACGTCATCACGGCTTCGGCTGAAACCAGTGCCATCTACTTCGTGGATTACTTGGGATACAATACCAACACGCTGTCCTTGACGAATCTGTTGGTTTGGGTGCCGACGATGCGGCCTTACGCCTATCGGATCTACCGGGAGCAGCCGTTCGAGTTTGCCATCGGTGCCAACGGTAATAGTCCGATTTTCAACTCGTTCCTTTACGATTTGAGCTTCTCCAACGTGTATGCGACCAACTTGTACGCCGGTTACGGGGGCTTCATCGACAATCTCGAAAACCGTCCGCCGCCGGTGCCGGGCGTCGATGTGACCAACACGAGCGGGCGGATCGAGATTGCGGGCGACACCGTTGACTTGAGTAACACCCGCATCCGGGGCATGAGCACGGTGAGTATCAAGGCCAAGCACCTGAAGAACAGCGCCGGCGCGAAGATCGATGTTCCGAATCTCATTTACGACATGGCTTCCACCAACGGTCTGCTGACCATCCAGAGCCTGTCGAAGGACTCGACGCACGCCGTTAATGGCAACATCTACGCCTGGAGTGGCGTGTGGTCGAACCAGTTTGCCTTGGTGCTGTCGAACTGGTTCATCGACGCCAACACGAATTATTTCAACCCCGTTACCAACCCGGTGGATGTCAGCATCTACTGTCTTGTGCTCAGCGCCGATTTGCTCACAAGGACCCAACAGGTGGTTACCCACACGCTCGCTCTGGCGAGTACGAACGTGGTGATCGACGATCCTTTTCTGGTGAGCAGCAAAATGGACATTGCGGCTGAGAGCTTGACCGTGAACAGCAACTTCTCGCTGGGCGGGCCGCTGGTGAACTGGACGGGCGACCTGACGCCGGGGTTGCGGTACATGACCAACAACGGAACGATCAACATCCCGAACGTCGCTTACTACGGGGGCGATTATCCGGCCGGCCAGCAACTACTGCAAATGGTCAACACCGGGACGCTCCGGGCGGGCGCGCACGAAATCGCGTGCGACTTCTTCCAAGATTCCGGGACCATCCAAAACAACAACGACCTGCGAGTGTTCGCGAACACGGCGGTCCTGGATAGCGCTTACGAAAACGCCAGCGGAGCGGTCCACTATTATGGCAACGATTACAAACTGCGGAACACCCACGTCGTTGCCAGCCGGGGCTTCTTCATCAATGTCACGAACAGCTTTAGCGACGTGGGGGCGGGGGCCAACAATTTGATCGAGTTGTCCGACGGTTTCAGCCTGCTGCGCAAACCCGCTTACGGTGACCTGCTGGGCACCACCTTCCGCACTCGCGCCCCCCAGTTTACCAGCGTGTCCCATACTTGGGCCGCGGCGGACCGCGGCGCGCGCAAAGACGGTTTCAAGGACAACGCGGCGATCGGCCGGCTCGTGCTGGACAGTCTGCCGAACGGGGAACTGCGTTTCGGACCGCCCACGGACGGCATGGGCACCCCGCTGCCCGGCAACTACGCGCTGTATGTGGATTACCTCGAGTTTGCTACGAACAGCGTGGCTTTGGATCCCGCGGCCTATATCGTGATCGAACCGGGGCTGAACATCTACTTTGCCGCCTCCAACCTGGGCGAAGAGGAAATCGACGGCCTGTTCGGCGGCCAGTTGCACTGGGTGAAAGATTATGCTGGACCGGCGAGTGGCGTGGATGTGGCTTTGCGCAACGGCAAGACCCTGCATGTAAACGTCGGTTTGGTGGACAGCAAGACCATTGACTCGGATGGCGACGGGCTGGCCAACGGCTACGACCAATATCCGTTCGACGACGTGCTGATCACCGATTTCAAGATCCTCAGCACGGATCCGTACACGACCCAGTTGTCTTGGCGGGCGGCCGCCCAGACCGGGTACGCGGTCGAGTACGTCACCAATCTCGTGGCACCGATGTGGACGGTGTTCGCCGCCGCCACCAACGCCGCGCCGACGATCCAGACTTTGACGGTAACGAATTTGGTCAGCCCGGCCGGTGGCGGGCAGCGGTATTACCGGGTCCGCTATGACCCATAGTTGGCGGCTCCCAACCGGAGAGTTGACGGGCGCGTCCGTGCCCTCGTGCGCGGCGCGCCTGTGTGTTAGTTTTCAACCGCAGAGGTGATTCGATGAAGACGCGTGTCCTAAAGGCCGCCTTGGTGGGCGGCGCGATCCTGAGCCTGGCCTCGCTCCAGGCCTTTCAGAGTCCCACGGTGGCTACGCTGCCAAACGTGGACAAGCGGGCGCCTGCCAGCGGCCCGAGTCTCATGCTTACCACCCCCCCGCGGACCTTCGGTTTCACGCCCGCGCAAACCCAGGCGGCGGCAAACCTCCGCAACCGCATTCCCAGTCTCGTGGTGTCGGCGCACAACCTCACCCGCTCTCCCCGTCTGGTGACCGCCGAAACCGGATTCCTGACCGGTCGGGGTGGCGTGGGCGGTGGCGTGTCCGCGCAAACGCTCGCGACGATTCCGGCCAACGATCCGCATCGTGTGGTCAAGGCTTTCCTGGCCGAGAACCGGGCGTTGTTCGGCTACGGCCCGGACAGTCTCGATAACGCGGTGGTGAAGCGCGATTACGTCACCAAGCACAATGGTCTCCACACGACCGTCTGGGAACAGCAGGTCGCCGGCATCTCGGTTTTCGAAGCGGTGCTGCAAAGCCACGTCACCGCCAAAGGCGAATTGGTGGGCATCGCCAGCCAGTTCGTGACCGATCCCGTGACCGCGGCGGAGCAAGGCACGCCCGCCTGGGCGGCGCTGACTCAAAACCCGCCGATCCCGATGGCCCGGGCCCTGGCGAAGGCCGCGGCGGACGTGGGCGATCAAGTGGACGAAGCCGCGGTGCGTCGGATCAGCGAACCGGTGGGCGCCGAAATGGACACCAAGCTGCGCGCGCCGCTGCTGAGCGGCGATAGCTACGCCAAGCTCATCTGGCTGCCGATGAACGCCGGTTCGCTGCGGCTGGCCTGGCAGGTGATTTTTGTGAGCAAGGCGCGCCAGGAAATGTACCTGAGCGTGGTGGATGCCCAGACGGGCCAGGTGGTGGTGCGCCACAATCTGACCTGCTACGCCGCACCGGCGACCCCGGTGGCGGCGACCTACAACGTGTTCCTGGGCGAAAGCCCGTCGCCCTTCAACCCCGGCTGGCAGGTGCCCAATGACGAGCAGCCGCCCCTCCAGCCGCGGACGTTGGTGACCAATCTAACCGCTCTTGACCTGACTGCGTCGCCGTCCGGGTGGCTTGATGCGGCCGATCAGTTTACCGGCGCGTACACCACGACCGGCAACAACGTGGATGCCCACGCGGACTTGGACGACGACAACAACCCCGACCTGCCGCGGCCCTCCTCGACGCAGGATCCGCCGGTGTTCGACTTTCTGTTGGACCTTACCATCCAACCCGTTACCCACACGAATGCCACCGTGGTGAATCTGTTCTACCTGAACAATTTCATGCACGACAAGTTGTACGAACTCGGCTTCACCGAGGCGGCCGGCAACTTCCAGAACAACAACTTCGGTCGGGGCGGTTTGGGCAACGACGCCGTGCAGGCCGACGCTTTGGATGGCGCGCTTCTGAACGACTTCGCGCACCGCAACAACGCGAACTTTTACCCGCCGCCGGACGGCTATCCAGGCCGGATGCAGATGTATATCTTCGACGGGCCGGTGCCGAATCGCGACGGCTCGCTGGATGCGAACATTGTCTGTCACGAATATACGCACGGCTTGAGCGGCCGGTTGGTGGGTGCGGGCGTGGGCATCACGGCCCTGCAAACCGCGGGCATGGGCGAAGGCTGGTCGGACTTCTATTCGCTGGCCTTGCTGAGCAAGGAAACCGACGACCCGCACGCCTGTTACCAGGAAGGCGCCTACGCGAGTTACCTCCTGTCGGATCTGACGGAGAATTATTACTTCGGCATCCGGCGCTATCCGTATTCCACGGACATGCTCAAGAATCCGCTGACGTTCAAGGACATCGATCCGACTCAGGCAGACACGCATTTCGGCATTCCGAAGAGCCCGGTGGCGTACGACTACGCGCCGGAGGTTCACAACCAGGGCGAAGTCTGGTGCATGATGCTTTGGGAGATGCGGGCCAATTTGATCGACACCTATGGCGCAGCCACCGGCAACCAGCTCGCCATGCAGTTGGTCACCGACGGGATGAAGCTGGGTCCGGCCAATCCGACTTTCGTGGAGACGCGGGATGCGATCGTACAAGCCGACGAAGTCCTTACCGGCGGGGCCAACGCCGCCGAAATCTGGACGGCTTTCGCCAAACGCGGTCTGGGCTACGGCGCCACGGCCCCCGACAGCGACACAACCCTCGGCGTGGTGGAATCTTACGATCTGCCGCCGGGCGTCGGCATCCAGCCGCCCACGGGCGTACTCTCGCTGACGGTGATTCCGCCCGACCGCTCCACCGTTCTGAGTGGCACGAACATGCCGGTTTACATCCGGGTCCGCGATGGCGTCGGCGTCACCAACGCCACGGTCACCGCCAAGGTCAATGGCTCGATCGACCTCCCCATCAACAACGGAGGCACGACGCCGGACGCCCGACCGGCGGATTCGATTTACACGGGCCTTCTCGACGTGCCAGTCAACGCGACGAACATCACCCTCTACATAACGGCCAACGCGCCGGACAAGACCAACGCCACCTTGTCGGTGAACTATTTCGTGGCGCAGCAGCCGGTCAACGACCTCTTCAAAAACCGCGCCAAGGTCAACGCGCCGGGCGGCTATTTCTTCACCAACAACAAGTACGCCACCACGGAAACGGGCGAACCGGCGCCGGCGGGAATCAGCAACTTCGTGGCCTCGCTGTGGTGGAGTTGGACGCCGACCAATGACAGCCCCGTTTTGGTGGACACCGCCGGCAGCGCCTTCCAGAGCGTCGTGGGCGTGTACACCGGCAACAACCTGACCAACCTCACCGAGGTGACATCGGTGGGCTCGGTCCCGCAACGCAAACAGAGCTACCTGTACTTCGATGCCAAGAAGGGCCAGACTTATCAGATCTCGGTCGCCGGTGCGAGTCCGGCCAGCGCCGGCGTGCTCCAGTTGCGCATCACGCCCAACGGCTCGCCGGACATTACGCCGCCGGTCGTCACGGTTTCGCGCCCGCCCAGCGGCTATATCTGGACCAACAACGTCGTGGATGTGGTCGCCACCGCGGTCGATCCCGAACCGCTGGCCAGCGGCGTGGACCAGATCACTTTCCAGGTCGGCCCGCGGAGCTTCGGCCCGGCCGAACCGGCCGCCGCCCTCGCGGAAGGCAGCACCACCAACCGCATTGCTTTGAGCGAAGGCCGCAACACCATCACGGTCACGGCCACTGACCTGGCGGGCAATGCCAGCATGACCAACATCCTGGTGACTTACCGCCGGCCGGAACCGCCGAACGATCACTTCGTGAACGCGACGCGGCTGCAAGGCGACGCGGGCACGAACAGCGTTTCCAACGCGCTCGCCACCCGGGAAAATGGCGAGCCACGCCACGCCGGTAACGACGGTGGGAAATCGGTTTGGTGGAAATGGTGGGCGCCCAGCGACGGAGTATTGCTGCTGAGTACCGAGGGCAGCGATTTCGATACGCTCCTGGGCCTTTACACGGGTGAGCGCGTGGACATCCTTCGGACTGTCACTTCCAACGATGACGCTTACGAAGGCGCCAGGTTCAGCAAAATCCGCCAGGCGGTGCGCTCGAATGTCGTTTACTCCATCGCGGTGGATGGCTTCAACGCGGCCACCGGCCAGGTGCAACTGGCCTACTCGTTCGTGCCCTCGAAGCTTTACCAGCTCACGGTCGGCCCGGCTTCGGGCGGCGCGACCTATCCGCCCGCCGGCGTGATCGACGTGGAAGCCAACGCCAGCGTGCAACTGGCGGCGGATCCTGATCCGGGTTACGAATTCACCGGCTGGCAGGGGGACATCAACACTTCCGAGAATCCGGTGCCGGTGCCCGTCACCACGAACATGACCGTGCAGGCCGTCTTCCGGCCGCAACCCATCGCCGACGACTTCGAGTCCGGTGGTCTGGGGCAACAGCCTTGGGTGACTGGCGGCGATGTGCCTTGGTACGTCACCGACGAGACTGCCGCGCTCGGGAAGTACTCGGTGCGCTCGGGCAAAATCGGCAACAACCAGACCAGCTCGCTCACACTCGCCAAGACGTTGCGGGCGGGAACGGCAAGTTGCGATGTCCGCGTGAGTTCCGAGGCGAACTACGACTTCCTCCAATTCTACGTGGACGGAACCTTGGTTCAGCAATGGACCGGTGAAGTCGGCTGGACCAAGTTCGAGTTCGCCGTGACCGCGGGCGACCACACCCTGGAATGGCGCTACGTCAAGGATCCGGCCCGCAGCCTCGGTTCGGACGCGGCGTTCATCGACAACGTGGCGTTGCCGGTCGCGGTGCCGAACGACGGCACCCGGCCGGTGCTCTCCATCGGCCGCGCCTTCACCGGCGGGGTGGAAATCCGCCTGCGAGGTCAGACCAACCAAATCTACGTGATCCAGGCGGCCACGAACTTCCCGGCTCGCTGGCAGGGGATCTACACCAACCAGGCGAGCTTCGGCGAGCTTCGGTTTATCGATCCGGACTCCGTCACCATTCCGAGCCGGGTGTATCGCGGCGTCGCGCCTTGAGGGCGGGTCCGCCGAGGTTCGCAGCATGTCCTCCTTTCCGCCGCGCGGTGGCCGCTCGCCGCGCGGCTTCGTTTTTGCAGACGGCAACGCCTGGGCTCTCGCCAGTGGCGGGCAACAGCTGCCGCCGGTCCGTCACGCCACCACTCTTTGCCTCGCGCGATGAAACTCCTCGGACTTACGGGCGGCATCGGCATGGGCAAGTCGGCGGCGGCGGATTGTCTCCGGCAGCTTGGTCTGCCAGTCACGGACACCGACACGTTGGCGCGGGAACTGGTGGCGCCGGGCCAATCCGCTTTGCGGGAGATCCAACGCGCCTTCGGCGACGGCGTCGTGGACGATGCAGGCGTTCTGCGCCGCGAGGAACTGGCCCGAATCGTGTTTGCAGACGACAACCGCCGCCGGGAGCTTGAGGCCATTTTGCATCCGCGCATTCGGGCGGCGTGGTTGGCCGAGGCGGCGCGCTGGCGGGAGCGCGGTTGCCTGGCCGGCGGCGTGGTCATTCCGCTGCTTTTCGAGACGGACGCCGCCTGGCAGTTTTCGGCCACGATCTGTGTGGCCTGCACGGCGGCGAGCCAGCAAGCGCGCTTGCGGGCGCGTGGCTGGTCGGAGGAGCAAATCACGCAGCGCATCCGTGCCCAGTGGCCGATCGAACGAAAAATCGCGGCGGCGCGCTACGTGATTTGGGCCGAAGGCGGACTGGCCAACACGGCCGGGCAACTCGCCCGCATTCTGCGTGGGGTGGGAGTGGTTCCGTGAGCCACAGGAGCGACCGAAAATGCGGGAATCGTGGCGTGTTATTTGCTGTTTATCGAGGTTTGCGCGACCAGTTTTGAATGCCCTTGCGACCGAAGTACCTGTCACCTAAAGTCGGTGCACCTGAAAAGCCATGAAAGCTGTTAAATGGTCTTTGGCCGGGTTGGCCAGCCTCTTCGTTTTTCTTTCGTTCTGGCCCCGCGGTGAGAAGGCGATTCCTCTTCCGACCCGGCCGCGGACGGTGGCTGTCCCGAGCGCTCCGCAGACCAGCCTGCTCTCTTATGCCGCTGTGCGCGGTGGCGGCACGGCGGCTCCCGCGTCGCAAGCGACTTCCGCCGGCACGATGGCCGCCAGCGAACCAAGTCCCGGCCACGCCTACGCCTCGCCGCGCGCGGCTTTCGCGGGCTGGGTGGAGCGTTATTTCAGCGAGGCTTGGGGCGGTGATTCCGCGGCGTTGATTGCCGAGGGCGAACGGTTGGCGCAAGCCCGACGCGCCGAGCTGGCGGCGGAGATCGAGGAAAATCCACGGGCGGCCTTGGAACACGCGGTGCCTTATCGCTGGCGTCAGGTGTTGCCGGCGAACATCACCCGCCATTTCGAAGAAACCGTGAGCGGCCTGGCCCAGTTCGACGTTTACGAAGCCTCGCCCGCGCCGGGAGCGGACTACAAGCTGTTCAAGACCCCGACCTACCGTTACGTGACCCTGAAGGGGCGCACTTATCGCGCTTACGTTTATGGGCTGCGGGCGATGCAAATGTCGCTCAAGAATGTGCCTTTGCACGGCATCGCCGTCGGCGACGCAATGGCCGTGGATGAGGATCCGGTTCGCGTGCTCGATGGGGACGAGGCGAAGGCGGTCGCGGCCAGCGGGGCTTCGGTGGCCGGTGCCTGTGCCGTGTGTGGGGCGACTTCGGCGGGAGAAGTTGTGGATGTGGCGGGAAATCTCGTCACGGTGTGCTCGGATGCCCACGCCAAAACCTTGAGTCGCGCTTTGATGGGGCTGGCGAACCGGCCGGCTTTGGCGGCGTCGGCGTTGCCGGTTTGGACAAATCCGCCACCGATCACACCGCTGCCCACCTGGGGCGTGCGCAAGGCACTCTACATGCGGATCATTTTCCGCGACGACACCACGATTCCTATCAGCGAGCCGCAAGCGCTGGCGGAGATGGAGGAAGTGAGCCGGTTTTACACGGAGGCGTCGTACAACAAGACGGCGATCATCACCACCGTCACGCCACTGCTCACGTTGCCGAATCCCAAGTCGCGCTACTCGAAGGATGGTCCGGGCGCCGTCATGGCCGACGCGCTGGCTGAAGCGGCGAAGGCAGGCTACTTGCAGGGCAATTACGATTTGTTGCTGGCGCGGTTCACACCCGTGCCCGGCTTCAACTGGGGCGGTCTCGGTGGCGGCAAGAACGCCTGGCTCCAATACAACGGGTCCGGCCTGGCCATCCATGAAATCGGCCATTGCTACGGTTTGGGCCACGCCAATTACTGGGAAACCCGGCGCGCCCCCTTGCCGAACCCGCCGCCCGACTTGTGGGACACGGATTCGGTGATCGGCCACGACAGCCTTATCGGCGCCGGCGACGACATCGAATATGGCGACCCGTTCGACGTGATGGGCAGTGGCGGCGGCGAGTCCCAGCGCACGAATGTCCAGACGGTCAGCGGCTTCAGCGGCCATTTCAACGCCATCGGGAAGAACATTCTCGGCTGGTTGCCGGACTCGGTCATCGACTCTGACAGTGAAAACCGGACCAACCGTATTTATGCCTTCGACACGCCGGTGATGTCATCGAACCGGTTTTACGCGCTGAAGATTCCCAAAGACAACCAGCGCACATATTGGGTGAGCGCCCGCAGCAAGATCACGGACAACCACTGGGTCACGAACGGCGTTTTGCTGCAATGGAGCGCCTGGCCGCAAGGCATCGGCTACAGCACGTTGCTGGACACGACGCCTGGCACCAAGGACGGCAAGAGCGACTCGCCGATCTGCGTCGGCCGCACTTACACCGACCCGGAGGTGAACCTCACCATCACGCCGGTCGCCATCGGTGGTTCCGGGACGGAGACCTATTACGATGTCGTCGTCAACCGCGGTCCGTTCACGAGCAACCTCCCGCCGGACGTCACTTTGACCGCCAGTGCGGAGGCCGTGGTAACCAACAAGCCGGTGACGTTCACGGTGGATGCCGTGGATCCGGACGGCGACGCGCTCTCGTATTATTGGGACATCAGTGACGGGTCGTTCGGTACCAACGGTCCGACGCTCACGAAGACCTGGATCCAACCGGGCGACTACCGCGTGCGGGTGGAGGTCAGCGACATGCGCGGTGCGGTGGTGAGCAAGCACGTCGTCGTTCGCGTGGGCGAGCCGACCGGCTTCCGCATCAGCGGGGTGGTGACCGACAACAGCGGTGCGCCGGTGGCGGGCGTGCGCGTGGCGAACGGCGCGCTCACCAACAACACCGACCTGGCCGACGACTTCCAGGCGACCTTCACGGACAGCGACGGCCGCTTCACGTTGATCAACCAAAGTTCCGGCGACCACGAGATCACGGCGTTCCTGCATGGTTACCTCACCACGCCGCTGAACTTCAACGCCATCGTCACCGTGGCCGATCGCGACCTCGAAGGACTGGAGTTTCTCGCGCAGGAACAGCCGCGTGTGACGGTGCAGGTCGCCAAGGACGTGGACCTCGAGAAGCAAACGCCGGGCATCTTCACGTTCATGCGGACGGGCGACACGAACACGCAACTCAGAGCCGTGTTCACGCTCGGCGGCACCGTCAGCACCAACGACTACCAAGCGTACACGAACCAGACGGTTCACACGAACCCGTTGACCACCTTGCTCGGGCCCGTGACGCTCAAGATTCCTTTCAGCTTCGTGGATTTTCAGACGGGCGTGTTCCAAACCAACATCACCATCACGCCGTCCACGAACGCGCCCAAGACCGACCTGCATTATCTCTCTGCGTCCGTGATGTACGCCTTGCAGCGAGAAACCGTGTTCATGACCAACGTGGACGACGGCAACGGCGGCACCACCAACGGCCTGGCCACCAACTACACGCGGCTGACCGGCTGGGAGGTGCTCGCGCCCACCGGCAACGACACCTGGTTCCAGACCTATGGCGACTACGTGGTGGGCACGCCCGGCCAGGCGCAGATGAATTTCAAGATCACCCCGCCGACGCAACCGACCATTTCCATCCTGGCCATCAGCAAGGCCGTGAGCGAGAACGGCGGCGATTCCGCGCTCTTCATGCTGCTGCGGTCCGGCAAAACCGACGTGCCCGTAACCGTCCGCCTGGCTTACAGCGGAACGGCCACGTACGACGCGGACTATGCCCCGCTGCCGTCCATCGTGGTGATCCCGGCTGGCGTGACCGCCGTGCCGTTGCCGCTTTACGTGCGGCCTGACTTGTACTTGGAAGGCAATGAGAGCGTCACCGTCTCGGTGCTGGCCGATCCCACGTACACGCTGGGCACCGCCAAGGCGACCTTGACCATCGGCGACAACGTGCTGCCGACGCTGACGGTCCTGGCCCAAGATTCGGTCGCCTCCGAGACCGGGAATGACCCGGGATCGGTGGTGTTTACTCGCACGGGCGATTTGAGCCGCAGCTTGACCGTCAATTACCTGGTCGGCGGCTCGGCGATCAACGGCCAGGACTACCGGGCCTTGTCGGGCACGATCACGATCCCGGCCGGCCAGCCGTCCGTCACGTTGGTAATCCAACCGCGGGACAACCGCGCTCGGGACGGCGGCAATGGCGTCGATATCATCCTTTCCGATAGCCCGACCTACAACGTGGGATCTCCGAGCGTGGCCACCGTGTTTATCCAGGATGGCGCGGTGCCGACGGTGACCTTGCGTGCCACCCCGGCGAACGCTGCCGAGCCCAGCACGGTCGGCGAATTCACGCTCAGCCGCGTCGGCGATACGCGCCAGGCACTCACGGTGGAACTCGCCGTGGGGGGCACGGCGCGGCCCGTGGCGGATTACGCGCCGATCACCACGGCCGGTGTCATCCCCGCCGGTGCTACGTCCGTCGTGATCCGGGTGTCGCCGGTGAACGACAAGGTTCGCGAGGACGACGAGACCGTGATCTGCGAAGTCCTGCCGAGCACCAACTACAACGTGGGCTCGCCCATGCAGGACACGGTGACGATCGCCGACGACGACAGCGGGGCGTTGCCGGGCGTGGGCTTTACTTTCCAGAACTCCACTTTCTCGGAGGGCGTCAAGACCGCCCTCGTCGCGGTCGCCGTCAGCGCCAATCCCGCCCAAGACACGGATGTCACTGTGGACTGGAAGGTCACCGGTGGCACGGCAGTGCCGGGGACCGACTACCCGGCCACCAACACGTCCGGCCGGCTGGTCTTCACCAACGTGCCCGACCCGGCGGTGAGCAACCGCGTCCAGCTCCTCGCCTTCCCGATGATCGACGACACCAACGCGCGGCCGGACCGCACGGTGTTGCTCACGCTGGTCGAACCTGCTCCGCTGATCAGTAACATCGTCACCACGAACGAAATCACGCTCACCAACGACGCTGGCGAAACGATCGGCACGACGAACGTCCTGGTCACCAACACGACGGTGACGCCCGTTCCGATGAACGCAATGTTCGACGTGTACCCGTCGCACACGCTGACGATCGTGGACAACGATTCGAGCGTCGTGAGCCTGGAAACCACCGACCCGATCGCGATGGAACAAGGACGCAAGCAAGGTCTGTTCACGATCCGTCGCGTGGGCGCCACCAACCGGGACCAGGTCGTCAAGCTGGCCGTGAGCGGCACCGCAGCCAACGGCAGCGACTACGAGACCATTCCCGACACACTGGTGATTCCCAAAGGCGAGGCCACACTGGCCGTGCCGGTGATCCCGATCGACGATCCGATCCAGGAGTTCATGGAATCGGTCCAGCTCAGCCTCATAGGCGCGCCAGGAGCCCTCCTCAGCACCAACGCGCAAGGCACGGTGACCCTCATCGACAACGACGGCGCCGTCGAATTCTCATCGCTGATTTACGCCGTGTACGAAAGCGCCGGTCAGGCCCAGATCACCGTCCGCCGGACCAGCGACACCAACGGCACGGCGAGCGTGGCCTTCCAAGCGGTGGCCGGGACCGCCACCACCAACGACTTCATTCCCACCAACGGCGTGGTGACGTTCGCGCCCGGCGAGACGTTGCAGACGTTCTCCGTCAGCCTGAACGACAATCGGATCGTGCAGCCCGACCGCACTGTGCTGTTGACGCTCCGCAACTTGAGCGATGGTGTGCCGCTGGGCGGCCAGGCCACCGCGACACTCACCATCCTGGACGACGACACGGTGGTCGAGTTGCTCGCGCCGACTGTGCGCGCCCTGGAAAGCGACGCCACCGCGCCGGTCACGCTCAGCCGCTACGGTATCGTCACGAACCAGCTCCAGGTGGACGTGCTCGCCACCACCAACGGAACGGCCATCGACGGCCTCGACTTCACGGCGACGAATTACACGGTGATCTTCGCGCCGGGCCAGACCACGGCCGTGGCCCAGGTCAAGCTGTTGGACGACGAGTTGTTTGACGGCGACAAGACCCTGCCGCTGATGCTCACCAACCTGGATGCCAGCGCCACTTACGGCACCAATACCAATGGCCAGGTGCTCGTGCTCGACGACGAATGCTCGCTCCAGTTCGCCGCGAGTACGTACCAGGTGGACGAGTACGCGCGCATTCTCACGCTGACCGTCCAGCGCGACGGCAGCCCCGTGCAGCCGGTGCAGGTGGATTTCGCCACCGTCGATGGCACCGCCACCTCCGGCAAGAAATACATCGGTGCCCGCGGCACGCTGGCTTTCGCGGGCGACCAGATTGTCCGGTCCCAAGACGGGACCGGCGTGCTGGTTCTGCAACCGGGTGAAACGAACCAGTCGTTCAACATCCGCATTCTCGATAACACGATCGGCGACGGCGACCAGGTGTTCTCCGTGGCCCTCACGAATGCGCGCACCGCGGGCGGCGTGGGCTTGCCGCTCACCGCCACTCTCGGCACCAACACCACGGCAGCGGTCACCATCATCGACAACGAGAAGCCGGGGAGTGTGGACTTCGAATTCAACCCCGGCACCGGCGCGAACGACACCGTCCTGACGGTCGCGTTCCAGGCCGACGCCAAGGTGCTGCTCGGCGGCAAGTTCACCGCCGTGGACGAGGTTTCGCTCAACCACATCGCCCGGCTCCACGACGACGGCTACCTCGACACGTTCCTCAACCCGGGCGGCGGCTTCGATGCCGACGTGCTCGCGGTGGCGCTGCAACCCGACGGCCGCATCGTCGTGGGTGGCCAATTCACGAAGTTCAGCACCAACACGCTGAACCGCATCGCCCGCCTGAACGCGGACGCCAGCGTCGATCCGGACTTCAAGGTCGGCGCCGGTGCCGACGCGGCCGTGCGGGCGGTGGCGGTCGAATCCGGCGGCACGATCCTGCTGGGCGGCGACTTCAACAACGTGCAGGGACAACGCCACCAGCGCCTGGCGCGACTCCAGTCCACCGGCGCGGTCGATCCGACCTTTGCACCCGCCTTCGATGGCGCCGTGAATGCGCTGGCGGTTCAGAGCGACGGCAAGATTCTGGTTGGCGGCGCATTCCGGAACGTCGGCAACGCCAGCCGGCCATTCCTCGCGCGGCTCAACGCCGATGGGACGCTGGATGCCGGCTTCAGCCCGACGTTGGACAACACCGTCAATGCCATTGCCCTCCAACCGGACGGCCGCGTGGTCATCGCAGGCGCGCTGCAACTGGCCGGCGGCGCCCCGCGGCACGGCGTGGCCCGGCTCAACGCGGACGGTTCGCTCGATGCTGGTTTCGATCCGGGAACGGGCGCGAATGCGACGGTTTACGCGGCGGGCCTGACCGCCGATGGCAAGGTGATGCTGGGCGGTGCCTTCACCCAGTACGATGGCCAGGACCTCAACCGCCTCGCCCGGCTCAACCCGGATGGCACGCTCGACAGCACGTTTGACATCGGCTCGGGCGCCAACGACACCGTGTACACCCTGCTGGTCCAACCGGACAGCGCGGTGGTCATCGGCGGCGATTTCACGATGGTGAACAAGCTCCCGCGCAACCGCATTGCCCGCATCCACGGCGATGAGAAGTTCCGCCTGAACATCCTCCAGCTCAGTTCCGCCGCGTACCGCGCTTCGGAACTCGACGGGCAGGCCACCCTCGCGGTGACCCGCGCCGGCGATCTCACGCTACCGGCGACGGTGCGTTTCATGACCGCGGATGGCACGGCGACGGCGGGCGTCAATTATGTCGCCACCAACGGCACGTTGAACTTCGCGGCCGGCGAGACGGAAAAGACGTTCGATATCCCGGTCCTCAACGATAATCAGGGGCGGGGCGACCTGACGGTGAACGTGGTACTCACCAACCTGCCGCCCGGTTACTCGTTGACCGCGCGCCTCAGCGCGGTGCTGACCATCGAGGACAGCCAAAGCGCGGTGGCCTTCGGCTCCGCCACCGATTCGGTGCCCGAAAACCGCGGCCAGGCCGACATCCTCGTCCGACGCACCGGCCCCACCAACACGCTCGTGAGTGTGGATTACGCAACCGCCGACGGCACCGGTGTCGCAGGCGTGGATTACGAGTCCGCCACCGGCACGCTCACGTTCAACCCCGGCGAGCGCGAGCTGACCTTCCCGGTGACGATCATCGACAACGCCGTTGCGCAGTCGGACCGCACGGTTCTGCTCTCCCTGACGAATCCGCAAGGTGGCGCCGTTCTCGGGCTCCAGAACACCGCCACGCTCAGCATCGTGGACGACGACCGCGTGGACAGTTACGCGCTCAACATCACGCCGCCGGTGGGCGGCACGGTCACCCCATCGTCCGGTTCGTACCCGGTGGGTTCCACCCAGACGGTCACGGCCTTGCCCGAACGGGGATTCGCCTTCACGGGCTGGCAGGGCACGGTCAATTCCACCGCGAATCCGTTGGTCTTGGTGATGGACAAGGACTACGTGCTCACCGCGCAGTTCGCTCCGACGGCTTACACTTACACCTTCGAGCCGCCGTTCACCGCGGCGAACCTCCAAGCCCCGCCTTGGGTCAACAATTCCAGCCGGCCGTGGCAGTTGCAGTCGTCCGTGGCCAGCGCCGGCAAGTTCGCGGTGCGCTCGGGCAGCATTGGCGATGGCCAGGACACCAGCCTGCAACTCCAGGTCAATTCGCGCGGCGGCTCCGCGGCGTTCGACGTCCGGGTCAGTTCGGAGGCCAATTGGGACTTCGCCGAGTTTTACGTGGACGGCCTGCGCATCGAGCGCTGGAGCGGCGAGGTGGCCTGGCGCACCTACCTGTTCAGCCTCGGCGCGGGCACGCACACGCTGACCTGGCGCTACGTGAAGGACAACAACTTCTCCGCGGGCCTGGACGCGATGTTCATCGACAACATCTACGTGCCGGCTGACGTGCCCGATCCGACCGACCCGGCGGCGCATCTGACCTTGGTCAGTGTTCCGGACGGGCTGCAAATCTGGGTCACCGGCAAGACCGGCTTGACCTACACCTTGCAGGATAGCGCGGACCTGGTGACTTGGTCGCCGGTTGCCTCGCAACTCAACACCGGTGGCACGATGGTGTTCACCGTACCGCTCGATGCCGGCACTCCCACCAAGTTCTACCGGGCGGTGACCTCGCCTTGAGTGGGCAATCTCCGTGAACGACTCCGGCGGCCCATTGGTGCCGCCGGGGCTTTTTGTTGCTTGGGAGCAGCCAGCCTCGCACTTCGACTCGTGATAGCGCACGAGATCGGAAACCCACTTTGGATCAGACCGCTGCTGCCACCTCTCAACTTCCGGTGAAGACGGTGAGATGCGATCAAACTCCGGGCATACTGCCTGGCGAGGCAGTTGCATCCCCGCGCCTTCTGAACCTTAAGCACAAGTCAGGACTTATCCTCACGAGGCTCGTGTCCTGCCTGCGTGCGAGCCAGAAGATCGCTACAGAGAGTTGACGGAGAGCCCCTGTTCGGGGCGTTCGTAGCGGCACTTTTTCATGTCCAATTTCCTGACCATCTGAAGGATACGAACGAGAATTGACAAAGTGACTGGAAGCGCGGAGTACGGCGGTAATCGGTGCCGGCAGCGTCAGGCACTGGCAGCCAAACGCTCTCGAAGGAAAACTAACAACGTCAACCTGTGCAATCGAGGGGGGAGGGTTGCCACGCCAGTACTCAGCTTCCCCTGAGAAGGGCGGTGTGAGCATACGCTTTGAAGCTGCCGGTTACCGATTTTCAGAGAAGGTTTCGTTTCCGCTCAGGCCGGTGAGCGCGGTTTCCCGTGACCGCGCCTTGCAGATAGCCGATTTGACCGTGGCTCCCTTGGTGGCTTTACCGGGCGCAGAGATGCGCCAACAGGGTCTCGAACTCCAGCCGCTGGAGTTCGACAGCCGTGGCAAGGCGGAGGTTGCCTGCCGGAAGGCGGGCACATTCCTGGCACTCGTCCACGAACGCGAACGGATCCCAGTTCCAATTCCCTTTCGGCAGCAGCGTCCTCTTGAGCGGGTCCCCGGTTTGTTGGCCCAGAAACTGGATCGCAGCCACGGCCAGCGGGCCGAAGGCTGGATGCGCGCCCACGCGGCGAAACCAATACTTCGCGTTTGCGTAGTCAGGCTCGCGTCGATGCATGATCGCGTGGATGAAGTTGCCATCCGGGTCCTCCATGCCTTGGACAACGCGGTGCGCGGCCTCCAAATGATCGTGCCACAAGAGCGCCGCGGCCCGGATCAAGTCGGCCTGCCGTGTCGGCAGCCCCAACTCACAAACCAGATCGTCGAAGGCAGTCGTCAGACTGGCGGCCGATTGAACGTGCGGTCGAACGGCGGAGCCCAAGCCGGGTGGGGCTGGAGTGTGAAACAAGGCGCGAACGCGATTGAGCACGGCACCAGCCACAGGGGAGCGAATTGGTCGCCGGAGACTACGGCTTCAGTTTGGGCCAGTCGCCCGTGCCTTGGGTTTTCGTCTTGATCCGGCACAGGATGGTGTCTGCCGTCATGTACAGGATGGTGCCATCGTCGCCCCAAGCGCAATTCGCCGTCGTTTCGCCGGGGTTGATGAGGCCAAGGAGTTTTCCCAAAGGCGAAATCACGAGCACGCCACCCGGACCGGTGGCGAACAAATTGCCCGCCTTGTCCACTTTCAAGCCATCCGGCAGACCCTTGCCTTGGGCCATCAGCGGCTTGGCGTCGAAGAAAACGGTGCCGGCATCGAGCGTGCCGTCGGGCTTGACCGGGTAAGACATGATCCGCGGATTCTCCGGGTCCGACACGGCCACGTACAGGAGCTTGCCCAAAGGCGAGAGCGCCACGCCGTTGGGGAAGGTGAGGTCTTTCACCACCAAAACCACTTCGCCATTTGGCCGGAGCAGGTAAACCCCAGAAAGGAGCAGTTCCTGGCCAAGGAGCTTTTCCGGGTTCGCCGGATCGCGCGGCAGGCCGTAGGTCGGGTCGGTGAAATACAGATTGCCCTTGGCATCGTAAACCAGGTCGTTGGGGCTGTTGAACCGCCGGTTCAGGTAGTACTGGGCGAGGGTCTCGAAGCCTTTGCCGGGCTCGAACCGTGCCACCCGGCGGTCACCGTGCTGGCAAAGCACCAGCCGGCCTTCGGCATCGAAGGTCAGGCCGTTCGAGCCTTGCTCCCGGTCGTTGCCTTCGCGGCGGTGCGCCTGCGTATAGCCGCTCGGATAGAGGTAATCCCGGGTCCCGACGCCTGCTTTCCATTCGAACACCACGTTGCGGGGCACATCGGAAAAAAGCAGCGTGCCGGTCTTGCGATTCCAGACCGGGCCTTCCGCCCAGGCAAAGCCGCCCGCCAGCTTCTGGATCTTCGCGTCCGGCGCGATGAGGCGGTCCAGCTCCGGTGCCAGGCGCTCGATGCTGCCGATGGTCGGGTACTCCTTGTGGGTCGGGGCGGTTGGAGCGGGAGCATCCGAGGCGCTTGCGAGGTCGGGAAATCCCAGCGTGAGGGCGGCGCAAGCGGCGGCAAGGAAAGCCTTGAGAGTATTGCTGTTCATAGTGCGGACGCGCGGTTGAGCATCAAATGCGGGTTTGCGAGGGTCAAGGCAAAAGGCCGTTGGCCTTGGTTGTCTTGCTGAAATGGCGTTTCCGCCGCCAGCCGATTTGACTGCCGGCCTGCGGGCGCGGCGGTTGTCCCAGCGCGGCGGCGGCCCAAAGGCGCATCATTGCGGCTCGGATTTGGCCGGCCGATCCGGCTGCGGGGGCGGACGGTTGGTTGCCGCGGTCGGGTCGGGCTCGGACATCGTCCGCTCCAAGCCTTGCATCTGCAGCCGAACCATCCGTGCGGTCAGCTCGACTTCGAATTCCGAAATCCCCAGCGCTCGCGGATTCACGTCGAAAGCGGTCAGCCAGCGGTCCTCGATCGGCGCGTAGTCCAGCGCCTGGCAGACGCGGAACTCCAGGTCCGCCATGTGCCCCGCGCCGTAAAACACGCCCACCGACTTTGGGGCCGGCTTTTCGGCCAGCGCCGCCCGCAGGTCGCGCACCACCGCCTCGTTGCGTTCTTCGACCAGCACGCGCAGCAACCGCTGCATCCCGGCGGGCAGGCCGGCGATTTGGGTCAGGTCGTTCGGCAAGCGGCCGAGCACCTCGATGAGCGCCACCTTCGTCGCGGCCTGGAGTCGGGTGCTGGACGCCAGCACCGACACGCCCAAACGCGCCAGGCCGCCCACGAGGCCTTCGCCGCTCATCGCCTGCACCAGCGCGCCGAATTCGACCGCGCCGGCGGCGGGCTGGCCTTCGCCGGCGCCGGGTTCGGAAACCGCGTTCGTGTTGGCGGCGAGGATGCGCGTGAGTTGTTCAAGGTTCAGGTCGCTGTTGCGAAAGTTCGGGCGGTCGTAGTCGATCTCGTCAAGCTGGAACGTCAGTCCGAGCGCGTGGGCGAGGTCCGCCTGGAGCGAATAGCCTTCCCGGTGCTTGGGCATCCGGCCCTCCTCGGTCCGCACGGCCTCGTACAAAACCAGCGGTTGTGCGTCGAGGAACCGCTGGAGTTGCGCGTAATAATTCGTCGTCGCGATGTGCGTCACCGCCACCATCCAGATCGCCGGTCCGGCGCCTCGCACCGGCGCCAGGCGGCGCAATGCGACCTCGAGCGCGGTCACGCCGTTCGTGCCTTTGACGGGGCGGAGGTAAGGCTGGACATCCGCGAGCCTCGCGGGCGGTTGCGCGCCCTCGCTGCGGCAAACCGCGCCTGCGGTCAGCGCGCTCAGAACGGACGCCAGGACACGGTTGAGACTGATCGAACGCCAGCGAATCATGCGGTGCCTTTCCGAACGCGCGAAACATGCCAGCGGTTCTGGACGAATGCCAGCGAGCTTTCCGCGTGGACTGTCGCGCTCGCGGCTCAGCCGGGCTGAGAACGAGTGCTTCGGCCGTGCGTGTGCCCGCAAACGCATTCGCGTTGCCCGCACGCGATCGGCCTGCGAACTTGGCTGCCCATGCTTGTCCATCGCTTCGCAACTCGCCTGGCCGGGACGCTTTTTCGGCTGGGCTGTCTGCTGCTCCTGCTGGCGGTCGCCGGCCCATCGCGGCTGCGGGCGGCCCCAGCGCCGATCGTGTTTTACGACGCCACGCCGCTGTTCCAGCTCGACCTCAAGGACGAAGTCCAGCGCCGCCGGTTTTGGGACGAAACCCACTTGCTCGCCGCCTTGGAAGGCTTGGCCAATCGCGCCGCGTCGCGACTGTTCGTGCGCTATCTTCCCAGCCCGGACGATTTCTGGTGGCAGCAGATGACGCAGCCGGGCGGCTGGCTGGCGGGGCGGCCGATCGAGCGCGTCGCGACGTTAGCCGATTTGCTCAGCCGCTTCCGCGATTGTTATCGCGGCGCCGTGGTCTGGGACGAACGTGTGCCCGCCACGTCGAACCTCGCCTCCACCATTGCCGGCTGCGACGACCTGCTTCCGCTCCGGTACGACCCCACCGCGGGTTCGCTGTTTCGCGAGCTGACCGAATCTGGCCCGCGCCTGGCGGTGAAGGTGGATTTGCGCCGGGCCGACGGCGGTCCGCTGTTTACCGGCGCGGGCACGGTTCCCGGCACGGGCCTGCCTTCGACCGGCAGCGCCAAGTGCGACGCCTATGCGTGGTTGATCGAGAACTACGTGAAGACCGGCCGCGCAAACCCACACTGCCTGGGCTATTACCTCGACGCCTTCTGGTTGCGCTGCTGGAACGCGGCCGGGCCGGAGAACCACACGCTGTCGAACCATGACTTCGTCATCGCGCGGCGGGGCGTTTTCTTCGACCTCGGTGTTTGGGACGATGAAGCGTCGGTGGACGAACCCGGCCAGCCATCCGGCGTGGACGTGGCCACGCTCAAACGCCTGCTGCGCGCGGCGTGGGAGCGCTTCGGCGGCGACGGTACGATCCACGTCGCCGGCTTCGTGCCGTGGGCCTACAAGTACACGCGCCATCGCGACGGCAATTGGGCGGCGGGCGGCCACCACGAAGAAGTCGCCACTGAGTGGCGCTACGCGGAAATCCTGTCGTGCTTCAACGCCTACATGGACGCGGATGCGCTGGGCCTGGGCGCGATGGCGAATGCCTCGTTTTACCAGCACTACCCGCTCAAGCCGCGCTACCCGCAACCCGCGAAGCCGACCCGCGAGAGCCTCATCGCGCGGGGCGTGCTCGACGCGGCCGGGCGCATTCCGCGGCGCGGGTTTGTGGCGCATTACGTCGGCGACTACGACTCTGCCGCCTGGCTGTACCGCGAATTGCCGCGCATGTGGCGCGACCCGGCGCGCGGCGCGGTGCCGCTGTCGTGGGCCTTCAACCCCAACCTCGCCGAGCGCTTCCCGCTGGGCATGTCCTGGGCGCGCGAACGCGCAACAACCAACGACTGGTTTGTGGCCGGCGACTCCGGCGCGGGCTATCTCAATCCTGGTTACCTCACGCCGCCGCGGCCGCACTCTGGTTTGCCGTCTGGACTCGAGGCTTGGAAGCGGCATTGCCAGGAGTTTTATCAGCGCTGGGACATTTCGCTGACCGGCTTCGTCATCGACGGGTTTGCGCGCGGCCTTTCGCCGGACGGCCTCGACGCCTATGCCCGGTTTTCGCCGGACGGCATCGTCGCGCAAAAAATTCCGCGGCAAGGCGTGCATGCCGGGATGCCTTACCTGCGCATGGCCACCGACCTGCCCGGCGACCCCGCCAAAGCCGCGCTCGCGATCGCGGACCTGGCGAGCGGGCCGCGCCCACGGTTCATCGTTTGCCGGTCGATTCTGCAAACGCCGAGCTGGTACGCCCGCGTCAGCGCCGAGTTGAAGCAGGCGGCTGGCGACGAAGTGCAGGTGGTGGACCTCTACACGTTGCTCTGGCTGGTGCGCGAGTTCGAGACCAACCGGGCCGCCTACGTGGACACACGGTTCGCGGATGCGCCAACCGTCGCCGCCACGCCGGACCGGAGCGACGGCCTGACCGCGCTGCAACTCGAAGACGGCCCGCATGACGTGGTGGAGCGCAGCGGCGCGCGGTGCTGGTGCGTGCCCGGACAGGTCCCCGCGCGGTACCTTTACCTCGACGCCGCCGACGAGTTTTGTCGCCGCGGCGGAAACGTGTACGAGATTGAATTGGATTTTCTCGACGCCGGCACTGGTCGGATCGCGCTCGAATACGACTCGACCGACGCCAGCGCACCGCAGGGCGGCGCGTACAAAAGCCACGCGCAGATCGTCGAGCGGCGGGACAGCGGCGTCTGGCGAAAAGCGGTGTGGCGCGTCGGCGACGCGCGCTTTGCTGGATCCCAAAATGGCGGCGCGGACTTCCGCTTTTTCAACGGCGGCTCGGAATTGTTGGTGCGCTCCGTGCGGGTGACGCGCGTTCGATGACCTGTCGCGGGCGCTTCAAGCCGCGGCTGGCGTGGCGGCGGACAGATCGACCGGACGATCCAGGCCCAGGAAGGTCATCACCGAGTCGCCGTGTTTGAGCGATTTTCGCTCCCGCCAGGGCGCGGTCAACGTGAGCGTGTCGCGGCGCGCATGGCCGAGGATGAACAGGCCGCCGGCGGCGAGCAACCGCGGCAGCGCCGGTTCGTCGAGGAGTTGCTGGGAAAACGATTGCGAGCGGCGGCCGACGTTCTTCTCGCCAAACGGCGGGTCGGCGAGGATGAGATCGAACTCCATTCCGGCCGCCGCGAGTTGGTGCAGTGCGGCGAAGGCATCCTGGGTGCGCAACTCGAAGCGGTCCAGCGGGAGCCCGGCGGCCAGCAAGTTCTCGCGGATCATGGCGGCGTGCCGGGTGGATTTTTCCACGCTGATCACACTGGCCGCGCCGCGGCTCAGGCATTCGAAGCCCAGCGCGCCCGAGCCGGCGAATAATTCCAGGACCCGCGCCCCAGCCACGCGTTCGCCCAGGCTGTTGAAGACGGCTTGCTTGACCAAGTCCGGCGTGGGTCGAACGGCAAACCCTTTGGGCACCTTCAACTGCCGCCGGCCCAAACTGCCCCCGGTGATGCGCATGGCGGCATCTAACGCCGGATTGGCGGAGTCTGAAAGCCGATTCCTTCGCGGCCACGCCGCCCGCGTCAGCCGTTCAGGTATTCCTCAGCGTGTTGTGCAAATAGCGGCCGGTGTGGGAACCGCGCTGGCGCGCCACTTCTTCCGGTGTGCCTTCGACAACAATGCGGCCCCCGCCTTCGCCGCCTTCGGGGCCGAGGTCGATCACCCAGTCCGCTTCGGCGATGAGGTCCAGGTTGTGTTCGATCACGATCACGCTGTGCCCGGCATCGACGAGGCGTTGCAACACCTCCACCAACCGGCGCACGTCGGCCACGTGCAGGCCAATCGTGGGTTCTTCCAGGATGAACAGGTTCCGCTTCGTGCGCCGCCCGGCCGGCGCCGGCAATTCGAGCTGCGGCTTCAACCCGGTCAGCAAATGCGTCACCAGCTTCACGCGCTGCGCTTCGCCACCGCTCAAGGTCGGGCTGGTCTGGCCGAGTTTCAGGTAGTCCAACCCGGTGTCGTGCAAGGCGTCGAGCGCCCGCCGGATGCGTGGCTGCGCGGCGAAGAACTCGCGCGCCTCGGCCACGCTCAGATCGAGCACTTGGGCGACGTTCCGGCCGTTGAAGGTGACGTCGAGCGTCTCCGGGTTGAATCGCAGGCCGTTGCAGGTCTCGCAGCGCACGAAGGCCGGCGGCAGGAAGTTCATTTCCAGCTTCACCACGCCGGCGCCTTCGCACTCGGGACACCGGCCTTGGGCGCTGTTGAACGAAAATCGACCCGGCCCGTAGCCGCGCATCCGCGCCTCCGGCACTTGGGCGAACAGGGCGCGGATGTCGTCGAAGAAGCCGACGTAGGTCGCCGGCGTCGAGCGCGGCGTGCGGCCGATCGGCGCCTGATCGACTTCATAGACCGCCGCGATGGACTCGTGGCCGGAGAGGCAGTCCCCCGATGCCGGATGCCGGATGCCGGATGCCGGATGCACGGCGGACTTCTCCGGTTCCGGCTTCAGCGTGGCCCGGAGTGCGGGCAGGAGGCATTCGCGAATCAAGGTGCTCTTGCCCGAGCCGCTGACACCGGTGACAAGCACCAACCGCCCCAGCGGAAAACGAACGGTGAGGTTCTTGAGATTGTGGACGGCCGCCCCGCGGAGCGTGAGCCATTGCAGCTCCGAAGCTCGAAACTCGAAACTTGCGGATCGCGTTCCGGCCGCACCGCCGCCCATTTCGGATTTCGGTTTTCGGGTTTCCTTCGATCTTCGATTTTCGGCCTTCGAACTTCTAACCGGCCTTCGCTCGCCCCGCGCCGGCCGTGGCAGCTTCGCGTGTTCGCGCAGGCACTGCCCGGTGATCGAATCTTGGTGCCGCAGCAACTCCTCGAGTGTGCCGGCGGCAACCACTTGGCCGCCGTTCAAGCCGGCGCCGGGGCCGAGGTCGAGAATCCAATCCGCGCACCGCATGGTGGCTTCGTCATGCTCGACTACGACCAACGAATTGCCGCGCGCCTTGAGCTTGGCCAGCGCCTCGAGCAACCGCTCGTTGTCACGCGCGTGCAGGCCGATCGTCGGTTCGTCCAGCACGTAGAGCACGCCACTGAGGTTGGAGCCGAGTTGCGCCGCCAGCCGGATGCGCTGGTTTTCGCCGCCGGAAAGTGTCGTGACCGCGCGGCTGAGCTGGAGATAGCCCAGGCCCACTTCGCGGAGAAAGCGCAGCCGCTCGCGGATTTCAGGCAGGATGTCGCGGGCAATCTCGGCTTCGCGCCCGGCCAACTTCAATTGCCCGAACCACTCCGCCGCCGCGTCAACTGACAAGGCGCCGAGTGTGTCGATGGTGGGTGCTGCGCTGGCCTTTTGACACTTCGACTTCGCGCCGACGACCACCAGCCGTACCGCCCGCGCCACCGGATTCAGCCGCGCTCCGCCGCACTCCGGGCAAACCTCGCGCTGGCCTTCCTGCCAGCCCCACCAGGATTCCTCAATCGCATCCGCGCGCGCGCCGCGGTCCACGTCTTCGGGCAGGTAGAACAGCTCGCCGAAGCCGCGGCAGCGCGGGCACCAGCCGGCCGCGGAGTTGTAACTAAAAAACTTCGGATCGAGCGGCGCGAAAGATTTGCCGCAGGACGGACAGGCGCGCTCGGTCGAATGCGTCGTGAGCTGGCCGCGGTTGTCCAAGGCGAACAGCGTGCCTTTGCCGATGTCGAGCGCCTCGTCCACGAGTTGTTGCGGTGCCGGAGTGGGGCCAGAAGGCATCGCCTTGGACGCGCCTCGCCTGCCACGCGCAGCCCGTCGCGGCTTGGCCTCGAGCACGCCGGTCACCACCTCGACGTTGTGCTCGCGGAAGCGGTCCAACCGGAATGGTTCGTCGGTGGGGTACATCCGGCCATCGGCGCGCAGCTCGGAGTAACCGCGCTTGCGGGCCCAGTCCGCGATCTCGGTGTGAAAGCCTTTCCGTCCGCGCACCACCGGCGCCAGCAGCAAGAGATCGCCGCGGCGCTTCAGCTCGGCTTGGAGCCTTGCGCCCACCTCGTCCCGCGTCTGGGGCTCGACCGCCACCTGGCAGTCCGGGCAGAACGGTGTGCCCAGCCGCGCGAACAGCAACCGGATGAAGTGGTAAATCTCGGTCACAGTCGCGACGGTGCTTTTGCCGCCGCCGCGGGAGTTGCGTTGTTCGATGCTGACCGTGGGGGGGATGCCGGCGATGAGGTCCACGTCCGGGCGGGCCATTTGCTCGACGAACTGCCGGGCGTAGGTGTTCATCGAGTCGAGGAAGCGCCGCTGGCCTTCGGCGAACAGCAGGTCGAACGCGAGCGTGCTCTTGCCCGAGCCGCTGACGCCGGTGACGACCACGAACTGGCCGCGGGGAATGGCGACCGAGAGGTTCTTGAGGTTGTGCTCGCGCGCGCCGTGGATGGCGATCACGGCTTCGGCGGAGAGTGGCGGTTCCAGTTCGTGCAGCACGCGGAACAGTTAGCACTTGCCGGCGCTTCTGCCAGCCTGCATCGCCCCGACAGCGATGTTGGGGCGATGCCTCCGAACTGCAAAACCAGTTCGGCCTGTCCTGGCGCCTCAAAAGCGGAGGAAATGCTGAAGAAACAGCTTGCGACCTGGTGGGGGCAGACGGACGATCCTCGCCGATGGGCCCGATCCATGAGCAATGCTGCCTGATTGCGCCAAAGCATCAAATGGCAGTGACCCATCTGTCGCAGAATCGCCGGAGGAAGACCGACAGCCAGCAACCATTATCAAGCACTGTAGAGCATTAAGCGTGAGCTGGCGCTGGAGTGAAACGTGGTTATCCGGCAGGCGGGTGAGTGGTTTGAGGTGTGACCACAAACCTCAATCCTCAACCCACCGGAGAACCCCTATGAAGATCCTGGTCGGAATTGACCTGCACAGCAACAACGCCCTCTGCGGCCTCATGGACGAAAGCGGCCGGCGTCTCGTCCACAAGAAACTCCCCTGCGATCTGGCCGCCATCCTCCAACTGCTCCAGCCCTACCAGCAGCGGATCGCCACCATCGCCATCGAGTCCACCTTCAACTGGTATTGGCTGGTGGACGGCCTCCAGGATCACGGCTATCACGTCGCGCTCGCCAACCCGGCCGCGATGCAACCGTACAGCGGGATGAAATACAGCGACGATGTCTCCGACGCCTGCTTCCTGGCCGAACTGCTGCGCCTGAATCTGCTGCCCACCGGCCACATTCACGACCGCCAGACCCGCCCCGTGCGCGACCTGCTGCGCCGCCGGTTGCTGCTGGTGCGCCAGCGCACCACGCTGATCTTGAGCTTCAAGAGCCTCCACGAGCGCACCCTCGGCCAGCGCGTGCCCCTGGCGCGCGTCAAGACGATGAGCGCCGCGGAAGCGCAAGCCCGCT
>JAKANS010000263.1 GCA_021823625.1 bacterium | reverse complement strand
GGCATCCATGAGCCGGATGCGGCGCAGCGTTTCCAAGCCGTTCAAGCCGCCCATCCGGATGTCCATGATGACGAGATCGGGCTTGAGCTTCGGGATCAAACGCAATCCTTCCTCGCCGCTGGCGGCGGTGCTCAGCTCGATTTCGGGGGAATCGAAGATGCGACGAAACGAGTAGTGCATGTCCGTCTCGTCGTCGATGAGCAACAGTTTGTCCATAAAGGCCGCCCAGCCAGCGGCGGGCGCCATCCTAACCCGAATGCAGGCCATTGCAGCCAATATCTCGAAGCCGGTGGCTGGCGGCGCAGGCGCTCAAGCCCGAGCCGCGGTTCCTCAACCGCCATGCGCCGCGGCCTGTCTTTATTGCGCGCGGCCGAATTTCTTCTCCAACTCGCGGTAGTTCATCTCGATCAACGTCGGCCGGCCGTGCGGGCACGTGTACGGCATTGCGCACCGGCGCAGATCCTCGACAAGATTCTGAAGCTCCGGCCCGGCGAGCGGATCGTTCGCCTTGACCGCATGCCGACAGACCGTCTTCGCCACCACCTGTTCGCCCAGCCGGAGCGCGTTGACCTCCTGGCCCGCCGCTTTGAGTTCGTCCACCAACTCGATCACGAACTGCCGGGCGTTCGCGCTGCGGACAAACGGCGGGACGCCATCCAGCAGAAACGTGCGCTCGCCGAACTCGCTCAAGCTCACGCCGAGCCGCGCCAGCGTCGGCAGCAGTTCCCGTAAAAAGTGTGCATCGCGCGTGGAAAGCTCGACCGTCTCAGGCAACAGCAGGCGCTGGCTCGGCGCGTTGCCGCGTTCGAGCTGGGCCAGCATTCGCTCGAACAAAATCCGCTCGTGCGCCGCGTGCTGGTCGAGCAAGACCAACCCGCGGTCGCTTTCCAAGACGACATACAGCCGGCCGACGACGCCCACCAACCGCAACGGCACGCGCAGCAAGGGCGTCGGCCCGGAGGCCGGAGGCCGGAGGTCGGATGCCAGATGCCGGATACTAGATGCCGGATGCTGGATGCCGGCGGCCGGCGGCCGGTCGCTCGCGGGTGGCGACGATGGCGGGGCCGGGTGGAGTTCCGTTGGCGGCAACGTCCGCGGTGGGACCGGCACAGCGGCGGGCGGAACGGCCGGGCGGAGCGTTGGCGTTTCGCCGGGCGGAAGCGTTGCGGACTTCGGAAAGCCCGGCGCGACGTCGCCAAAGTCCAGGTGGCGGTGACTCGAACCGCCCGGCTCCGCTGCTGTCGGTTTTGCGCTCGACCCAGCCTGCGGCACCCGGTCTGTGCCTTCCGCGTTCCGACTTCCGCCTTCTGGCTTCTGACTTCCAAGTTCCGCTCCCGCCGCGTGAAACCGCAGCAGCGCCCGCCGCACCGCTTGCGTGACCAGCGACCGCACCTGACGCTCGGCGTGGAACTTCACCTCGCGTTTCGCCGGGTGGATGTTCACGTCCACCTGTGCCGGATCGATCTCCAGGAAGAGGCAGCACACCGGGTAGCGGCCTTTCATGAGCGCGGTGTGGTACCCTTCGAGCAACGCGAAGTTCAGCCCGCGATTCTCCACCGGCCGGCGATTCACGAACACGTGCTGGTCTTCGCGCGTCGAGCGCGACACGCCGGGCGCGCCGATGAAGCCCCAAATGCGGATGCCGGGTGCCGGATGCCGGATGCCGCCTGGCGTTGGTCCAGCACCGGAGTCTGGTATCCGGTATCCGGCATCTGGAGTCTGGGATCCCGGCCGCTCGTTGAACTCCATCGGTTCCTCGTCCTCGACTTCCCGCAACGACGCGAGTCCACCGGTGAAATCCACCGGCAGCAGGTTCAACTCCGCGCCGTACAAGGCGCGCAAGCGCTCGCGCAAGGCGGCCAATCGCGACGCCATGTCCTGTCCACGCGGCAGCGGTGGCAGTTGCCACACCAGCCGGCCATCGTGCGTGAACGTGAAGCCGACCTCGGGAAAGGCCAGCGCCGCGAGCAACAGGTAATGCTGGATGTGCGTCCGCTCCGTTTCCTCGCTGCGCAGGAATTTCCGCCGCGCCGGCAGGTTGAAAAACAGTTGCCGCACCTCAACCGACGTGCCGGTGGGACCGCTCGCCGCGCGCACGTCCAGCATTTTGCCGCCGGCGATGTTCACCTGCGTGGCCTCGACCGCCTCGCCGTCGCGCTCGCGTGTGGTGAGGGTGAACCGGCTCACGCTGGCGATGCTGGGCAAGGCCTCGCCGCGAAAGCCCATCGTCGCGATGGCGGCGAGGTCCTCCGCGCGCTGAATCTTGCTGGTCGCGTGGCGTTCGAGGCAGAGCAGCGCGTCGTCGCGGCTCATGCCCAGGCCGTCGTCGGTCACGCGCATGAGGCTGCGCCCGCCGGCCTGCACGTCCACCGTGATGCGCGTGGCCTGGGCGTCGAGCGCGTTTTCGACCAACTCCTTCACCACGCTGGCCGGCCGCTCGACCACCTCGCCGGCGGCGATCTGGTTGGCGACCTGTTCGGACAGCAGGCGGATACGGTTCACGCGGCAATCGTACAACCGGTCTCGCGCCGAGGGAAGCTGAGGCGCTCAAGGAACGCGCCCCAATCGGGCGGTTGTCGTATCATTTCAACCCCGGCCGCTTCGCCGGCGGCTCATAGTCCTTGTGCCAGCAGAGCTGCCACAATCGCTCCAAGGGCACCAACGTCACGTGGCCGTCGAAGAAGGCGACGTTGATCGCGCCGGGCAACCTTTGGCCAGCCGGCCAAGTGCGGGGAACCGAAAACGGGCGCCGGCCGTGGCGCGGGATGGTGAGGTACTGCATGCCAATCTGCGGCCCCGGATCATTCGCCAGTGTGCCTTCCCACAAATCGGTCGCGGGCAGATGGTCCGCCCGGGGATACGTAAAGGCCCACACGCTGTCCGCCGTCACGGGGGTCAAGCCGGGAGCTGCCACGGAGCCGGCGGTCGTGAAGAAGCGCCTTTGGTCTCCCTTTGAAAACTCGAAGATGCGCGCGGACGGGAGTCGCAGCCAGCCGTTGAAGGCATAACTCCCCGCGCGTTGGCCCGTTGGCTCCCCCGGCACCAGCAGGGCATCGAAGTGCAGGCTCGTGCTTTTGAACAGCCATTGGTGCCAGGCTTCATCCGCTCTGCCCTCAATCGGATACCCCGGATCGAGCCCGGGTTTTACGGGCGCGCGGGGACAGATCCAAGTTGGCCCGCTTCCAATCTCCCTCACAAACCAGCGGATCACTTCGAGATCGTCCAGTTGTTCCCTGACGGCCTCATCCAGCGCCAGGCGGTGGTCCAGGACAAGCTGCCGCTGGTTGTTCAGGCACTGCAGACTCTTGGCCGAGTCCTTCGCCCGCGACAAGGCAGGCAAGAGCAATGCCGCCAGAATCCCAAGCATCGCGATGACCACCAGCAGCTCGATCAAGGTGAAACCAACGCCGCGTCGAACCGACGCTTGAACGCGTGTGTTTGGCCGAGACGATTTCATGGTCGGGCGCGGTTTCATTTCAGCCCCGGCCGCTTGGCGGGCGGCACGTAGTCCTTGTGCCAATAGAGCTGCCAAAGGCGTTCCAGGGGCACGATCTGAGCGTGGCCGTCCCAGAACGCCACGTTGATCGCACCCGGTAAAGGCCGAATACTTGAGGGCCAGGCGGTTGGCACTCGGGCTGGTCGTCCGCCATGGCGAGGGATCGCATAGGGTGTTGGGGGCCAGGCGGGGCCCATCCAGAAAAACGTGCCGTCGCTGCGCGGCTCCGGATTCAAAACGTACAGAAGGTTGATGGGAGCCGAACTCTTCGCGAACATGGATGCCATTGGACCCACGCAGTCGCCGACGACAGGCGTCAGGGAAGGCTGGACTATCTGGGTCTCGTCGCCGAACTGGTCCAGCCATCCACCGGGCGGCGGAGGCAGGCGTTCCGGGCGTGTCAATCGCTCCGAGCATTCGAGCTGGCGATTGAACCCGTAACTGCCAGTCCGGGACATGGGGTAATTGGTCCGGGTCTCCCAGCCCACGTAGAACTCCATCATCCACTCTTTCCAGGTCAAGTTTCCCAGTGAACCGGGCGCACCAATTTGCCATGCAGATTCCGCCGAACCATAAACCTGCTCCCGCCAGCCCGGAGAGGGCCGGCTCTTGCGCGGCGGCGCAGCCGGGCAAACCCAGCCGTTTTGGGGCAATCCCATCTCAAAGGCATACCATTCGACCAAGGCTTGTTTGCCGAGGCTGGTGCCCGGCTCGTCTTCGAGCCGCGTCCTGAGGCTGAGGTTGATCTGCCGTTCATTGTTCAGGCAGCCGATTTGTTGCGCCTTCATTTTCGCCCGCGACAAAGCGGGCAGGAGCAGCGCCGCCAGAATCGCGATGATCGCGATAACGACCAGCAGTTCGATCAAGGTGAAACCAACGCCGCGTCGAACCGACGCTTGAACGCGTGTGTTTGGCCGAGACGATTTCATGGTCGGGCACGGTTTCATTTCAACCCCGGCCGCTTGGCGGGCGGCACGTAGTCTTTGTGCCAGTAGAGTTGCCAAAGGCGTTCCAGCGGCACCGGTTCGACATGCCCATCAAAGAAAGCCATGTTGACGGCGCCCGGCAACGGCAAGTCGAGCGGCCAGTTTTCCGGGGGCGGGTGTGGCCGGCGTCCGTGCCGGGCCAGGAGGTAGTCAACCATCCCGAAAGTATCCACCACCCACCCCTCAGTGCCTGGGTCGTCAAGCAATCGCCCTGTGTTCAAGTTTGGCCAGGCACGTTCAGTTGCGCGGGGAAAGGTGTACGGACGGTCGGCGTCTCCAATGACTGGCGTCGCTTCGGGAAGGAGAATCTCGCTCTCGCGGCGAAAGAACAATTCAGGGAAAGATTGCCAGAGAAAGAGCACGTCACAGACCAGCCAGGCGTTGACACCGTAGCTGCCTATGCGCACCGGCCGGCGAGGCAGCGGTTCAGGCCCCAACTTTATGGACGCGGGATCACGATCTTTGACATAAATGTCCCGAAAACGCCAGGCGGTCAGGGCGGTCCCCGGGAAGAAGTAGGCGGGTGTGCGGGAGGCGCTGGGGCAGAGCCAACCCAACTCCGGCACGCCGTCTTCGGCAAGAAACCAACGCCCAACGACCGGGTCGTTCAAGTGACCGTAAGGAACGTCATCCACGACCATCCGGTAACGAAGGTTGATCTGTCGCAGGTTGCTTTGGCAACCGACCGCCTGCGCCTTCTCCTTCGCCCGCGACAAGGCCGGCAGGAGCAACGCCGCCAGAATCCCGATGATCGCGATGACCACCAGCAGCTCGATGAGAGTGAAACCTGCAACCAGCATTGGCGGCGGCGCGGTCTTAGTAACCGCGCCGCCGACAGAACCGACACCGGCGAACCGATGAGTGGGTACACCTCTCATACG